>PNJK01000043.1 GCA_013821825.1 Rhodobacter sp.
CGTTCACGATCTCTTCCTGAACGAGACCGCGAATTACGCGCATGTGTTCTTCCCAGGGAGCAGCTTCCTGGAAAAGGACGGCACCTTCACCAACGCCGAGCGCCGGATCAACATGGTCCGCAAGGTGATGGCGCCGAAGCAGGGCTTTGCCGACTGGGAAGTGACGCAGCTTCTCGCGAACGCGCTGGGGGCGAACTGGACCTACACTCATCCAAGCCAGATCATGGAAGAAATTGCCATGACGACGCCTTCCTTCGCGGGGGTGAGCTATGAGAAGATCGAGACGATGGGCTCGATCCAGTGGCCTTGCAACGAGAAGGCGCCCGAAGGCACGCCCTTGATGCACATCGACGGCTTCGTGCGCGGCAAGGGCAAGTTCATCCGGACGGAATACGTGGCGACCGATGAAAAGACCGGCCCGCGCTTCCCGCTGCTGCTTACCACCGGGCGCATCCTGTCGCAGTACAACGTCGGAGCGCAGACGCGGCGGACGGCGAACGTCGTCTGGCACGATGAGGACGTGCTGGAGATCCACCCGCATGACGCCGAAAATCGCGGCATCAAGGACAGGGATTGGGTGCGTCTGGCCAGCCGGTCGGGCGATACCACCCTGCGGGCAGAGATCACCGACCGGGTCAGCCCCGGCGTCGTCTACACCACCTTCCACCACCCGGATACCCAGGCCAACGTCATCACCACCGACTTCAGCGACTGGGCCACGAACTGCCCGGAATACAAGGTGACGGCGGTGCAGGTGTCGCCGTCCAACGGGCCCTCGGAATGGCAGGAGGAATACAACGCCCAGGCAGCCCTCTCGCGCCGGATCCTGGCGGCGGAATGAAAGGCGCGCGGGCCACACCTCGGCTGGCGTTCGGCGCCCGGGTTGAACCGGGCGAACGGATGCTGCCCGAAGAGGTGGCCGTGGCCCTTTCCTTCAACGGCACCACGCAAGCGGTGATGATGGCCACGCCCGACGATCTGGTGGATTTTGGCTATGGCTTTGCCCTGACCGAAGGCATAGCGCGCCCGGAAGACATCCTGTCGGTCGAGATCGAGACCTTGCCGAGGGGCCGGGATCTGCGGGTCTGGGTCGCACCTGAAGCCGGGGCGCGATTGTCGGCGCGGCGGCGGATGATGGCCGGGCCGGTGGGCTGCGGGCTTTGCGGTCTCGACAGTCTGGATCAGGCGCTGCGCGAGGTGCCGTCCGTCCCGCCCTCGTCCTTCCGGCTGACGCCTGCGCAGGTCATGGCGGCGGTTGCGGCACTCCCTGATCAGCAGCGGCTGCATGACGCGACCCGCGCCGTCCATTGTGCGGCATTCTGGACCGGCGACCGGATCACCCTGGCGCGCGAGGATGTGGGGCGGCACAACGCTTTGGACAAGCTGGTCGGCGCCATGATGCGGGGCGGTTTTCCGCCCGAGGGGGCGGTGGTGCTCACCTCTCGCGTGTCGATCGACTTGGTGCAGAAGGTGGCCATGCTTGGCTCCGCAGTCATCATCGCAGTCTCCGCACCGACCGCCGATGCGGTCGCCCTGGCCGAGCAGGCCGGGATCACCCTGATCGCCCTCGCCCGGTCCGACCGGTTCGAGGTCTTTTCCCATTCAGATCGCTTGACGACGGAGGTGCCGCATGTCGGCTGAAAAGCTCGCGCGCATGGCCAACCAGATTGCGCAGTTCATGGAATCAAAACCGCACGACGAGGGGGTGGCGCTCCTCGCCGCCCATATCAACGACTTCTGGGAACCCCGGATGCGGCGGCAATTGTTCGAGGTCATCGACGCCGGCGGCGCGGGCTTGCGGCCGCTGGTGATGGACGCCGCCACGGCGATCCGCCGCCCGGCACCGGAAGCCGCGCACTGATCCCCAGCAGACCCAATCCGTCTGGCCCAATCCGGTCGTCGATCATTCGCCTGTCTGGTCAGGCAACGCCGACATGGCCTCACCAACAGGGTCCGGCATCGGCTTATGAACCGAAACCTCGCCGGCTTTGGCACTGCGCCGCATTGTCAGCAACTTGCGCGACCGTGGGTCAAGCGCGAAGAGAGCCGACTTGATGGCAGGTTTGCCAAGCCCGATCTGCGCCACCCATTGGTCAAGGTCCTGACGTGGCGGACCGACAAGATCATCAACTCCTCCAGAACGGTTTCCTGCAGGTATTGACCGTTGCCGGGCGCAAGACCACTGCGCCTCACATCGGCGCGCAGGCCCGGGTCAAGGCTCTGGTCGGGCCGGTGAGAGGCTACCCGGTCCGCAAAGAATGGGGTGACGCTGGTCGGGCGTTTGAGAAGGCTGCATTGTTCCTCACCAACGATCAGTTCCTCGAGCCGCGTTGACCCGGCGATCAGCCTGACCGGGTTTCGGATGCCAGGACGCCGGATTGCATCGACAAAGTAGCCGGGCCGCTGACGCCGCCATAAACATGACGACCCGGTAGAAACCCGACCTGGCCGGTCAAGGTCTAAGGGCTGACAGGCACTGACCGGCGGTGCAGACAGACTTCCGTCCCGAATCGGGAAATCGCACCATCGGCCTGCCGGACGCCGATCCCTGTCAGAGGTCGCGTCGGGCCGTCCCCGGCTTTTTGCGCGTCATTTGTGCGCCGTGGCGGGGCTTGCACCCCGGCCACGATCAATGCCCCGGCCGAAATGTCAGATGGCGGCAAAGCTTCGGTGTTCATCGTCAAGAAGCCCGGCCCGCCCGTTGTCTGGTTCAAGTCTTCGCCAAGAAATGCCAGAGAAAGCTTCCGTTCTTCAAACTGTCATCCCGGTCGGGTCCCCGGCATGCGGCGAGGCGCCGAAAGACGGCCCGGCTTTCGGTTGACTGGCCGGGCGCCCCCAGCCTTGCCCACGCCCCTTGCCCCCCTGTTCGCGGCCTGCCGATCTGATATCAGTCGGACAAAGCGAAGACGGAAGGACCGGAGCGATGACCCATCTGTGGGTGCGGGCCGAGCAGCGGCCGAACGAGGAGCGCGTGGGCATCACACCCGAAGGTGCGGCGGCACTGGTCAAGGCAGGCATCCGGGTGACGGTCGAGGAGTCCTCGGTTCGCGCGATCCCGATTGATGGCTACCGCGCCGCGGGCTGCGAGATCGCAGCCGAAAACTTCTGGCCCCGGGCCCCCGCCGACGCGATCATCTTCGGCCTGAAGGAACTGCCCGAGGATGGCACGCCCCTGACCCATCGGCACATCATGTTTGGCCATGCCTACAAGGGCCAGCCCTCTGGTCAGGCGCTGCTGCAACGCTTCAAGGCCGGGGGCGGGGCGCTTTACGATCTGGAATATCTGGTGGGCGAAGATGGCCGCCGCGTCGCCGCCTTCGGTTACTGGGCCGGGTATGCGGGTGCTGCGGTCAGCCTGAAATGCTGGGCCGCACAGCAGCGCGGCAGCATTGCCGGTCCGGTCCGCAAGGTGCCTTCAAAGGCGGCGCTTCTGGACCAGCTTGCTGCCGATCTGGCCGGCCTTGGCCGTCCCCGTGCCCTGATTATCGGTGCGCTAGGCCGTGTTGGCACTGGCGCTGCGGATCTGTGCACCGCCATGGGCGTGGCCGTCACCCGTTGGGACATGGCGGAAACCGCCAGCGGCGGGCCTTTCCCCGAGGTGTTGGACCACGAGATCTTCCTCAACTGCATCCTTGCCCGCCCCGGCTGCCCGGTCTTCGTGCCCGCCAGCGCCAGGACCGATCCGCGCAAGCTGACCGTGATCGGCGACATCGCCTGCGACTCGACCTCGGACTTCTCGCCGATCAAGGTCTATGACCGCGCGACCGACTGGGACGCCCCGGCGCTGCGGGTTCATGACAATCCGCCGCTGGACGTGACTGCTATCGACAACCTGCCATCGCTGATGCCAGTGGAATCGTCGCGGGATTACGCGGCCCAGCTCTTGCCCTCGCTTCTGACGCTGACGGCGCTGGATGCCGGTGTCTGGGGGCGGGCAAAGGCTGAATTCGACCGGAATGTCGCCAACGTCTAAGCCCGCGCAAATCTTTTCGAAAAGATTTGCAAGAATTTTCGAAAATTCTTGCCACACAGCACGGCAAGCGAAGGGAGAGAGAAACCATGACCATCCACTGGTGCGGCACTGGCCTTTCATCCATCCCCGGCCTGCGTCGCCTGATCGAAGCCGGCAATCCCGTCGTGGTCTGGAACCGGACGGTCGCAAAGGCGAGGGCCGAGGTTGGCGACATCGCCACCGACATCCGCCCCTACAGCCTTGAGGCGCTGACCGAGGCGCTTCAGCCCGGTGATGTGGCGGTCTCCATGCTGCCCGCCGATCAGCATGTCGCCATCGCCAGGGCCTGCCTTGCAAAGGGGGCGCATTTCGCCTCCTCCTCCTACATCGCGGCGGAAATGCGCGAACTGGATGACGCTTTCCGCGAGGCGGGGCTGGTGTCAGTGAACGAGGTCGGCCTTGATCCCGGCATCGACCACCTGATGGCGCATGATCTGGTTGCCCGCTATCGCGCGTCCAAAGCCTTCGATCGGGAAAATGTCCTGAGCTTCACCTCCTACTGTGGCGGCGTGCCGAAACTTCCCAACGCCTTTCGCTACAAGTTCAGCTGGGCCCCGGCGGGCGTTCTGAAAGCCTTGCGCTCCCCCTCGCGCAGCCTGCGTCACTTCTCGGACCTGCGCGTTGCGCGCCCTTGGGAAGCGATCACCCGCTATGACGCCCCCTTGCCGCAGCCCGAAAGCTTCGAGGTTTATCCCAACCGCGACAGCTATCCCTTCATGCAGGATTATCGGTTCGAGCCGCACTGGAAGGTGCGCGATTTCGTGCGCGGCACCATCCGGCTGAACGGCTGGGCCGATGCCTGGGCCCCGATCTTCGCCGAGATCGAAGCGCTGGAAGGCAAACCGCCGGCCGAAGTGGACGCTGCCCTGAACGCCCGTGCCGCCGAGCTTCTGGCGTTAAACGCCTATGCCGAAGGTGAACCGGACCGGGTGGTCCTGTTCGTGTCGCTCAAGGCTGAAAAGGACGGCAAGCCGGTCTACCACGAAACCTGGGCGCTGGATGCCTGGGGCGACGTGCGCGGCACGGCCATGGCGCGGCTGGTATCCATCCCTGTCTCGCTGGCGGTCGAGGCGGTGCTGACCCGCGAGATCCCGGCGGGCGTACACGCAGCGCCGCATGATCCGCGGCTTGTGACCCGCTGGCTGGGTGAGGTTTCGCATCTGGCGCAACACCTGGCCAGGATTGACCATCTGGCCTGATCGATTCGCGTCATCGCCTTTGACGTGACAGGGGCTGTCCTGTCGGGCTATGCTTCATATCGAGGATCCGGGCGAACCGGACGGATGGGGCAGCAGGCGTGGTCGGCAGCATCATGGCGCAAGAACGGTTCGGTCGCCTGGCCGATAGACTGGCCGCACTGGCAGCGCGAAAGGCGCGACCTGCGGGGGGGTTCGTCTCGCAACCCGAGCCCCGGTCGATCGGCATTTACGCGCGCGGCAAGCAGCTGGTGGCCGGGAACATCCTGTTGGCCGGGCATCTGGCCGAAGCCCCTGACCAGTCGCTTTGGGGCATCACCATGCCGAACCTGGAGTTCCAGATGGAAGCGCAGGGGTTTGTCTGGCTGGACGATCTGGCCGCCTTCGGCACCGCAGCCGCCCGGACCCGTGCGCAAGACTGGACCTGGGACTGGATCGCCCGCTATGGCAACGGGCGCGGTCCGGGATGGACGCCCGACCTGACCGGCCGCCGGATCATCCGCTGGATCCATCATGCCACCCTGCTTTTGTCTGGCCGCAACCGCGCCGACACCGATGCCTTCTACCGTGCCCTTGCCCGGCAGTCGGCTTTCCTGTCACGCCGCTGGAAGGCTGCCGCGCCGGGCCTGCCGCAGTTCGAGGCGCTGACCGGCCTGGTCTATGCCGGCCTCTCCCTGATCGGGATGGAACGTCTGACTGCTCCCGCCACCGCAGCCCTCGCCCGCGCCTGCGAGATGGAGATCGACCGCGAAGGTGGCATCGCCACCCGCAACCCCGAAGAATTGCTGGAGGTGCTGACCCTGCTGACCTGGGCCGCCAGCGCGATGACCGAGGCCGCGCATCCTGTCCCTGCGGCCCTGTCCTCGGCGATCACCCGGATTGCCCCGACGCTGCGGACGCTGCGCCACGCCGATGGCGAGCTTGCGCGGTTCCACGGTGGCGGCAAGGGGGCAGAGGGGCGGCTGGATCAGGCGCTGGCTGCGGCAGGCGCCCGCCTCGGTGCCACGCCTGCGGTTGCCATGGGTTTTGCCCGTCTGTCCGGGCGGCGGACCTCGGTCATCGTCGACGCCTCGTCGCCACCCGGCGGGCGTGCGGCCTTGACCGCCCATGCCTCGACCTCGGCGTTCGAGCTGACCTCGGGCCGCAGGCCGCTGATCGTGAACTGCGGCTCGGGCACCGGCTTTGGTCCGGCCTGGCAGCAGGCGGCGCGGGCCACGCAGTCCCATTCGGCGCTTTGCATGGACGGGGTTTCCTCTTCCCGCTTCGGCGCGCGGAGCGATGCGATGGACCAGCGCGCCAGAATCACCACCTCGCGTATGACCAAGGGGACGGAAGGGGCCGACCTTTACCTTGCGCATGACGGTTGGCTTGCCAGCCATGGCCTGACGGCCAGCCGCAGCCTGACCCTTGCCCAGGACGGGCGCCGCCTCTCTGGTGTCGACGCGCTGACCGCGCTGACCGCCGAGGCGCGGCGGCGGTTCGAGGACGTGATGACCACCAGCGCGATGGAAGGGGCGAGCTTTTCGATCCGCTTCCATCTTCACCCGGAGGTAAATGCCACGCTGGACATGGCGGAAACCGCCGTTTCGATGGGATTGCGCAGCGGCGAAATCTGGGTTTTCCGTTTTACCGGCCCTGCCAGCCTGACGCTGGAACCCTCGGCCTATCTGGAAAAGGGCCGCCTGAAGCCGCGTTCCTGCACCCAAATCGTGCTTCGGTCCCAGGCGCGCGGTTTTGAGACCCGGATAGGCTGGACCTTGGCGAAGGCAAAGGATACTCCGCTGGCCATCCGGGATCTGGAAAGCGATGACCCTGCGGGGCAGGACTGATCTTTCCCGGACCCAAAGGGCACCAGCGACAGGGTTCTGCAATGACCAACCTCGTTCCCATCGGCCGCGCGCTGATTTCCGTTTCCGACAAGACCGGCCTGCTGGAGCTTGCCCGCGCGCTTGCAGGTCACGGGGTTGAACTGATTTCGACCGGCGGCACCTCGCTGATGCTGCGCGCGGCAGGCCTGAAGGTCCGCGACGTCGCCGATGTGACCGGCTTTCCCGAAATGATGGACGGCCGCGTGAAGACACTGCACCCCAACGTCCATGGAGGCCTTCTGGCCCTGCGCGACGACGACGAACACCTTGTCGCCATGGCCGCCCACGGGATCGAACCGATCGACCTGCTGATCGTCAACCTCTACCCGTTCGAGGCGACCGTGGCGCGCGGTGCCGACCACGCCACCTGCATCGAGAACATCGACATCGGCGGCCCGGCGATGATCCGCGCTGCGTCGAAGAACCACAAGTTTGTGACCGTGGTGACCGATCCGGTGGATTACTCAGCCCTGATCGACCAGTTGAAGGCGCATGACGGGGCGACGACCCTGGCCTTTCGCCAGAAGCTTGCACTGACCGCCTTTTCCCGCACCGCCGCCTATGACACCGCCGTCTCCACCTGGCTTGCGGCCGAGATCGACGAACCCACGCCCCGCTACCGCAGCTTTGCCGGAACCCTTGCGCAACCCCTGCGCTACGGCGAGAACCCGCACCAGTCCGCCGCCTTCTACACCGATGGCAGCCGCCGCCCCGGCGTGGCGACCGCGCGCCAGTGGCAGGGCAAGGAACTGTCCTACAACAACATCAACGACACCGACGCCGCCTTTGAACTGGTGGCGGAATTCGCGGGTCCGACCCCGGCCTGCGCGATCATCAAGCACGCCAACCCCTGTGGTGTGGCCCAGGCCCCGACCCTGGCCGAAGCCTACCGTCGCGCCTATGCCTGCGACCAGACCTCGGCCTTTGGCGGCATCGTCGCGCTCAACATGGACCTTGATGCCGAAACCGCCGAGGAAATCGTCAAGATGTTCACCGAAGTCGTCATTGCTCCGGGCGCCAGCGACGAAGCCAAGGCGGTCTTCGCCGCGAAAAAGAACCTGCGCCTGCTGACCACCGGCTCGCTGCCCGATCCGCTGGCCAGGGGCCTTGCCTTCAAGCAGGTCGCGGGCGGTTTTCTGGTGCAGGACCGTGACACGGGCCATATCGCGGCCTCTGACCTGAAAGTCGTCACCAGACGCGGCCCGACCCCGGCCGAACTGACCGACCTGATGTTCGCCTGGACCGTGGCCAAACATGTCAAATCCAACGCCATCATCTACGTCAAGGACGGCGCGACCGTCGGCGTCGGCGCAGGCCAGATGAGCCGCGTCGACAGCACTCGCATCGCCGCCCGCAAGGCGCAGGACATGGCCGAGGCGCTGGGCCTGCCCGCACCCCCTACCCAAGGCGCCGTCGTCGCCTCCGACGCGTTCTTTCCCTTCGCCGACGGCCTGATCACCGCCGCCGAGGCTGGGGCCACCGCCATCATCCAGCCCGGCGGATCAATGCGCGATGACGAGGTCATCGCCGCCGCCGACGACCGTGGCCTGGCCATGGTCTTCACCGGCCAGCGCCATTTCCGGCACTGACATGCGCCGTCTTTCCATCACCGCCATCCTGACCTTCCTGATCGACCAGGTCACGAAACTGGCCGTCGTGCAGGGTCTCGATCTCATCAAACGGGGCGAGATCGAAGTCTTCCCCCCGTTCCTTGTCTTTCGCATCGCCTGGAACCGTGGCGTGAACTTCGGGCTCCTCGCCAGCAATACCGACATCGTGCGCTGGGTGCTGATCGTTGTCGCGCTTGCGATCTCCACCTGGGTTATCCTGTGGATTCGCCGCGACGGGCAGAGCCGGTGGGCGCAGATCAGCGCCGGGCTTCTGGTTGGCGGCGCACTCGGCAATGTGATCGACCGCATTGTGTATGGCGCGGTCGCCGATTTCCTGAACATATCCTGCTGCGGGATCGAGAATCCCTACGCCTTCAACGTGGCCGATATCGCCGTATTTGCAGGTGCGCTGGGACTGGTGTTCTTCGCCGGGGGCGATCCAAAAGCGGGAAAACCTGCCCGGACAAAGCGCTAAAGACCCCGTGACGACCGCCAAGCTTTAGGCTAAGACGGACAAAAGACGGGTTCGGAGGCACGGGATGCGGGCACAGACAGGCAAGGCGGTCTTCGCGATTGCGACGATGCTGACGCTTGCAGCCTGCGGCGGCAATGGCACGCCGCAGTTGATGAACCTGCGCTCCGGCAGCGGTCCGGACGAATTCGCGATCGTGCCGCCGAAACCGCTGGAAATGCCGGAAAACCTGTCGGAACTTCCCGAACCCGCGCTTGGCGGGTCGAACCGTGCCGACGCGCAACCCTTTGACGAGGCGATCGTCGCCTTGGGTGGCAAGCCGTTGGCCGCAGGGGGTATCCCTGCCGGCGACGGCGCGCTTTATTCGCACGCGGCCCGGTTCGGTGTCGAATCCGGCATCCGCTCCACGCTGGCGGCGGAAGACCTTGAATGGCGGCGCGACAACAACGGCCGCATTCTGGAACGCCTGTTCAACGTGAACGTCTATTACAAGGCCTACCTCAAGCAGCGGCTTGACCAGCATGCGGAACTGGCCCGCTGGCGGAAACTGGGGGTCAAGACACCCTCTGCACCACCCCGCAAGGCTGACGAAGAGTAACAAGCCCGTATGCAGGCCTTGACTGCGGGCCCCGTGCCCGCACCTTACCCTGAAAACCCCGCGGAGGACCTGATGCCCGGAACCACTGGCCGCAGAATCGGCCTGCCCAAGATCGGCTTGCTTGAACTTGGCCTCTGCGCCGCTCTGGCGCTCGCCAGCGCCCAGCCCGCGGCGGCGGAAGCCGTGACGACCTTTACGTTGGACAACGGCCTTGAAGTCGTCGTGATCGAAGATCGCCGCGCGCCGGTGGCCGTGCAGATGATCTGGTATCGCGTTGGCTCCGCTGACGAACCGGCAGGCAACTCCGGCATCGCGCATTTCCTGGAACACCTGATGTTCAAGGGCACGGAAAAGATCGGCCCCAACGAATTCTCCGCCATCGTCGAGGCGCAGGGCGGCGATGACAACGCCTTCACCTCATGGGACTACACCGCCTATTTCCAACGCATCGCCGCTGACCGGCTTGATCTGGTGATGGGCCTCGAAGCCGACCGCATGCGCAACCTGCGCCTGACGGAAGAAGACGTGGCAACCGAACGGCAGGTCATCCTGGAAGAACGCGCGCAGCGCACCGACACCAGCCCGGGCGCGCTTTTGTCCGAACAGATGCGGGCGGCGCAGTTCATGAACAATCCCTACGCCATCCCGATCATCGGCTGGCGGCACGAGATTGAACAACTCGACCGGGACGATGCGTTTTCTTACTACGAACGCTTCTACGCGCCGAACAATGCCACCCTGATCATTGCGGGCGATGTGTCGCCGGATGAGGTCAAGGCTTTGGCGGAAAAGTATTACGGCCCGCTGGAACCCAGCGATGCGATCACCCCGCGCGACCGCCCGCAGGAACCGCCGCAGCTTGCCGAACGGCGCATGACGCTGGCCGATGAACGCGTGTCCGAACCCTACGTGATCCGCACCTACCTTGCCCCCGAACGCGATCCCGGCAACCAGAAAGAGGCCGCCGCGCTGACCGTGCTCGCCGAACTGCTTGGCGGCAACGGCCAGACCTCGGTCCTGGCCCGTGCGCTGCAATTCGACAGCCAGACCGCCGTCTATGCCTCGGCCTTCTACAGCGGCTCGTCGATCGACGACGCGACCTTCGGCCTGATCGTGGTGCCCAGTCCCGGCGTCTCGCTGGAGACCGCCGAGGCCGAGCTGGACCGCGTGATAGCCGAGTTTCTGAGGACCGGCCCCGATTCCGCAGCGCTGGAACGGATCCGCACCCAGGTCCGCGCTGGCGACATCTATGCCCGTGATGACGTCGAAAGCCTCGCCCGCCGCTACGGCGAGGCGCTGAGCATCGGCTTGACGGTCGCCGATGTCGACAGCTGGGACGACGCACTTTCCGCCGTGACCGAAGCCGACATCATGGCCGCCGCCGAACGGGTGTTCGACCGCAGGAATGCCGTGACCGGCTGGTTGACCCGGCCAGAACCGGAACCCGCCCCAGAAGCCGCGCTCGCGCCAGAGCCTGCCGTCGAAGTTTTGCCGGCCGCCGCGCCGGAAGAAGGGTCCGACCAATGATCCGCTTGCTTGCCGCCCTTTTGATCGCCGTCGCGCTTCCGGCCCGGGCCGAGATAAAGATCCAGGAAGTCACCTCGCCCGGAGGCATCACCGCCTGGCTGGTCGAGGACAACGGTATCCCCTTCACCGCCCTCGAAATCCAGTTCCGCGGCGGCACCTCGCTTGACGCGCCGGACAAGCGCGGTGCCGTCAACCTGATGACCGCGCTGATCGAGGAAGGCGCCAGCGACATGGACAGCCGCGCTTTCGCCGAAGCCCGCGACAGCCTTGCCGCCGAATTCTCTTTCGACGCCGGCGACGATTCGGTCGGCGTGTCGGCCCGTTTCCTGACCGAAAACCGTGATCAGGCCGTCACCCTGCTGCGGGAAGCGCTGGTCAATCCCCGCTTCGACCAGGATGCCGTGGACCGCGTCCGCGAACAGGTGCTTTCGATCCTGCGCTCGGACGAAAAGGACCCCGATGCCATCGCCTCGAACACCTTCAACGCCCTGGCCTTCGGAGACCATCCCTACGGCTCGCCCAGCGATGGCACCATCGACACGGTGACAGCCCTTACCCGCGACGACATCGTCGCTGCCCACAAGGGGGCACTGGCGCGTGACCGCATCTATGTCGCAGCCGCAGGCGACATCACCGCCGCCGAACTTGGCCCGCTCCTCGACCGGCTGCTGGGCGATTTGCCCGCCACCGGCGCCCCGATGCCGCAGCGTGCCGACTGGCTGCTGCCACCCGGCCAGACCGTCGTCGATTTCCCCACGCCGCAGGCCACTGTCCTCTTCGGCCACCCAGGCATTCCCCGTGATGACCCGGACTTCTTCGCCGCCTACATCTTGAACGAAGTGATGGGCGGCGGCCGCTTCACCGCCCGCCTGATGAGCGAGGTGCGCGAAAAGCGCGGGCTGACCTACGGGATCGGCACCTATCTGGTTACCAAGGACAATTCGGAAATGATCCTCGGCCAATTCGCAGCCTCAAGCGACAAGGTGGCCGAGGCGATCAAGGTGCTGCGCGCTGAATGGGCCCGCATCGCTGCCGAAGGCATCACCGCCGAAGAGCTGGCCGCGACCAAGACCTACCTGACCGGATCATACCCGTTGCGGTTCAGCGGCAATGGCCCCATCGCCAACATCCTCGTCGGCATGCAGATGGAGGGGTTGCCCATCGACTACGCCGTCACCCGCAATGACAAGATCGAGGCAGTCACTCTGGAAGATGCCAAGCGCGTCGCCGCCCGCATCTTCCTGCCCGACGCGCTGCATTTCGTCGTGGTGGGCCAGCCGACCGGCCTTTGACGTTGACCTCACGCGGCCTCCCCTTCCCGTCATGGGGAGGGGCTGAGGCGGGGGCAACTCCAGAGATCAGAACACCGCATGCGCCCCGCGGTCATCCGCTACCTCGCCCCGCAGATGGGCGGCGTGGTGATCCTCCAGCCGGCCCGCTTCAAACTCTGGCGTGGCGTCGGCATCATACCGATCTTCATTCCAGACCAGCATCGGCTCGGTCGCATGGTATCGCCCGATCCGGGCCAGCTCGGCCTCTGCCGCAAGCCGGGACGATAGCCGCCCGGCAAGCGACAGCCCGGCAATGACGCTTCCATCATCCCCACCCCAGCCCGGACCGGCCCGATCCGAACCGGTAGCACTGTGAACCCGGTCACCTCTGCCGTCTCCGGCGCCGCCGTCAGACGGCTCTCCATCGTGGCCTCGATGATGATCTCCACCCGCTTCGCCGTGTGGCTCTGCACGCCTCAGCCCGCCACTGCCGGTGCCACCGCCATCCCGCCCTTGAACCCGATCGAGAACGGCAGGTAGATCGACATGGCCTTCGCCACCGCCTCGGGGATGGTAAGCTCGCTTCGTGCGAGGACCGCGATAAGGCCCAAGGCAAAGCTCAGGATCATTGGCGTCAGCAGGTTCGCCCCCGCCAGCGTCAACATGTCTTGCATCACAGCCCTCACGTTTCGCGCCAGCACGAAGCAAGGCCAGAAAAGCGCAACCACGCGCAATAGCAATCCTGTTTCGTTCTTCCCCGACTCGACCGGCCCTGCTACAGATGGGGGCATGACCCTTCACACCCCCAAGATAGCGGGCATTGATGGCCGTCCGGTGATCCGGCAGCTGGATGAGGCCGCGGTCAACCGCATCGCGGCGGGCGAGGTGGTGGAACGTCCCGCGTCCGCCGTAAAGGAACTGGTGGAAAACGCCCTGGATGCCGGGGCGGGCCGGATTCAGATCGACATCGCTGATGGCGGCCAGACGCTGATCCGGGTGACCGATGACGGCTGCGGAATGACTCCGGACGATCTGCCGCTGGCGCTGTCGCGCCACGCCACGTCGAAGATCGACGGGTCCGATCTTCTGGATATCCGCAGCTTCGGTTTCCGGGGAGAGGCGCTGCCGTCGCTTGGCGCGGTGGGGCGGCTGACCATCACCTCGCGGGTCCATGGCCATGACGCCGCGCAGATCTCTTGCGACGGGGGCCGCCTGTCCCCGGTTCGCCCCGCCGCCCTGTCGCGCGGCACCGTGGTCGAACTGCGCGATCTTTTCTACGCCACCCCCGCCCGGCTGAAATTCCTCCGCTCCGACCGGGCCGAGGTGCAGGCGGTGGCCGATGTCGTGCGCCGCCTTGCCATGGCGGACCCAAAAGTCGGCTTCACCCTGCGCGATGTGTCGGGTGCTGAAGCGCGCGTCATGTTCCGCGCCGATCCGCAGCAGGGCGACCTTTTCGACGCGCTTGAGGGGCGGCTGACCGGCATCCTTGGGCGCGACTTCACCGAAAACGCCCTGCGCATCGACGCCGAACGCGACGGGCTGCGCCTGCAGGGGCTTGCCGCCCTGCCCACCTATTCGCGTGGATCTTCGACCCAGCAATACCTGTTCGTCAACGGCCGCCCGGTTCAGGACCGGATGCTGTATGGCGCCCTGCGCGCCGCTTATTTCGACGTCCTCAGCCGCGACCGCCATCCGGCGGCGGCGCTCAACCTGATCGCCGATCCGCAGCGCGTCGATGTGAACGTCCATCCGGCCAAGGCCGAGGTGCGGTTCCGCGAACCCGATGCCGCGCGCAGCCTGATCATCACCGCGCTGAAGTCGGCGCTGACCGGGGCAGGGCATCGCGCCTCCTCGACCGTCGGCGCGGCCACGTTGCAGGCCTTCCGCCCCGAACCGGCGCGCGTCTACCAGATGGACCGGCCCAGCCATCCCAGCCTTGCGCGTGCCTTTGCCTTTCAGACGCCGGCGCCCGGCTTCGCCGAGGCGCCGATGGCTGCTGCCTTCGCCCCGGATGGCCCCACGCCAGACACCGATGAAGCCGCGCGGACCCACCCGCTTGGGGCTGCCCGCGCGCAACTGCATGAAAACTACATCGTCGCCCAGACCGCGACCGGGGTGGTGATCGTCGACCAGCATGCCGCCCACGAGCGCCTCGTCTACGAACGCCTGAAACGCCAGATGGCGGAAACCGGCATCCGCGCGCAGGCCCTGCTGATTCCGGAAATCGTGGACCTGTCGCCGACCGATGCGGCCCGGCTTCTGGACGCCGCCCCCGCTCTTGCCAAGGTCGGCCTGACCATCGAGCCCTTCGGCGGCAGTGCCGTGGCGATCCGCGAAACCCCAGCTGTGCTGGGACCGGTGAATGGTCCGGCCCTGATCGCCGACATTCTTGACGAACTTGCCGACTCGGGCGACAGCCAGCTGGTGCAGGCCCGGATCGACGCGATCCTGTCGAGCATGGCGTGCCATGGTTCGGTGCGATCCGGCCGCCAGATGCGCCCTGAAGAGATGAACGCCCTTCTGCGCGAGATGGAGGCGACGCCCCTTTCCGGTCAATGCAACCACGGGCGGCCAACCTATGTCGAACTGTCGCTTGCCGACATCGAACGCCTGTTCGGCCGCCGATGATCACGCTGTTTGGCCAGACCTATGCGTGGAACGACCCCGAAGTGCTGATCCTCGGGGCAGCGGCTCTGATCCTGCTTGTCCTCCTCCTCATGATCCTGCGCAGCGTCAGCCGGTCGGCTACTGCCGCCGAACCCCTGATGCGCGAAATCGGCTGGCTCTCCAGCCGGATCCAACAGCTTGGCGACGGGCAGGAAAGGCTGGCCGGGGGCTTGCACCATGTCTCCGAGACCCAGGCCGTCAGCCAGACCGCCATGCTGCAGGTGATGGAGCAGCGCCTTGCCGAGGTGCAGCGCCAGATGACCGAGGCGCTGCACGGCACCTCGACCCGCACCGCGCGCAGCTTGGGAGAGTTGCAGCAGCGGCTGGAGACCATCGACAAGGCTCAGGCCAATATCGAGAAGCTTTCCGGCAATGTGTTAAGCCTGCAGGACATCCTGTCGAACAAGCAGACGCGCGGGGCCTTCGGGGAAATCCAGCTGCATGACATCGTGCAGAAGGCGCTGCCGAAGGACGCCTACACGATGCAGGCCACCTTGAGTAACGGCAAGCGGGCTGACTGCCTGATCCACCTGCCCAACCCCCCCGGCCCCATCGTCATCGACGCGAAATTCCCGCTGGAGGCCTATGAGGCGATCCGCCGCGCCGATAACCCGCGCGGCGTGCAAGAGGCGGCAGCCCAGATGCGTACCGCCGTCCGCGCCCATATCCGCGCGATTGCCGACCGCTATATCCTTGAGGGTGAGACGGCGGATGGGGCGCTGATGTTCCTGCCCTCGGAAGCCGTCTATGCCGAGTTGCACGCCAATTTCCCCGAACTCGTGCGCGAGGGGTTTGCGGTCAAGGTCTGGATCGTGTCGCCCACCACCTGCATGGCCACGCTGAACACCATGCGCGCGGTCCTGAAAGATGCGCGGATGCGCGAACAGGCCGGCGCGATCCGCAAGGAGCTGGCGCTCCTTTACGCCGATGTCGACCGGCTGGGCATCCGGGTCGAAAGCCTTGACCGGCATTTCGGCCAGGCCGCGAAGGACATCGAGGATATCAAGGTTTCCTCTGAAAAAGCCGGCAAGCGCGCCCGGCGGCTGGACAACTTCGACTTCGAGGAGATCGCGCCCGCGGACCCCACGCCGGTCATCGGGCCACGGGCGGCAGAGTGATCCACCTGACCTCCGCCGACTATACCCGCCAACCCTGGAAGAACGGCCGGGGCGTTACGGTAGAGCTTTGGCGGTGCGAGCGGAATGGCGAGATGCTTGCCCGCCTGTCCCGCGCCTCGGTGGTCGAGGACGGGCCGTTTTCGATCTTTCCGGGGATCGAGCGCAATCTGACGGTCCTGTCCGGTCCCGGCTTCCGCTTGACCGGCGAGGACCACGCTTTCCGCTGTGACCCGTTGCTGCCCGTGGCCTTTCCCGGCGATGTGGCGTTGATGGCGACGGAAACGAATGGCCGGCAATCTGACGATTTCAACGTTATGACCGCGCGCAGTCTGCCCCGCCCCACTGTCTTTCTGGCGCAGAATGACAGCCTTCCGTCCGGGGGCCAGCTGGCACTTTACGCGCTTGGCCCGTGCCGGGTGAACGGGCGCGAACTGGCGCGGGACGACCTGATCCTGACAAAAGGGCCAGTCACCCTTTCCGGCGACTGGCCCGTTCTTGCGGTAAGATTTCAGGGCTTGCCAGACCAGTAGGCCCGGGCCCCGACTTGTCAGATCCTGAACAGCGGCTGCGCCAGGCGCGGCAGGATTCCCCGGAACCGCAGCGGAGCGTCGGTCGCAGCCAGGCAGATGCAATCCTCTCCGGCCAAAGCGACCGGCGTATGTTCAAGATTCTCATCGGCAATCTCGATGTCGCCACGGCCAAAGCGGACGTCGTCATCGGCAAAGGCGCCTTGCAGGACCAGCGTCAGTTCCATCCCGCGGTGGCCGTGGTCGGGCACCGCCGTACCGGCCGGGATGTACAACAGCCGTGCCGAAGCATCGCGACCGGTCGGCAGGATCGCCTGCTTTACCCCGCCGCCGATCCGCTGCCAGCGCACCGACGCCAGATCGCCACCGACATAGTCGGCCAGCGGCGCCGGAAAGATCCCCGCCGGTTTAAGCGGTTCCGCCCGCGTCGCCTGCGGCAACCCGTCAATCCGCGCAAGCGCCGCCTGCAAGGCTTCCTCACCCATCGAAATCTCGTCGATTTCTTCGATCACGGCACCGCCGACCGCATCGAAAGACCCAAGCCGCGCCCGGCATTCGTCGCAAAGCGACACATGGGTCGCCACGACAAGGCTGAAGGCTTCCGGCAGCTGGCCGGCCGAATAGGCCATCAGCAGCGGGTCCGAAAGGTGGTGGCGTATCGTCATTTCCAGTCTGTCCTTCACGTCATGTGGTGGCGCAGCTTGTCCAGCGCCAACCGGATGCGCGACTTGATCGTCCCAAGGGGAAGGCCCGTTTCGGCGGCAATCTCGCTGTGCGAGAGATCGCCGTAATAGGCCCGTTCGATCAGCGCGCGCTGTTTTTGCGGCAGGCTGGCCAACGCGCGGCCCAGCCGTTCTGTTTCTTCCTGGGCTTCCATCGCCTCGGCCTGGTCAGGCTCTGGCTCTGGTCCCCAGTCCAGTTCTTCCGGCTCGGCCCGGCGGTCCTTCCGCAGCGCGTCGATCCGCTTGTTCCGCGCGATGGTGTAGACCCAGGTCGATACCGATGCCCGCGAGGGGTCAAACAGATGCGCCTTCTGCCACAGCGTCGCCATGACATCCTGCGCGCATTCCTCGGCCAGTGCCGCCCCGGCGCCCGATTTCATCAGGAAAGCCTTCACGCGGGGCGCGAAATGGCGAAAGATCTGCGCGAAGGCTGCCCTGTCCCGACTGTCGCGCACCCGGATCAACAGGCCCGCCCAATCTGTTCCGTCTTCCGCCTTCGCCACCGATCGATCCCTCTTGCGGGTCAACCCATACCCGGAGGCCACAACACCAGGGTGCGGCGGGTAGGATCTCTCCTCAATATCAGGTCTCATGGCGTCAAGCATCATGTCAGTTCTACGTTGCTTCTCGCCTGCCGGATCACTCCTGCGCCAAGCTTGATTCAAGGCACGATGCAGTCAAGGGAACGGCTCCCAACATCCTTTGACAGCTTCTTTTCACCCGGCCAGTGTGATCCGACCGGGTTTTCGCCGCGTAAACGGGACAGACCCAATGAGGAAATTGCCCGAATGCCGTTCGAGACCCTGGGCTCCGCCCGCCGCCACGTCGCTGTCATCGGAGGGGGGATTTCCGGCATGGCCGCCGCGCATCTTCTGGCCGACACCCATTCCGTCGTGCTGTTCGAAGCCGAGCCGCGGCTTGGCGGCCACGCCCGCACCGTGATCGCGGGCAAGCGCAAGGATCAGCCAGTCGATACCGGGTTTATAGTCTACAACCGCGTGAACTATCCGCACCTCGTCAAGCTCTTTGAAAAGCTGGCGGTCCCCACCACCGAAAGCAGCATGAGCTTTGGCGCCTCGATCAAGGGCGGGCGGCTGGAATACGGTCTCGCCTCGGTCGACGCGATCTTTGCGCAGAGGCGCAACGTGCTTGACCCGCGCTTCCTGCGGATGCTTGGCGACATCCTGCACTTCAACCGCAACGCCGAAGCCGTGGCCAATGATCCATCCATGACGATCCGCGACCTTCTGGCCCGGCTTGGCACCGGCGCCTGGTTCCGCGACCACTACATCACGCCGTTTTCCGGGGCGATCTGGTCCACCCCCACCTCGGGTATCCTCGAGTTTCCGGCACAGGCGCTGGTGCGCTTCTTTCGCAACCACGCGCTTCTGGACTTCGAAGGCCAGCACCAGTGGTTCACCGTAAAGGGCGGGTCGATCGAATACGTCCGCCGCCTGCAATCCGCCATGGTCGCTCAGGGCGTGGACATCCGCACCCATACTCCCATCGCCGCAGTCCGGCGCGAGGCGGGGTCGGTCCTCGTCCGCGCCAAGGGTGACAAATGGGAACTGTTCGACGATGTCGTCTTCGCCACTCACTCCGACCAGACCCTGCGCCTGCTGTCCGATGCGACCCCAACTGAGGCCGCCAACCTTGGCGCCATCCGCTACCAGCCGAACGAGGCGGTGCTGCATTCCGATACCAGCCTGATGCCGAAGGCGCGCAAGGTCTGGTCAAGCTGGTCCTACGTCGAACCAAAGACCGGCGCGGGCGACAAGATCGACCTGACCTACTGGATGAACTCGCTGCAGGCGATTCCGCAGGATGACCCGCTTTTCGTCACCCTCAACACCACCCGACCGATCCGCGAGGATCTGATCCACGATGTGAACACCTTCCATCATCCGGTCTTCGACGTGGCCGCCTTTGCCGCGCAGGACGCGATCCGCGCCACCAATGGCCGCCAGAACACCTGGTTCTGCGGCGCCTGGATGAAGAACGGCTTTCACGAAGACGGCTTCGCCTCGGCGGTGGACGTGGTGACCGCTTTGTCCGAGCGCCAACGTCAGCGACTGGCCGCGTGATGCAGGCCCAGCGGATCAGGGCCGAGACGTTTCATGGCCGCAAGGGCTTGGTCCGCAATGCCTTCCGCTACTCGGTCGACTTCCTGATGCTCGACCCCGAAAAGGCCGAAGGCCCGCGCCTCTTCTCTTGTAACCGCGCCAACCTGATGTCGCTGCACGACGCCGACCACGGCGGCCCGCCGGGGCAGGGCAGGGGCGTCGCCTGGGCGCGTGAGGTGCTGGCCTCGCACGGGCTTGCCGCCGACCGGGTGTTGCTTCTGGCGCAGCCGAGGCTCCTCGGCCACGTCTTCAACCCGGTCAGCTTCTGGCTCTCCTACGATCACCTCGGCCATCTCCGCGCCGTGATCGCCGAGGTATCGAACACTTATGGCGACCGGCATTCCTATCTTTGCCACCGCGAGGATTGCGCACCCGTCACCCGCGAAGACACCATCACCGCGCGGAAGATCTTCCACGTCTCGCCGTTCCAGCCGGTCGAGGGGACCTATGCCTTCCGCTTCGACATCCGCCCCGACCGGATCGGCATCTGGATCGACTACACCACCGAAACCGGGGGCCTATTCACCAACCTGATCGGCCCGCGCGAACCCCTGACCAATCGCGGCATCCTCGCCTCCGCCCTCCGCCGCCCCTTCGGCTCGCGCCGGGTTCTGGCACTGATCCACTGGCAGGCGCTGAAACTGGCGCTGAAGCGGGTCAAGTTCAACGCCCGGCCCACTCCTCCCGGCGAAGACGTCTCACGATGACTTTGCATCGGTTGCCACAGAGCGCAGCGCCCGCCTTTCACCTGTTCCCGAATATCCCCGCCGGAGGCACGATGGAGCCGGTTGCGCGCCTGCGCGCAGAGGCGAGACAAAAGACTTGCGCGGCACGCGCTCCATTCAACGACCGCCCCGACCCGCGCGACGCCCGGTCGCCAAAGCCATGACAAGCCGCCTCTACCCCTGGTCGCTCTTCGCCGCGCTGATCGCCACGACGGGCCTGCCGATCTACATCCACGCGCCGAAGGTCTATGTCGACAGCTACGGCGTCAGCCTTGCCTCCATGGGCTTCGTCCTTGCGGCCCTGCGCCTGTTCGACGTGGTGCAGGACCCCGCGCTTGGCTGGCTGGCCGAGGCGACGCGCCCCCGCCGCCGTCTTGGCGTGGCCTTGGCCGTCCTCTTGCTGGTCACCTCGCTGACCGCCCTTCTTGCCATCCCCCCGCCGATCCCCGCGCTGTGGTGGTTCGCCCTCTGCCTCACCGGCCTTTTCAGCGCGTTTTCCTTCCTGACGATCTGTTTTTATGCCGAAGGGGTGGCCAAGGCCGAAGCCCTGGGCCCGGGAGGCCATATCCGCCTGGCCGGCTGGCGCGAAGGCGGCTCGCTTCTGGGCGTCTGCCTTGCCGCCGTCGCCCCGGTGGCACTTGCCGCCGCGACCGACAGCCCCTTCACCGTCTTTTCCGGGCTTTTTGCCCTGCTGGCCCTTGCCGCTACCTACGCCATGCGACGTCAGTGGCAGGGCCGCGCCGCCGAACCCACCCCCAACCCCTTTACCCTGTTCCGCCCCGTCCTTGCCGACCGTCTTTCCCGACGCCTCCTTCTGATCGCCCTGCTGAATGCGGCCCCGGTCGCGGTCACCTCCACCCTCTTTCTCTTCTTCGTCGAAAGCCGCCTTGCCCTTCCCGGCTGGGAGGGACAGCTTCTCCTCCTCTTCTTTCTCGCCGCCGCACTTTCCACCCCTGTCTGGAGCCTGCTTGCCGGCCGCCACGGCCCGCGCCCGGTCCTTCTTGCCGCGATGACGCTGGCGATCCTGGCATTCCTCTGGACCCTGACGCTTGGCCCGGGCGACGGCATGGCCTTCGCCCTGGTCAGCGCCGCATCCGGTGCCGCCTTGGGCGCCGACCTGACGCTTCTTCCGGCGATCTTTGCCCAGCGCCTCGCCCAGCTTGGCACAAGGGAGGCCGCCGCCTTCGGGTTGTGGTCCTTCGTGTCGAAGCTGTCGCTGGCCCTTGCGGCAGCCACGCTGCTGCCAACGCTGGACCTTGCGGGCTTCAAACCGGGACCGGACAATACCGAATCCGCCCTTCGCACGCTTACTTTGATCTACGCGGCGCTGCCTTGCGTATTGAAAGTCACTGCAATCGTCCTCTTGGCCTTCACGCCACTGCCCGTACCCGCCCCCGAACCGACCAAGGAAGCCATCCCGTGCCCCCGATCCTCTCAGCCTTCCTCGGTGCCGTGATCATCATCACGCTGATGGCGCTTCGCAGCCGCTATGCCTCGTTTCAGGCCCAGTCTCCGGCCGACTATTCGGGCCTTGGCCCGCAGTTCGATCTGCGCGCCCACCTCTCTGGCCCGATCCAGTGCGAGGGCATCATCTTCGGGCCCATGGGCCGCGTCGCCTCGCGCTTCGTGGCCGACATGGAAGGTAAATGGGAGGGCAACATCGGCACCCTCTCCGAGGTCTTCCGGTATGACAGCGGCACTGTCCAGCACCGCGCCTGGACTTTGGCGCTGGCCAACTCCGGCGACATCACCGCCACCGCCGCCGATGTGGTGGGCCTTGGCGCCGGTCGCGTCGAAGGGCCGGGCGTCATGCTGCGCTACCGCATCCGGCTGACGCCGGAGGCGGGGGGCCATGTGCTGGACGTCACCGACTGGATGTACCTGATGGACAACGGCACCATCATGAACCGCTCGCAGTTCCGCAAGTTCGGCATCAAGGTCGCCGAACTGGTCGCCACGATGCGCCGTGTCCCCGCCCTGGACATGAGCCCCGCCGAATGAGGGTTTCCTGATGCGGGACTTCACCGGCAAGCGCTACTGGCTGGTCGGCGCGTCCGAAGGCCTGGGCCTTGCGCTGGCGCGAAAGCTTAGCGCCGCCGGGGCCGAACTCATCCTTTCCGCCCGCAGCGAAGACGCCCTCGCAAAGGCCGTAGCCTCGCTGCCCGGCAAGGCCACCGCCTTGCCCGTCGACGTCGGCGCAACCGCCAGCTTCGAGGCTGCCGCCGCTGAACTGGGCGACCTTGACGGGATTGTCTTCCTTGCTGGCGTCTACTGGCCCATGCAGGCGCAAGAGTGGGACGCCAGGGCCGCCGAGGCGATGGCCAATGTCAATTTCACCGGCTGCATCCGCGTGATTGGCGCCGTCCTTCCGGCCATGGTCGCCAAAGGACAGGGCCATATTGTCATCACCGGCTCGCTTTCGGGGTTTCGCGGCCTGCCGGGAGCCATCGGTTACGCCGCTTCCAAGGCAGGAACCATGGTGCTGGCGGAGTCGCTTTACGCCGACCTGCGCAAGACCGGCATCGCGGTGCAGCTTGCCAACCCCGGCTTCATCCGCACCCGGCTGACCGCGAAGAACGACTTCTCCATGCCGTTCATCATGGAACCCGAAGCCGCCGCCGACATCATGTTCCGCCACATGCAATCCCGCCGTTTCAAGGTCAGCTTCCCCGCCCCATTCAGCTGGCTCTTCCGTGGCAGCCAATTCCTGCCCGACGCGCTTTACTACCGCATGTTCCCGCCAAGACCCTGACAGCTTCTCCAAGGTTGTCTGGCAGTATTCGTAGATACTCTCACGCGGGGCCAAGGGTGTGAAACCCCCGGTGCCAGTGACGGGCGGTTTACCGTGCCCGCAGCCGCGCCATGAAGAACCCGTCCATCCCGCCCCGGTCCGCCCAGTAATCCGGCCGCAGCCGCAAACTTCCCGCCTCGGTCCACCACTCGGGCACTACCCCCGGCAGGTCCAGCCGCTCCACCGCCAGCCCCGGATGCCGCTCCAGCGCCGCCGCCAATTGGCCCTCGCCCTCGTCCGGCAACAGCGAGCAGGTGGCAAAGACCAGCCGCCCGCCGGGTTGCAGCCAGCCCAGCGCCCGGTCGATCAGCGCTGCCTGCAAGGTGACCAGCCCCTCCACCTCGGTCCCGTCCTTCACGAAGGGCAGGTCCGGGTGCCTCCGGACGGTGCCGGTCGCCGAACAGGGCGCGTCCAAGAGGATCGCGTCGAACGCAGCCTCAGGCTCCCAGACCAGCGCATCCGCCACCACCAGCCGCGCCGCAAGACCGGTGCGCGCCAGATTGGCCGCCACCCGCGCCATCCGGGGGCCGGAAATGTCGAGCGCAGTAACCTCTGCCCCTGCCGCCGCCAGTTGCAGCGTCTTGCCCCCCGGCGCCGCACACAGGTCAAGCACCCGCTCACCCGGTTGCGCGTCCAGCAGCTGGGCCGGCAGGGCCGCAGCCGCGTCCTGCACCCACCAGCCGCCCGCCGCATAGCCCGGCATTCCCGAGACCTGCCCGCCTGCCGCCAGCCGCAGGCTGCCGGTCGGCAGAACTTCGCCCTCTGGCGCCTCGAAGCCCTTGCGCAGCGTCAGGTCCAGCGGCGGCTCCGCTGCCTGCACCGCCTCGATCGCCGCCACCGCTTCGCGGCCATAGGCGTGGACCATGGGTTGGCGCATCCAGCGCGGCAGCTTCTGCGGCGGTGCGCCCACGAAGAGGCCCGCCTCCGGCAAAGCGCGCAAGACGGCGTTGACCAGTCCGGCCAGATGCCCGCTGCGCTTGCCGCGCCGCACCATCTCGACCGCAGCGTTCACCACGCCATGCGCGGGCGCTCCCAGCGCCATCTCTACCACCGCCAGCCGCAGGACGTTGCGCACGGTCAGCGGCGGGGATTTGCGCAAGGTCCGGTCGAGCAGCCGGTCCGCCGGCTCCAGGTGCCGCAGCACCGATCCGGCCAGCCGCAGGGCCCGCGCCCGGTCCCCCGGCGACAGGTCGCTGCCTGAGGCTTCCTCCAGCATCCGCCCCTCGCCCAGGACCGCATCCAGTATCGCAACTGTCGCCGCCCGCGCCGCCACACCTTCGGCCATAGCCATCCCCTTGCTGCCCGCCCTGCGCGGCGTATATCACGCTAAGCGTCCGCACAAGGAACCCGCCATGGACCCGGAAAACCTCCCCCCCGCCGCGAAACGCGCCTTGGCCGAGGCTGAGGCCCGCCGCAAAGCCGCCGAGGCGAAGGCGCTGCCGCCCCCCGAACTTGGCGGGCGAGACGGGCCGGAACCCGTCCGCTATGGCGATTGGGAAAAGAAGGGCATCGCCGTCGATTTCTGACAAGCCCGCTTCACAGGTCGGAAATCCGCCTTCCCCGCGCCACCCCAGGCCTCAGCGCAGCCGGAACACCGCGGAATCGCCCGCACCCTGGTCGACCGTGAACCGCAGCTTTTCGGCACCCTGGGCCTCGACCAACTGGCAGTCATAGTCGATCTCCATGCCGCTCCAGTCCATCTCGCGGCAGAAATAGCCGTCCTTCCAGGCCCAGGATCCGGTGATCGACCAGCCAAGCGCGCTGCCCTTGATCTGCCCGTCCGGCAGCACGGCCAGCGACAGTCTGTAAAGCCCGATGCGCAATTCCCGATCCTGCACCAAGGACAAGAACTCGCTCTTGTCGCTCACCGGTTTGAACTCCGTGGCCCAAGCCGGAACCGGCGCGGCAAGCATCACCGCGGTAGCAATCAGACGCAGCATGACAAGCCCCCCTGGCAGTCGCTTGTGCCTGATACGTCAAGGGGGCCGGATTGGATGACTCGTCAGAGACCCAGCACATCCATCATGTCATACTGCCCCGGCTTCTGCCCCTGACCCCAAAGTGCCGCCTTCAGCGCGCCACGGGCAAAGATCGTCCGGTCCGTCGCCAGATGCCGCAGCACGATCCGTTCGCCTTCGCTGGCAAAGATCACGTCATGCTCGCCCACCACGTCCCCGCCCCGGATCGCCGAGAACCCGATCGTCCCCCGCTCCCGCGCGCCGGTGATCCCGTCGCGGCCCGAAACCTTGCTGTTGTCCAGAGACACGCCCCGGCCTTCCGCTGCCGCCGCACCCAGCATCAGCGCAGTGCCCGAGGGCGCGTCCACCTTCATCCGGTGATGCGCCTCGACGATCTCGATGTCCCAATCCTCGTCCAGCGCCGCGGCCACCTTTTGCGTCAGCCGCACCAGCAGGTTCACGCCGAGCGACATGTTCCCCGCCCGCACGATGACAGCATGCCGCGCCGCCGCTGCGATCTTGTCCAGATGTTCTGCCTCCAGCCCGGTGGTGCCGATCACATGCACCGCCCGCGCCTGCGCCGCCAGCGCCGCGAACGCTACCGTCGCTGCGGGAGCGGTGAAATCCACCACCGCCTGCGCCTTGGCAAAGGCCTCCAGCGGATCGTCCGTCACCTTGACGCCCACCGCCGCACCGCCCATCGCTTCGCCGACGTCGCGGCCGATCCAGGCGTGGCCCGCGCGTTCGACGCAGCCCGCAAGACGCAGCTTATCCGACCCCAGCACCAGCCGGATCAGGGTCTGACCCATCCGCCCGGACGCTCCGGTGATCACGATCCCGGGATCTTCGTTCATGCCGCACCTCCAGTTTGTCCCGTCCTAGCGTCTTCCTGCGCCGCGCAAAAGCCCGCCGTTGCGGGCCGGGAAAAAACGGCCTACATGGGCGCCATGTCGAACAAGCGCCCCACCTCCGGCTCCGGCCCTTCGCAACGCCAGCTTCGGGTCGGCGAACTGATCCGCCGCACCCTCTCGGACGTCCTGAACCGGGCCGAGATCCACGACCCTGACCTGAACGCCATGTCGATCACCGTCGGCGAGGTATCGATGTCGAACGACCTCAAGGTCGCGACGGTCTACATCATGCCACTGATGGGGTCGGTCCCGGTGGCAGACGCCATCGCCGCTCTGGCGCGCAACAAGGCGGAACTCCGGCACCGCGTTGTCCACGGCCTGACGTTGAAATACGCCCCCGACCTTCGCTTTCGCCCGGACGAGACCTTCGACCGGCTTGACGAAACCCGCCGCCTCTTTGCCAACCCGGCCGTGCAGCGCGATATCGACGCCTCGGACACAGAGTCCGGCCCGGACGGGGAAGACTGATGCTGCGCCTTGCGTTTCTGCTGGCCATCCTGCCGTTCTCTGCCGCCGCCGCCTGCCGCGACATCAGCTTCGATGGCGCCGGTTACACGCTTTGCGAAGTCACCCTTGGCGAGGACCTGCGCCTGTTCCATTCCGGCCCTGACGGCGCCTATGGCAGCTTCACCAGGCTCAACGCGGCGCTGGACGCAGAAGGCCTGACCCTCGGCTTCGCGATGAATGCCGGGATGTTTCACCGCGACCTCGCCCCGGTTGGCCTTTATATCGAGGAAGGCGTCGAGGTGTCCCGTCTGGTCACCCGTGACGGGCCGGGCAACTTCGGCCTCTTGCCGAACGGCGTATTCTGCATCGGCGAGACCTTCCGCATCATCGAAAGCCGCAGCTTCAAGGCCGAAGCCCCCGCCTGCCGCTTTGCCACCCAGTCCGGCCCCATGCTGGTCCTGGACGGCCAGTTGCACCCGAAGCTTCTGCCCGGCAGCGATAGCACCAATATCCGCAACGGTGTCGGCGTCAGCCCCGACGGCACCCGCGCGATCTTTGTCATCTCGAACGACGCGGTCAACTTCAACAGCTTCGCCCGCCTGTTCCGCGACGAGCTTGGCCTTGCAGACGCGCTTTACTTCGACGGCAACATCTCGCGCCTCTATGCTCCCGATCTGAACCGCCACGATGCGGGCTTTCCCATGGGGCCGATCGTCGGCACCGTCATCCCGAAAGACTGACCGATGGCTCGCATCAGGAAGGGCCGCGCCGTTACCGGCTGGCTGATCGTGGACAAGCCGGCGGGCGTGACCTCGACCGCCGTGGTCAACAAGGTGAAATGGGCGCTCTCGGCGCAGAAGGCGGGCCATGCCGGCACGCTTGACCCCGATGCCACCGGCGTCCTCGCTGTGGCGCTGGGCGAGGCGACGAAGACCATTCCCTACATCACCGACGCGCTGAAGTGCTACCGGTTCCGGGTGACGCTTGGCGCGCAGACCGACACCGACGATGCCTCGGGCGCCGTGATCGCCACCAGCGACCAGCGCCCGACCGACGCGCAGATCGAAGCCGCCCTGACCTCGTTTCGCGGCCAGATCCTGCAGGTTCCCCCGCAATATTCCGCCGTCAAGGTCGACGGCGACCGCGCCTACGACCTCGCCCGTGAGGGTGAGGTGATGGACCTCGCCGCCCGCCCGCTCCGGGTGGACAGCCTGACCATGACCGCACGCCCCGATCCCGACCACGTTGATCTCGAAATGGTCTGCGGCAAGGGCGGCTACGTCCGCTCCATCGCCCGCGATCTGGGGCTGGCGCTCGGCTGCCTTGGCCATGTCGAATGGCTGCGCCGCACCTGGTCCGGCCCCTTCCGCGCCGATCAGGGCGTGACGCTGGAAACCATCGACGCCGAAGCGAAGACCGAGGCGCTGGATGCTCGCCTCCTCCCGCTCGAGCTTGGCCTGACCGAACTACCGGAATTCCCGGTCACCCCGGAAGGTGCCGCCCGCCTGAAGAACGGCAACCCCGGCATGGTCATCGCCAATGCCCAATGGGGCACCGAAGGCTGGGCAAGCCTGAACGGGCAGGCAGTCGCCGTCGGCCACTACCAGGGCGGAGAACTCCACCCCTCCCGAGTCTTCAATCGCTAGGACTTGTCAGGATTCCGCGTCCTCTCGGCCAAATATCCCGCGGCCAGGCCATCGGTGTCGGCATTGGTTCAAGAAACCGATGGACCGGGGGGCGTGAACCTCCTGGCTTTCGTCTGCACTGCCAGCGCGCGCCAATAGAAAAGGCCCCGCAGTGCTACGGGGCCTTTCCAAACTCAAAAGCCTGAAAACTCAGACCAGCGCAGCTTTCGCCTGGCCGGCGATGGCGTTGAACGCCTCGGGCTCATGCACGGCCAGATCGGCGAGGACCTTGCGGTCCACTTCGATCCCGGCTTTCGCCAGACCGTTGATGAAACGCGAATAGGTCATCTCGGCATCGAACAGCCGGACAGCGGCGTTGATCCGCTGGATCCACAGCGCGCGGAAGCTGCGCTTCCTCGCCTTGCGGTCGCGGGTCGCGTACTGGTTGGCCTTGTCGACTGCCTGGGTGGCGGTGCGGAAGTTGGTGCTGCGCGCGGCGTAATAGCCCTTGGCAGCCTTGATCACCTTGCGGTGACGGGCGTGGGTGACCACACCGGATTTGACGCGGGACATCTGGTGCTCTCCTTACCGGTCGTAGGGCATGTACTTCTTGACGATCTTGGTGTCCGAGGCGGACAGCAGCATCGTGCCGGAAGCATCGCGAATGAACTTCGTCGTGCGCTTGATCATGCCGTGCCGCTTGCCGGCAACGCCGGCCTTGGCCCGACCGGAGGCCGTGAAGCTGAAACGCTTCTTCGCCGCCGACTTGGTCTTCATCTTGGGCATTTCCATCTCCGTGGTTTCAGGCACGACTCGGCATGCCACGTGGGCCGGTCGTGCGGG
>PNJK01000044.1 GCA_013821825.1 Rhodobacter sp.
AAAGGCCTGAAAGCGGGTGTAGCCGTCGATCAGCGCGGCCTCTTCGTATTCGCGGGGGATTTCGTCGATGAAGCCCTTCAGCAGCCACACGGCGAGCGAGATGTTCACGGCTGTGTAAAGCAGGATCATGCCCAGATGCGTGTCGGACAGGCCAAGTTCCCGATACATCAGGTAAATCGGGATTGCGACGGCGATGGGGGGCATCATCCGGGTGGAGAGGATGAAGAACAGAAGGTCATCCTTCAGCGGCACCTTGAAGCGGCTGAAGGCATAGGCTGCCAGCGTCCCAAGGAAGATCGAAAGCGCGGTCGAGCCGAAGCCGATGATCACCGAGTTCATGAACCGCTCGCCAAAGCGGCTGGGGCCGGCGATGACCATGCCGGTGTCGCGCACGATCTGGTCATACCAGGTTTCCGGCGGTGGCAGGGCTGCGAAGTCATCCGAGGCGATGCGGGTGCGGGTGGTGAAGAGGTTGACATAGCCTTCGAGGCTGGGCTCGAACACCACCTTCGGCGGGTAGCTGATGCTGTCCGGCCCGGATTTGAAGCCGGTGGCGATGATCCAGACCAGTGGCAGCAGGGTGATGATCGTGTAGGTCACGACCAGAAGGCCGGCGAACCATTTGGAGACCCTGGTCGGCTCGGTGACGGAATAGGCGCTCATCTTTCTTTCACCTTGTTCAGGGCCTTCACGTAGATCGAGGCAAGGCCGAAGACCGTGACGAAAAGGATGATCGCATAGGCCGAGGAATAGCCGGTGCGCCATTTCTCGAAGGCTTCGCGCTTGAGGTCGATGCTGGCGAGGAGGGTTTCGTTGCCCGGCCCGCCGCCGGTCAGAAGCACGACCATGTCGAACATCTTGAAGTTCTCGATCCCCCGGAACAGGACCGCCAGCATCAGGAAGGGCAGCACCATCGGCACGGTGATGGTCCAGAACTGCC
Organism: Rhodobacter sp.; assembly: GCA_013821825.1. Taxonomy (GTDB): domain Bacteria; phylum Pseudomonadota; class Alphaproteobacteria; order Rhodobacterales; family Rhodobacteraceae; genus Tabrizicola. Next base: position 941 of record PNJK01000044.1, read on the forward strand.
GCCACTTGGAGGCGCGGTCGACCTCGGCGGCCTCGTAGATGTAGTCGGGGATGGACCGCAGGCCGGCAAGGCAGATCAGCATGACGAAGGGCGTCCACATCCAGGTGTCGACGATGATGATCGACCAGGGGGCCAACCCGCCGGGGCCAAGCATGGAGAACGAGGAGGCGGGGACGCCCGAGACCAGTTCGACCACATAGTTGATCAGGCCGATCTGCGGCTGGTAGAGGAAGGTCCAGAAGTTGCCCACCACGGCGGGCGACAGCATCATCGGGATCACGATCAACGTGGTCAGCAGGTCGTTGCCCTTGAATTTCCGGTTGATCAGCCAGGCGAGGGTGAAGCCGATGACCACTTGCAGGATGATGGTCCAGATCAGGAAATGGGCCGTCGTCTGCATGTTGGCCCAGGTGCCGTCGTCGGTCAGGATGCGGATGTAGTTCCGCAGGCCGACCCATTCCACCTCGCGCCCAGGGCGGTTGGCGGCGTAGTTGGTGAAGGACAGCCGCACCGTCCAGATCAGCGGGAAGATGTTCACCGCCAGCAGAAGCAGGATTGTCGGGGCCACGAAGATCCAGGCGATCGAGCGGTCACTGAGGCCGCGCAGGCGGCGGGCGACCGGAGCCGGCGTGGCCTTGGCGGCTATGTCGATAGGGTTGGTCATTGGTCATGATCCCGTGGGGTGGGAGCGGGCGGAAGGCCCCCTCACCCGGCCCCCTCCCCTTGCGGGAGGGGGTGGTGTTCTGGTGACAGGCGCACCCCTCTCCACCCGAAGGCGGCGAGGGGGCTTGGGCTGAGGCGGGTCTAGAGCTTGCCTTCGTCTTCGAAGACTTCGGTCCAGTCGGCGATCAGGCCGTCAAGTGCCTCTTGCGCGGTGCCCTGATCGGCCACCACGTAGTTGTGCAGACGTTCCTGCATCGCCAAGAGCAGCGAAGCATAGGCCGGCTCCTGCCAGAAGTCCTGCACGCCAGACATCGCTTGCAGGAAGTCACCGGCGAAGGGCGTCGATTCCGGGAAGGCAGGGTCGTTCACCACCGCGTTGTGGACCGCGTAGCCGCCCGAGGCCCACCACTTCTTCTGCACATCGGGGTTGGCGAACCACTTGATGTACTGCAGCGCGCCCTCGACGTTGTCCGAGTAGCTGACGACCGAGATGCCCTGACCGCCGAGGGTAGAGGCCGCGACGTTCTGCGGCGGGTTGACGAAGAAGTCGATCTTGTCGCCGCCGGTGGTCGGGTCGGCATAGAGGCCCGGGAAGAAGGCGAACCAGTTCATCGCCATCGCCACCTGGCCAGACTTGAACGCATCGAGCGACTGCTCCATGTAGGCGTTATCGTAGCCGGGCGGGGTCGCGGTGTCGTAGAGGGTCTTGTAGAATTCAAGGGCTTCCACGGCGGCGGGAGAGTTCACCGCGCCTTCCATGTCATAGCTGCCCGGGGTGTTCTCGTACTTGAAACCCCAGGCATAAAGCGCGCCGGTCGCGCCCATGGTGATGCCTTCGGACCCGCGCTCGGTGAAGATCGAGGCGCCGTAGACGGTCTTGCCGTCGATCTCGCGTCCCTGGAAGAACTGGGCGATCTGCAGCAGTTCCTTCTGGCTCTGCGGCTCGCGCAGGTCCTGACCGGTGGCTTCCTTGTAGGCTGCCATGATGTCGGGGTTGGTGAACCAGTCCTTGCGGTAGAACCAGCCATTGGCGTCGCCCATCGCGGGCAGTGCCCAGTAGTTCGGCGTGCCCTTGGGCCAGGTCGAATAGGCATAGACCGCGGCAGGCAGGAAGTCGTCCATGCTGATGCCTTCGGCGGCGAAGAAGTCGTTCAGCTTGAGATAGTGCCCGTTCTCGGCCGAGCCGCCCAGCCACTGGCTGTCGCCGATCAGGAGGTCGCAAAGCTGGCCGCCCGAGTTCAGCTCGTTCAGCATGCGGTCGGCAAAGTTGGGCCATGGCACGAACTCGAAGTTCATCTTGATGCCGCTTTGCGCCTCGAAGTCCTTCGACAGTTCGACCAGCGCGTTCGCCGGGTCCCAGGCGGCCCAGCACAGGGTCAGTTCATTGGCCTGAGCATTGGCCTGGGCAGTCCAGACCAGCGCAAGCGCCGCCGAGGCGGCAAGTGTCGTGTGTTTCATGCGTTCCTCCCGATGTGGTTGTGGCGGACCCGTGCAAATGCCGGGCCTTCTTGGATTGACCTGACGATAGGCGCAGGCGGGCGGGGCTGTAAAGCAATTTTGAGGTGCGTACCTCATTTTGCGTCAGAGCCCGGTTTCAAAGCGATTTGGGCCCAGTTCAGGCGGCGTCGTCGGCTTCTGCCGGGGTGTCAGAGGCCGAATCGGGCGCAGGGGGCAGGTTTTCACGCAGGAGGATCTCGATCCGGATCTGTTCCTGGCCTGCGTCCAGCGGCAGGTTGTCGGCCTTGGCGCGCAGCACGCGCAGGGTGCTGCGCGCCAGGTGGCCAAGGTTCTGGGTGATGACGGCGGTAACCTCGCCAGCCTCCAGCGCTTGGCGGACATGCGGGGTCAGCTCGTGGCAGATCACCGTCAGCTTTCCGGAAAGCCCCATCGTATCAAGAACTTGGGTCAGCGCGCGGTTGCCGTCGCCCATCGCGTAGATGCCGCGCACGCCGGGGGCGCTGGCCAGACGTTCGACTACCACCTGCCGCAAGGTGCTGCTGGAACCGTGGGTTTCCAGCGAGGGCAGGACTTCCAATCCGGGAAAATCGCGCAGCATCACCTCGTCAAAGCCGCGGCGGCGTTCGATCATGTCGCGGGCCAGAAGCGACTGGCCAAGGACCAGCACCTCGCTCCGTTCGCTGCCCCGCGGCTGGCCACCACCAAGAAAGCGGCCCATCAGTACGCCCGCCGTGCGCCCGGCGGCGCGGTTGTCGATACCAATGAAATGGTCGCGCCCGGTGTTGGGCAAGTCCGAGACCAGCGCCACGACCGGCAGGCCCCGGGCCCGCAAACCGCGCACCGCGTCGCGCAAGACGGGGGTTTCCGGCGCCATCAGGGCGACGCCGGCAAAGCCATGGCCGGGCAAGCTGGCCAGAAGGGCGGCAAGCGCATGCGGGTCCTCGGCCGGAAAGCGGAGGAGGCGCAGTTCCATCCTGGCGGTCGCGGCGATCGAGCCGGCATCGGTAAGTGCCTTTGCAAGTGTCTGAACGAATTGGCTTTCCGTGTCCGGCAGCACTACGGCCATGCGGTAATTGCGGCTGCGTGCCAGATTGGCGGCGTTCAGGTCGCGGACATAGCCCAGCTTCACGATGGCATCATTGACCGCGCGAATGGTCTTTTCCCGCACGCCGGGGCGGGCGTTCAGCACGCGGTCAACAGTGGCAAGGCTGACGCCTGCTTCACGCGCGATATCATTGACGGTTGGCCGCACGGGACCGCCTCCAAGGTCTTTCTCGGACTATCGGCGCGGTGTTGATGTACGTCAATCAGGATTTGTCCCCTGCTTTGGCGCGGGCGGGCCTTGGATGCCACTTCACCTTGATGGCGAAAGCAGTGCATCCTGCGGCCAGACCACGGAGGACGGGAATGAGGACGCTTCTGCTTTTCGGCGACAGCAACACGCATGGCACAGTGCCGATGCCGGATCTTGGCCAATCGGTCCGGTATGGCCGGGACGACCGCTGGACCGGCCGGCTGGCGCGATTGTTGCCCGACTGGGAGGTGATTGCCGAAGGCCATCCGGGACGCACGACGCTGCACGACGACCCGGTGGAAGGCGCGCATCGCAATGGGCTTTCGGTGCTGCCCGCGCTTTTGGAAAGCCATCGTCCGGTGGATGTGGTGCTGGTGATGGTGGGGACCAATGACCTGAAGGAACGGTTTTCGGTCAATGCCGGCGACATCGCCCTTTCGCTGGAGCGGCTGGTGCGGATGATCCTGGCATCCGAGGCGGGGCCGGACCGTGGAGCACCGGGGGTGCTCTTGGTCGCGCCGCCGCCGATTGAGGAAGTGGGCTGTCTGGCCGGCATGTTCGCGGGCGGGGCGGCGAAATCCCGGGCGCTGGCGGCCGAGGTGAAGGCGGCGGCGGCGCGGGTCGGGGTGCCCTTCCTGGATGCGGGGCAGGTGGTGAAGGTGTCGCCGGTCGACGGCATCCACTACGGGCCCGAAGCAAACCCGGCGCTGGCCGAGGCCTTTGCCACCGCAATCGACTGGCATTTCCCCGGCTGAGGCCGGGTCCCGGCGCGGGGAGCCGTATTTCCCCTTTGCAGCTTGCGCATCCTGCCGCAGGATGCCCCCGTCTTCCGGAGGCCCGCCATGACCCGCCACGACTCCGCGCTCGCCGCCATCACCGAACTTCGCGCCAATGTCGCCCTGCCCTTCGAACGCGCACGGGCGATGCCGAAATCGGTCTATACCTCGCCCGAGTTCGCCGCGGCCGAGCGGCGTCACATCTTCGCGAAGGACTGGCTTTGTGCCGGGCGGGCGGACGCGCTGCCGAACTCCGGCGATTACCTGACGATGGAAGTGGCGGGCGAACCGGTGATCATCCTGCGCGACCGCGAGGGCAACTTGCGCGGCATGTCGAACGTCTGCCGCCACCGGATGAGCATGCTTCTGGAAGGCCGGGGCAATGTGCGGTCCATCGTCTGCCCCTATCACGCCTGGACCTACAACCTGGATGGCAGCTTGCGCGGCGCCCCGGCGATGGAGCTGAACGAGGGCTTCTGCAAGGAAGAGATCAAGCTGCCGCCGGTGCGGGTGGAAAACTGGCTGGGCTGGATTCTTGTCACGTTGAACCCCGAAGCGCCCGCCCCGTCGAAGGCCTTGGCCGATGTCGAGGCGCTGGTGGGCTATCTGGACATGGGGTCCTACACCGAAGCCTTCCGCGAGGAGTTCCATTGGGACACCAACTGGAAGGTGCTGGCCGAGAATTTCATGGAAAGCTACCACCTGCCGGTCTGCCACAAGGGCACCATCGGCGGGTCGGTTGACCTGATGCAGATGACCTGCCCCGAAGGGCTGCCTGCGTTCAACTACCACTGGATCATGAAGAACGACACGATACCGCTGTCGCTGGCGCATCCGTCGAACTCGACCCTGACCGGGGATCAGCGGCGGATCACCTGGCTGTTGTCGATCTATCCCGCTTTGATGATCACGCTGACGCCGGGATATTTCTGGTATCTCAGCCTTACGCCCGACGGGCCGGGCCGGGTGAATGTGCTGTTCGGTGGCGGCATGGCGGCTGACTGGGCCCGCGACCCCGAGGCCGACCGGCATTTCGCCTCGCTGAAGGCGCTGCTTGACGATGTGAACGTCGAGGACAAGGGCTGTGTCGAGCGGGTTTACCAGGGCCTTTGTGCGGGATTGTCGGTGCCGGGGCCGCTTAGCCATCTGGAACGGCCGAACTTTGATTTCGCCCGCTACATCGCGGGGCGGATGGAGCAGGAACCGGAGGCGTAGCGGCTGACTTCGCAAGGTGCGGCCTTGCCAGTCCGGCAAATCGGCATGGGGGCTTGACCGCGCCGCGCTGCGGGTCACCTTAGCCCGATGACGGAAAACGTTGCCCTGATTGTGGCCCATGGCCAGCCCTCGGACCCCGGACCTGCTGCGGCGGCGCTGGAGGCGCTGGCGTCACGGGTGGCCAAGTTGCTGCCCGGCTGGCAGGTCGCGTCGGCGACCTTGGCCGAGCCGGGCGCGCTGGCACGGGCGGCGGCGGGCCGGGCGCCGGGGGTGGTGTTCCCGATGTTCATGGCAGGGGGCTGGTTCACGCGTGTTCAGATCCCGGCAAAGCTGGCCGAGGCGGGGGCCGTTGGCTGGAAGGTGCTGGAGCCGTTCGGCTGCGACGCGGGCGTCCATGACCTGTGCGTGTCGCTGGTGCGCGAGGCGGGGGCGGATCAGGTGATCCTGGCCGCGCATGGGTCGTTCAGATCCTCGGTGCCATCCGACATCGCGCGGCATGTGGCGGGGCGGATCGCGGACGAGGCCGGGGTGGCGCGGGTGGCCACCGGGTTCATCGACCAGTCGCCGCAACTGGCCACGCTGGCGGATTTCGGTCCTGGTTCGGTCTGTCTGCCGTTTTTCGCCGCCGAGGGCGAGCATGTCAGCGATGACATCCCGCAGGCGTTGGACGAGGCCGGATTTCGGGGCCGGATCCTGCCGCCCGTCGGGCTTGACCCCCGGGTGCCCGCGCTGATCGCGGCGGCGATTGCGCGGCAAGTGCCGGTTTGTGCCGGGACCTGCCGCTGGGCGCGGTGAGCCAAATTCCTTCGAAGGAGTTTGCAAATCTTTTCGAAAGGATTTGCGTCAAACCGTGTGCAGGTAGAGGTCGAAATCAACCTCGCTGACCGTGCGCATCACGCGGGCATATTCGGCGGATTTGATCGCGGTGAAGGTGCGGTGCATATCCTCGCCCAGCGCGTCCTTCAGGAAGGCCGACCGCTTCGCAGCCTCGATCGCCGACCGCCAGTCGGTCGGGATCGCCAGTTCCTCGCCGGTCTCGGCATAGGCGTTGCCGGTGGTTTCCGGCCCGGGGTCGATCCGGTTGGCCATGCCGTGACGGACACCGGCCAGGACGGTCGCGGCCACCAGATAGGGGTTCGCGTCCACCCCGGCGGGGCGGTGTTCAATCCGGCGGGCCTTGATGTCGCCGACCGGAATGCGCAGCGCGACGGACCGGTTGTTGACGCCCCAGGAGGGGCTGACCGGCGCGTAGGACTGGTTGGCGAAGCGGCGCCAGCTGTTCGCGTGCGGGGCAAAGACCAGCATCGATTCCGCCATGGTGGTCTTGAGGCCGCCAAGCGCATGCAGGATGAGCGGGTTCCACTGGCCCTCCTTCGCCTCGACGAAGACGTTCTTGCCCGCGCCGTCCAGCATCGAGACGTGGAAATGCATGCCGGACCCGGCGTAGTTCTCATTCGGCTTGGCCATGAAACAGGCCACCACGCCATGCGCCCGGGCCTGCGCCCGCACGATCCGCTTCAGGCGCATCAGGTCATCCGCCGCCTGCATCACGTCGGTGCGGTAATGCAGGGTCAGTTCGTACTGGCCGGGGGCGTATTCGGAAATCAGCGTCTCGGCGGTGATCCCGGCCTTTTTCGCCCCGGCGTAGATGTCGCTGAACAGGGGCAGCATCCCGTGCAGGTGATCGACCGAATAGACCTCGGTCTTGCCGGAGGAGCGGCGGTCCAGGACATCGCGGGCGGGCTGCATCTTGCCGTCCGGGCCGCGTTCGGGGTCGAGAAGAAAGAACTCAAGCTCGAAAGCCCCGGCGGGGTGCAGGCCTGCGGCTGCCAGCGCATCGACCTGCCGCTTGAGGGCGTGGCGGGGGTCGCTGGTCATCGGCGCGCCGTCCAGCATGTACATCGACATGAACACCTCACCGCGCGGCGGTTGGGTGTTGTGCAGGGGCTTCAGGGTGCCGGGGATTGGCCAGGCGCGCAGGTCGCCGTCGCCCTGATCCCAGATCAGGCCGGTCTCATGCACGTCTTCGCCGCAGATGTCGAGGCCAAGGATCGAGATCGGCAAATGCCGGCCATTGTTGAAAAAGGACAAAAGCTCATGCCGGCGGATGATCTTTCCCCGGCCAACGCCATTGGCATCATGCAGGATAAGATCAAATGCCTCGATCTCCGGATGGGCGGCAAGGAGGGCTTCCGCCTCGGACGGGGTGGAACCGGAGGGGCTGGTTTGGGTCATGTCAGGCTTCTTCAAAGAGGGCGGTCAGGACGGAGTCGAAACGGGCGATCAGGCGGTCGATCTGGCGTTTCTTCGTCGCGGGGCTGACCAGCATCATGTTGTGAAACGGCGCGATAAGCGAGCCGCGGTTCAGAAGGCCGGTGTGGATGGCGGTCTCGACCTGCGGCTGGTGGGCGGCGGCGGCTTCGGTTCCGTTGCGCAAGGGGCCGGGAGCGCAGATGAATTCCACCCGAGCGCCGACGCGGACCACGTGCCAGGGCGCGCGATGCCGGTCGATGGACTTGCGCAGGCCCTTCGACAGGCGTTCGGCACCGGCTTCCATATGGGCATAGTTCTTCGGGGTCATCACCTCGGCCAGTGTTGCCAGCAGACAGGCGAACTGCATCGGGTTGGCCGACAGCGTTGTTCCCATCCCGGATCGGCCTTCGGGGCGCTTGGCATTGACCTCGACATAGCGGTCGGCGGTGGCCGGGCTTAGCCCCCAGACCGCCGTCGGCATCCCACCCGCCACGCATTTGCCGACGACAAAGATGTCCGGGCGCAGCGAATGCACCTGCGTGTAGCCGCCAAGACCGGAAGAGATCGTGTGGGTCTCGTCCATGATCAACAGCGCACCATGGCGCAGCGACATTTGGCGCAACCCGTCGTGGAACCCGGCCTCGGGCAGGACCATGCAGGAGTTGGTCATGACGGGTTCGGTCAGGATGGCTGCGACATCGCCCTTTGCAAGGGCCGCCTCGACCCCGGCAAGGTCGTTGAATTCGCAGCAGACGGCGGTGGCGGTCAGGTCGTTGACCTGACCCAGAAGGCCGGGGCTGGTCACGGTCACGCCGTCTTCCAGCGACACGAAGGTGTCATCCACGGTGCCATGATAGGAGCCGTTGAAGACGAGGATCTTGGGCCGCCCGGTCAATGCGCGGGCGACGCGAATGGCGAAGCGGTTGGCGTCAGTCGCGGTGGTGGCGATCTGCCAGCGAAAGGTGCCGAAACGGTCGGTGAGGAGGCGGCCTGCCTCAAGCGCGGTTTCGGTCGGGAGCATGTAGGTCAGGCCTCGGCTGGCCTGCTTGCGAATGGCTCTTGCCACCGGCGGCGGGGAGTGGCCGAACATGCTGCCGGTGTCGCCAAGGCAGAAGTCGTCCAGCGTCATGCCGTCGATATCGGTCAGCGTTGCCCCTTCGGCCTTGGCGACCAGCGGCAGATGCGGCATCGGCCAGTCGGCCATCCAATGCATCGGAACGCCGTTCAGAAAGGCGCCGGCCCCCTCTGCCAATGCCTTGGCAGCCTTTGGGCGGGACTTGGCGTAGCGCGCGGCCTCATACTTCGCGAAGGCCTCAAGGCGGCTTTTTTCGATACCGGCAATCAGGGTGTCAGAGGTCATGTCGTCAATCATGGGCGGGCCCCGGGAAGCGTCCCGGTATATGCGCAATAATTTGATCAAAAGGCAAGCGCCCGCGCATTGGGCCTTGGTGGCGTTCTTCGCTTGCGCCGCGACGGCTTTCTGCAACGGCGTGGGGCGGCCCGGACAGGCGTGGGTCAGGCCCAGCGGCCCTCGAAATCTTCGGGCACCAGCAGATTCTGGCGACCCACCGCCGAGATATCACGCTCGCCGCAGAGCGCCATGGTGATGTCCATTTCCTTTTGGATCACCTCCAGCGCCTTGGTCACCCCGGCTTCGCCCATCGCACCAAGGCCATGGATGTAGGCGCGGCCGATCATCGTGCCCTTGGCCCCCAGAGCCAGCGCCTTCAGCGCGTCCTGGCCCGAGCGGATGCCCCCGTCCAACCAGACCTCGGTCCGGTCGCCGATGGCCCGGACAACCGATGGCAGCATGCGGATCGAGCTGAGCGCCCCGTCCAGCTGCCGTCCGCCGTGGTTCGACACGATCACCGCATCGGCCCCAGAATCGGCCGCCATGCGGGCGTCATCGGCGTCCAGCACGCCTTTCAGGATGAACTTGCCCTTCCACTGGTCGCGGATCCGGGCGACCTTGCCCCAGTCGAGCATCGGGTCGAACTGTTCGTTGGCCCAGGCGGTCAGGTCGGACAGTTTCTGCACGCCCTTCACATGGCCGACGATGTTGCGGAACTGGCGGCGCGGGGTTTTCAGCATGCCAAGGGCCCAGCGCGGCTTGGTGGCGATGTTCAGCAGGTTCGGGATCGTCGGTTTCGGCGGGCTGGTCAGGCCGTTCTTGAGGTCCTTGTGGCGCTGGCCAAGGATCTGCAGGTCCAGCGTCAGGACCAGGGCGCTGCATTTCGCGGCTTTCGCCCGCTCGATGATCGCATCGACGAAATCCTCGTCCTTCATCACGTAAAGCTGGAACCAGAACGGGTCCGGGCTGGCGGCGGCGACATCCTCGATGGAACAGATCGACATGGTGGACAGGGTAAACGGGACGCCGAACTTCGCCGCCGCGCGGGCCGCGTGGATTTCACCGTCGGGGTGCTGCATTCCGGTGCTGCCGACCGGGGCGAGGGCCACCGGCATCGCCACCTTCTGCCCGGCCATCGTGCTCTCCAGCACCCGGCCCGTCAGATCGCGCGCCACGCGCTGGCGGAACCGCAGCTTGGCGAAATCCGAGGTATTCTCGTGGAAGGTCTGTTCGGTATAGCTGCCGCTTTCGCAGTAATCCCAGAACATCCTTGGCGTGCGCTTCTGGTGCAGGCGCTTCAGATCCTCGATGCAGGTGATGACGGGCATGGCTTCCCTCGCGGATTGGTCATCTTCTGTTACCAATTTGTGAGGTTTTGCGCAATCCCGGATCGGGGCGGGCTTGGGGCTTGCATTTGATGCGATATCGTATCATATAGTACGAAGTCGTATCAAATGGAGCCAGCCATGACCCTGTCCCGCCGCCGTACACTTGCCCTGATCGGGGGTGGCGTCATCCTTGCCGCCACCGCCAGCCTTGGCGCCATAGTCACCCGCCGGCCACGCACCGCCGGCCTGCCATGGACGGTTGCGGGGCAGGGGACGGACGTCCGCCACCGGGCGCTGTCCTATGCCCTTCTGGCCCCAAACCCGCATAACCGGCAGCCCTGGCTGGTCGATCTGCGCACCGATGGCGAGGTGACGCTGTTCGTCGATACGGCGAAATTGCTGCCGCACACCGATCCTTTCAGCCGCCAGATCACCATAGGCCTTGGCTGCTTTCTGGAGCTGATGCGGATGGCAGCCAGCCATGATGGCCAGCGCGTAACGATCACCCTCTTTCCCGAAGGCTTTGACGACCGCGCCCTTGATGCCCGCCCCGTGGCGCGGGCGGTGTTCACGGCGGATGCGACAGTCACGCCGGATCCGTTGTTCGCCCATGTGATGGGCCGTCGCTCCAATAAGGAGCCTTACGATCTGACGCGTCCCCTTCCGGCCGACACACTGGCCGGGCTTGCCGTCGCGACGCAGGGCACGTTCGGCGGAACCATCGACGCGGGAGAGGTTGCCAATTGGCGCGCTTTCACCCGTGAGGCCCTGCGGATCGAGATCGAGACCCCGCATACCTACAAGGAATCGGTCGATCTTTTCCGCATCGGCCGGGCTGAGGTCGATGCCAACCCCGACGGGATCGACTTTACCGGCCCCCTGTTCGAAGTGCTGAGCGCTACAGGCCTGATGACGCGGGAAAGCGCTTTGGATACCTCATCCCAGGCCTACAAGGCGGGGCTAGATGCGGTCTACGCCAACACAGATACGGCGATGGGGCATGTCTGGCTGGTCACAGAGGGGAATTCACGCCCTGACCAGATCGCCACAGGGGCAGACTGGCTGCGGGTAAATCTTGCGGCCACCGGAGCAGGGCTGGCGTTTCAACCGTTGAGTCAGGCCTTGCAGGAATATCCCGAAATGGCAGCGCTTTACGCCGATCTGCACGGCAGGCTTGCGCCAGCGGGCGGGACGGTTCAGATGTTGGCGCGCATCGGCTATGGTCCCGAAGTGGCCCCCAGCCCGCGCTGGCCATTGGAGGCGAAGATCCTGGATGCCTGACCATCCCCCGACCCCGGAAGCGACACTGCTTACCTTCTTTACCGAGGTCGGGATTCTTGCCCAGCTGAGTCGCGCCCTTTTTGAGGCGCGGTTGCCCCCCGGCTTTACCCTGCCGCAGTTCAGCGTGCTGAACCATTTGGTGCGGGTCAGGGATGGGCGCACGCCGCTGGACCTCGCGCGGGCGTTTCAGGTACCGAAAACCTCGATGACGCACAGCCTTGCCGTGTTGGGGCGGCACGGGCTGGTCGAGATGCGCCCCAATGCCCGCGACGGGCGGTCGAAATGCGTGTTCATCACAGCGGCGGGCCGCGATTTCCGGCAAGCGGCGGTGGCCGGGCTGGTGCCCGACCTGGCGGCGATTGCGGCCACCTATCCGGTGGAAAGGCTGGCCGAAACGCTGCCCGCGCTGGCCGACCTGCGCAAGATCATGGACGGGATGCGCGACCCGTCCCCCGACCCCCAAGAATTCTAAGCAAATTTCTTGCTCAGGAAGTTTGGCTTCGGCCGGACCCGTTTGCCCGGAGTTCAGGCCGAATGCGCGCCGTCCGCCAGGGCCTTGACGCGTGCCAGCACCTCGGCGACCGGAACGCCCGCGCCAATGTCCTTGACGATGGCCGAACCCACAACGCAGCCATCCGCCACGGAGGCGATGGTCCGCGCGGCTTCGGGCGTGTTGATGCCGAAGCCGACGATCACCGGCAGATCGGTGGACCGCTTGATTCGCGCAACCTCGGGGCCGACGTCGGTCGCCTGTGCCGCCGCTGCCCCGGTGATCCCGGTGATCGAGACGTAGTAGACGAAGCCCGAGGTGTTTTGCAGCACCTTCGGCAGGCGCTTGTCATCGGTGGTGGGCGTGGCAAGCCGGATGAAGTTCAGCCCCGCCTTCTGCGCCGGGATGCAAAGCTCGGCATCCTCTTCCGGAGGCAGGTCGACCACGATCAGCCCGTCGATCCCGGCAGCAATCGCGTCCGTCAGGAAGCGGTCGACGCCGCGCGAATAAATCGGGTTGTAATAGCCCATCAGCACGATCGGAGTGACATTGTCCCCGGCCCGGAAGGCGCGGACCATGGCGAGGACCTTGTCCATCGTCATGCCCTGCTCCAGCGCCCGCTGGCCTGCGGCCTGGATTGTCGGGCCATCGGCCATCGGGTCGGTAAAGGGCATCCCCAGCTCGATGACGTCCACCCCCGCGGAAGGCAGGCCCTGCATCACGGCGAGCGACGTTGCCTCGTCCGGATCGCCGCCCATGATATAGGCGACGAAGGCCTTCTTCCGCCCAGCGCGAAGCCGGGCAAACGTGTCGTCGATCCTGGTCATGAAGGCCCCCTGCAAGCTTCGCTCCATCTGCCATGGCAGGGCAGGGGAAATCAATGGGTGCGTCGGCCCGGTGCCGCCAAGGGCCAGAAACCCTCCAGGGGTGCCGAAGCAGTCGTTCGTCATGCCGAACCCGCCCGTTCATGTGCAGCCCGAAGGGCAGAACGCGGCCCGAGGCCCGCATCGCTGCTGTCGCATCGGGGGCGGTGTCGTGGCCAACGACTGCAAGCGTCCCGCCGGAGATGTCGCGATGGGCCTCCATCGCCACGCGGCTGTTGCGCAGGAAATTGATGTGGGGATCAAAGGACATGGTGCGGCCTCCTGTTGATTGGCGGGGGCCAGGGCGATCAGCGAGGTCTACACTTCAAGCACAAGGGGGCAATGGTCCGAGACTTCGGGATCACGCTCGACCCGGAACCCGAGCACGGCGTCGGGCCGGTTGATCAGCATGTAGTCGGCAAACTTTGCCGGCTTCCGGTAATGGGATGTCCGGGTGCCGGGAAAGCCGCCGCGCGTCACCAGTTCCACCATACCGGCGTCTTGCAGCAGGCGCAGCGTTTCGCTGTCCGGCTCCACGTTGAAATCGCCGCAGATCACCCGCAGGTCGCCCTCCTCCGCCACTTGATCCGACAGTGCCAGCAGCCGTCGCGCCTGTGCTGATCGGTCCGCTGTGTCAAGTTTGCCGGCCACGTCGCGCAGTCCGTGCATCTGGGTGATGCAGACAAAGCCTCGCCGGGCCTGGTCGTAAAGACGCAGCCCATGCGCGTTGTGCGAGCGCGGGTGTTCGCCGTAGCCGTCCGGCGAGTAGTCCTTGTGGACGAAACCCTGCACCTGCCCGACCACCGGAAAGGATCGGTGGACAAAGGTGGCAAGACCCCATTGCGACGGAATGGGCTGGTCCCCGTCCTACAGAACGCCCTGGGCGGCCGGGCAGAAGACGGCCAGGTGGTCAGGCTGCGCCTGGCAGACATCGCGGAAGAAGTTGGCACGCTGTGGCAGCACGTGGTCGCCGTCGCGGTAGGTCAGCCAGTCTTTCCCGGCCTCGGGACTGTGGACCGCTTCCTGCAGGCAGAGCACATCCGGCGCCGCCGCGGCGACATAGGGAACAAGTCGGTCGAGCAGCGTGCCGCCCCAGCCATTCAGACAGATGATCCGCATGCCGATGCCTTTCCCGGCCCATGTTCTGGTGAGAGAGTTTCGCGCCCGGCGGCCAGGTGCAACCCGAAAGAACGGACTGCGGAACCTTGATCCTGCGGCGCGGCCCCCGTAGAAGCGGCGCGTCGCCAATGGAGGGTCGCATGGGTTTCAAGATGGGTATCGTGGGTCTGCCGAACGTGGGCAAGTCCACCCTCTTCAACGCGCTGACCCGCACGGCGGCGGCGCAGGCGGCGAACTTTCCGTTCTGCACGATCGAGCCGAACGTCGGCGAAGTGGCGGTTCCGGATGCGCGGCTGGACAAGCTGGCGGCGATTGCCGCGTCAAAGCAGATCATCCCGACGCGGATCACCTTTGTCGATATCGCCGGTCTGGTGCGCGGCGCCTCGAAGGGCGAGGGGCTGGGCAACCAGTTCCTGGCCAACATCCGCGAATGCGACGCCATCGCCCATGTGTTGCGCTGCTTTGAAGATGGCGACATCACCCATGTCGAGGGCCGGATCGACCCGGTCGCCGATGCCGAGACGATCGAGACCGAGTTGATGCTGGCCGACCTCGAATCCGTCGAACGCCGCCGCGCGAACCTGGCGCGGAAGTTGAAGGGCGGCGACAAGGATAGCCTGGACCAGGACCGGCTTCTGGCCCTGGCGCAGATCGCGCTGGAGGTCGGGAAGCCCGCCCGCACGGTGAAAGTGTCCGAGGACGACCAGCGGCAGTGGCGCCTGTTGCAGCTGCTGACCTCGAAGCCGGTGCTTTTCGTCTGCAACGTCGAGGAAGCCAGCGCCGCGACCGGCAACGACCAGTCGGCCCGCGTCGCCGAAATGGCGGCCCGGCAAGGCGCGGCGTCGGTGGTGATCAGCGCCCGGATCGAGGAAGAGATCAGCCAGCTGGCCGAAGACGAGGCCACGATGTTCCTGGAAGAGATGGGCCTGCATGAGGCGGGCTTGGACCGGCTGATCAAGGCGGGCTATGCGCTGCTGGGCCTGCAGACCTATTTCACCGTCGGCCCCAAGGAAGCGCGGGCCTGGACGATCGAAAAGGGCACCCTTGCCCCGCAGGCCGCCGGGGTGATCCATGGTGATTTCGAGAAGGGCTTCATCCGGGCCGAAACCGTCGCCTACGACGACTATATCGCCGGGAAGGGCGAGGCGGGGGCGAAGGAGGCGGGCAAGTTCCGCGTCGAGGGCAAGACCTATGAAGTCAAGGACGGGGACGTGCTGCACTTCCTGTTCAGCGGCTAGTATCCCGGACCGGAAGATCCGGCTGTTTCCAATGCTTTCAACGGGTTGGTTTGGACGCCAAGGGTCTGGCAACGGTTGCCGGGCTTGGAGATTCGGACCACGCACCGACCCATGCGCTTGCGGCCGGCCCGAGGTTTGCTTGCCCTGCCCTTGGCCGCATCCGGGGGGCTGCAAATCGAATGGCCTTTGCAACGCCTTGCGATGTCTTTCTGCGGCCGCCCGACGGATCGACACCACCCTTTCCCCCTTGCCCCATCCCGCGACCATCGCTAAATGAAGGGCGTCGGAGGCGTGGCTGAGAGGCCGAAAGCACTCGGTTGCTAACTGAGCGAACGGGAAACCGTTCCGTGGGTTCGAATCCCACCGCCTCCGCCATAATATAACGCATTGATATTGAACGGTTTTTTAGCCATGGCAATTGTGGCGCGTTTTCCGTGGCTTGCGAGGTGCGTCGGCATCTAGAGACTTGAATTTGCACGAGAAATAGTCGCCCGAAACGACGCGAGTCTCTGTTTGGCATTCGGCGCGATACGGTTTTCAGGCGAGGCATCGGGCGCTCGACTTGACTTTAGGTATTTTCGAGGCTGACGCGGCGGTCCGAAGGGCTGGGGTCGCGATCGCAGAAACTTCGCAAAGGCGCTTTTTCACACAAAAGATACAGGTTCCCAGCATGGGGGTGAGGTGCACTGAGACTGCAACGTGCTGTCTCGCAGTCCCGGTCGCCCCTCCCCGGGATCAAAGCCCGCCGACGATCTGCCGCTGTTGGTCCCAGTCTGCGGGCAACTTCCGCGGTTTGATCCATTCCGAGGTGAAGGCAACTGGCTGGCGGCCCGCTGCGACCTGATCGAGAAGATCCGGGGCAATGAAGGCGAGGCCAATCATTTGCTGGATGCGGCTGGTGGTGGTCTTCTCCCTGGCGGCGAGATCGCCGAAGGAGGCGCCGACCTTGATGGCGGCATACCAGCGCTGCGCCATAAGGATGTTCTTCGCCAGAACCGGATCGACCTGGGGCACAGCGGCACCGAGGACAATGCGGGCCTCGACGCCGCGGCGCTGCATCTGGAAGTGAGCAGTGATCCGCCGGGCCTCGCTGTCGATCCGGTCCGGCAGGATGCCGAGCCGCTCCGCCAGGACCTTGCGGTCGAGCCGCAGGAGAATGCTGCCCTGCTGGAGATCGGCGCGGCGCAGCAGCGGTGCCCAGAGATCGGCACTGCCCTCCGGGTCGCAGTCGTTCGCCACATGCTGGATCTTCTCCTGCAATCCCGGAATCTCGGCGGCCGACACATCGCGGACCAGATCGGTGAGTACAGTGGACTTCATCAGGTGATCGCGGAGAATCCGGGCAATCCCGGTCTCGAGATCGCGGGCCGGCAACCGCCAGGCGTCGAGGTGCCTGTCGCGCTTGTCGGTGACCAGCCGACGCGAGATATAATAGCGGAGACGCTTGCCGTTCTTGCGGGAATGGCTCGGAGTCAGTCGATCCCCGGTCTCGTCGAAGAGTTTGCCAACCAGCGGCGAGCGTTCTGCCACATTCGCGTGGCCGCGGCTGCGCGCCGCTTCCGCAGTAAGACGCTCCTGTAGCGCGTCCCAGATGGCTGGATCGATGATCGCCGGATGCTGGCCCGGATAGACCTTGTCCCGGTGCCGGATACGGCCTGCATAGAGCGGGTTGGTCAGGATCTGGTAGACATGGCCGCGGCTGAAGGGCGTCCCGCCGCTTCGGCTGCCCGAGGCCGACGGCCGCGCCCGTGTCCGATATCCGAGGTCCTCCGCCTCCTCCGCGACAGCGCGGATCGAGCCAAGCTGGTGATAGAGATCATGGATATCGCGAATGATCGGTGCTTCGGTCTCGTCGATTTTCAGGCTGCGGCCGTAAGGCTGGTAGCCGAAGGGCACCGTGCCACCCATCCAGAGCCCCTTTTTCTTCGAAGCGGCGATCTTGTCGCGGATCCGTTCGGCAGTTACCTCGCGCTCGAACTGGGCGAAGGACAACAGCATGTTCAGCGTCAGCCTTCCCATGCTGGTTGCGGTGTTGAAGGACTGGGTAACGGAGACGAAGGAAGCGCCGGCCGCATCTAGCCGGTCGACGATCTTGGCAAAGTCTGAAAGCGACCGGGTCAGCCGGTCGATCTTGTAGACTACAATCTGGTCGACGAGGCCTGCCTCGATATCCGCGAGCAAACGTAGCAACGCCGGCCTTTCAAGCGTTCCGCCGGACAGGCCGCCGTCATCGTAGCGGGTCGGGACCAGCACCCAGCCCTCGGCCTTCTGGCTGGTGACATAGGCCGCACAGGCCTCAGCCTGCGCATCGAGCGAGTTGAAATCCTGATCGAGCCCCTCTTCGGAGGATTTGCGGGTGTAGATCGCACAACGGATCCGGCGCGCCATCTCAGGCCGCCTTTCTGCGGCGAGATGTTTGGGCAGGCACATTGTCCGCCTGAACCTCTTCCGCCAGCCCGAAGAACCGGGGTCCCGACCAGCGGGCCCCAGTGATCTTCCGCGCCAGGGCCGAGAGCGAGGCATAGCGCTCTCCGCCCATCAGGAATCCGCCGTCGATCACCTCGACGGTCCAGGTGCGACCCTGCCATTCCCGCACCAGCTTGGCGCCGGGGGGCAGTCGGGTGCCCACCGAAGCATGCGACATGCTGCCCGCGGCAATGCGGCTCAGGTCTTCGATGGTCCGGGCCTTTGGACCGCCGCACTC
Source organism: Rhodobacter sp. (assembly GCA_013821825.1). Lineage (GTDB taxonomy): Bacteria > Pseudomonadota > Alphaproteobacteria > Rhodobacterales > Rhodobacteraceae > Tabrizicola. The sequence goes on from PNJK01000044.1 coordinate 18,974, forward strand.
CCGGCATTGCAGCTCAAACGCCAGCGCCCGACGCAGGAAGGGAGCCGAGAGGTTCTTCGGGGGCGGTGATCCGAAATGGTTGCCCCAGAGATCGAGCAGGTCGATACGATCAGCGCTATCCAGTGCGGCCAGGGCCGCGGGCAGCTCCTTTGCCGTAGCCGACGAAACGATCACGGTCATTCCCGCGCTCATTGAGCGACCTCCGTGCTTGTCTTGCCATCAGCCTGTTCGTTTGTTTTGGAGTCGACGCGGTAGATCAGCCCGATGCTGCCATCCGCAGGCTTGGCCGTCTCGACCGCATGACCACCCTTGCGCAGCCCGGTGATTGCGGCACGGGTCGTATGAGCTTGCCAGCCGAGCGCCACGCTGATCGCAGAGATCGTGCTGCCGTCCGGCTGGCGCAGCATACCGATCAGCTGTGCCTTCTTGCTTTCCGGGCGGGTGGCAGAAGCCAGTGCGGGCGACGTGCTTGCCGTCGCGGTGCTGTCGGTCGTCTTAGTGGGTTTCTTTGCCATGATCGGGCTCCTGGTTCGGGCCGGATCCGTTCCGGCCCTTCTACCAGGCAGAGCCCGGACGGCCGGGCGATGGCGCCGAGCAATCCAGCATGTCGGCACGACACGACTACCGCTTGCGGGGACAACGAAGTCCAGCGAGAAGTGACAAGGCGGAAAGTAGAAAGGGCGGAAAGCGGACGTTGGCCTATCGTGTGACAGCCAGATTCTGGTTCCAAACGCGAAGTGAATCCCCTGAAGTCACCGCTCCGGTCACGATCTCATGTGCGCTGAGACGTGTTGGAGTAACACCTCGCGACACCTGATGGTGTCCGACCGCTCGGGTGCTAGGATTTCCTGTATTGAGATGAAGGGGATAGGGGTTTTGAGAGCGGGGAGGAAAGGTGGGGCAGGGGATGGGGCAGGCCGCGTAATCGTCCGTCTGTCGTGAATCTATCCGCCGACAATCGCGATGACGTTGTCAAAGTTGGCCTCCGCCAGATCCCTAAGCGGAACAAGAAGTACCAGGTGGCTCACATCACCCCACATCCAGCCCATGAGCGGATCCGAAAACAACTGAAGAAGCATAGCATTGTCCCGGTCGAAGGGGGGCGGGGCAAACGGAGCAAGGGGCGAGTCCGGGTCCTTATCCCGAAAAGGCTTCTGTGCTTTTGGTGACATGAAGAGCTCTGGGCGGAAGTATCGAAAGTCGACATTGTCCCATCGTGGCACCCCACCCATGCCATCATGGACTTTCATGGCCGCGGATTCCCAGATCGGCTCGAAATGCTCCAGGACCTCACGTGGAAGCTGGTCGGGATTGTCGGTATAGAGTTTGGACGCTGCAATGTGGCGGTATGTGCTGTCCGGCAGCGGGCGAGTTGCCGTATCGACTTCTATCTCTTCGCGCGCGGAGACTTCGGGTAGCAACTCCTCGAGATCGAAATCCGCAACAACTATTCCTGATACCGCTTCGAGCGCAGTACCCCACGCATGATCAGACAATGGCTTCGTGCGGTCACTACCCAATGGCACCAATGTCTCACGCAAGCGTGCCAGCTTATGCCATGCCTCACGTGCAGTGCCGACATGGGACTTCGCCGTTTCAAGCGTCCTTGCGGAATGATCCAGTTCGAAACGCCTCCGGTCGTCGACCTCCGCCTGCTGCTCAGGTGACAGCGTGGACTTGCCCGGCTCTTGTAGAGAGCGTTTAGCTCACTTCCCGGGCCGTTCGCTCGAAGGCGATGGGGCTCTGGAAGCCGAGCGATGAATGCCGCCTGACGGGGTTATAGAACCCGTCGATGTATCTGGCGACGGCGTTTTCGGCCTGCTGGCGGGATTGCCATGCAACCGGCCAGATCAGCTCTGACTTGATGGTCTTGAAGAACGTTTCCACCATCGAGTTGTCGTAGCAGTTCCCGCGCCCGCTCATCCATTGCCGACAGGCGATTGCAAGCAATCGCCGAGAGGGAGATCAGGATGCCCCGTCTGCGGAGCAGGGCGTCCGGTTCGTGCCATTGTGGGTCCTTTCAGAACATCTCAAATCAAAGATGTTGCGCTGACCGGTTGAACCCACCGCGGCCTTTTTTAGGATGTCGCGCTCCTGCTTCAGAACCGCATTCTCTCGCCGCAACCGCTTCAACTCGGCATGCAGATCGACCGGAACCTCACTCGGCTCCCTGACATCCCGTTCCTGCCCGAGCCACCGCGTCAGCGTCGACAAGCCGATGCCCAGATCCTCCGCTATCTCCCGCCGCGTCCGGCCACTGGTCAGTGCAAGCCGCACCTCTTCACGCCGAAATTCCGGCGTCGGTCTGTTCCCGTTTCCCATAAAACACCTCCTGGTTCCTCAGTTGGTGCTCTCCACATTTTCCGGGCAAGTCCAGGTACGGATCTCCCGCAGCAGGATAACGGCGATCTCTTTGGTGAGCCCTGCGCGCTGCCCTTCGGCGGCAAGGGCAGCGGCGTCTTCAAACTGCCCGGTTAGTTTAGCAAACAGTTCCTGGATCTCGGCATCCGGCACCTGTGTCGCCTCCTTGCCCGACTGACACAAGGACCGCTTGCCACGACGCGGAAGTCCAGTCGTTTCGATACAGGTGCACCACCTTTTTGGGGTCGTCACTCTCCATGTCCACGCTGCCGGACCCAGATTGCATAATCCAGCGTGCGAGGCGTCCAGTCATAACCACGGCAGGCCAGTTCCCGGGCGCCCAGTCGCACCAGGACGGATGACAGGCGCGGATTGGGCTCTACGGCAAGATCCAGCGCTGTGGCCACGAAGCGCAGCACCATGCGGTCGGGCTTGATGAAGCATTCGTCACCGGCCAGCATGCGGAAATAGTCGAAGGCGATGCCGCTGCGTTGACCGGGCAGGCTGAGGATCAGGGCCTCGGCGAGGTCCATTCGGTCGGGAGTGATGTCGGCAAAGCTGTCAATCCCGGCGGTCAGCAGCGCGTCAGCAAAGAGCCGCACCGCTTCCGCCTTCAGGATGCCTGACTTCGACGAGGTGCGCTGCCGGTTGCCGTAAATCTCTACGGCGGCCTCTTCCGCCGTCAGGCCCGCGTGCGCTTCCAGAAGATTGGTGAGACCTTGCGGACAAGCGCCACGCGCGGCCCGCGAAGGGGCCAGCCGCGGCCAGCCGAGCCGGTCGCAGACCCGGGCGACGGTGGCCACCGTGGATTCATAGTTCACACCGATCGAGAAGACGGCATCGATCACGCAAAGCGGCAGTGAAGCGTAGCGGTAGGCATCGGCATCTTCGGCGGGAACCAGACCGATCGCTTCGATGTAATCGGCCAGGCGCTCGACCGGATTGGCCATCCTTCGCCCGGCCGTGCCCTCTCCGCGTGGCGTCAACGTGCCTTCTACTGCCAAGTTTCGCCCCCAATGTCGTCGATCAGTGACATGATCAACGCTTCCGGCCGGAGATGAAGTCAAGCGGGAATGTCACTGATCGTCTGTAGACGGATCGGCGACAGGACGGGCCTTTGGGCGGCATGGACATCCGTGCCCGCCTGAGCTTGAACATGCGCCGGCTACGCCAGTCGAAGGGCTGGTCGCAGGAGGAGTTCGCGCATCAAGCGGGGTTGCATCGGACCTATGTCAGCGATCTGGAGCGCGGCGCGCGCAATCCGACGATCACTGTGGTCGACAAGCTGGCGGTGGCGCTTGGCGTGCCGGTCGGGGCGCTGCTCGACGTCCAGCAAGCTGGCGCGGTCTGACGAATCACGGGGCCGGAGGTGGTCGCCGATGCCGGGCTTTCTGGGCTCTCGCAGGGGCAAATTCGGGCCAGACTGCAGATTCCCTATAAGCCGCTTATACATCCCGCCAAAAAGGGCTTGCGTCGTGCGATGCGCATGACCAACTGAACTGCGCCGGGTTTGAACACCCGGGATGCGACAGCGAAGCGAGACGGATCGGAGGTCTTCCTCTCACGCGCCGGGACACCGGCCCTTCGCACCAGGACCGGTGTTGGTTTGGCCTCCCATACATCACTGAACCGCTGCAGGACCTTTGGTCTGTGGCCTGATCCGTCGCGCCGCTGGCGCGACTGCCAGATGATGGAAAGGAACATCCATGGCTGAAAGCCATCTCGATTTCGAAACCTCGCTCGTCGCACCGGAGCTGCGCGAGAAGCTCTTCCGCGTCGACCCGCGCCGATTAGCGAGCAAGCTGCCGGCGCCGAAACCTTGTGACCGGAAGCATATTGCCCGTATTGTCGAAGGGCTCGTTGCCGTTGGGGTCATGACCCCGGTGCTGCTGGACTGCGACGGCGATGTCATAGCCGGACATGGCCTTGTTGCCGCTGCGATCGAGCTTGACCTCGAGGACATTCCGGCGATCGACCATGACGGCCTGAGCACGTCCGAACGGAGGGCTTTCGCCAAATCCATGGCCCGCTTCTTCCACGACGCCGGCCTCGGTGCCCAGGCGCTTCGGACCGAGGTCCGGCACGCGATGGTGCTTATGGCGTTCTCGGAGATCGCCGCAGACGAGGCGGTCTGCGTACCGGATATGGCTTTCACCTGAAGCGCCGGGGCCGTGCTTGGCGCGCGGCGCCGATTGAATGAAGCGAAGTGATCGGTGGGGAGCCTGCCGATCTGGTGCCGGGAAACCGGCCCTTCGCAGGGACCAGGACGGTCCGGCCTCTCCCTGAAACAGCGATGACCCGCTCGCCCAGTAGTGGCTTCCTGATCTCTGTCACGGCGAGCTGGCTGCGCGCAAACGAAAGGCCCTATCATGGCTGACATCAAGACCGGGGCACTGCCCCAGACCCTGCCGGAGAGCACCCGGCTGAAGATCACCTATCGAAAGACCGGAGATCTCATTCCATATGCGGGAAATGCCCGTACACATAGTGACAAGCAGATCGCACAGATCGCGGCATCGATGCGCCAGTTCGGCTTCACCAACCCGGTACTGGTGGATGCGGACGGCGGGATCGTCGCGGGCCACGATCGGGTGGCGGCGGCACGGCAACTCGGTATCGCCGAGGTGCCGACCATCGTCCTGGGCCATCTCACCCCGGCCGAGCGGCGGGCCTATGTGATCGCCGACAACCGGCTGGCGGAACTGGCGGGCTGGGACCGCGAGATCCTGAAGATCGAGTTCCATGCCCTGGCCGAAATGGATCTCGACTTCGAGCTGGAAATCACCGGCTTCGAGACCGCCGAGCTTGATCTGTTGCTCGACGACACCGCAGACGAGCCGGCGACCGACCCCGCAGACGAGGCCCCCCTGCCCGAACCCGGGCCGGCGGTGACCCGGACCGGCGATGTCTGGCGGCTTGGCCCGCACCGGCTGATCTGCGGCGATGCGCGGGCCCCGGCGGTCTATGCCGCGCTGATGGGCAGCGATCGTGCCCGAGCCGCTTTTACCGACCCGCCCTACAATGTGAAAATCGATGGCCATGTCTGTGGCTCCGGCACTGTCAAGCACCGCGAATTCGCCATGGCCTCGGGCGAGATGGATGCTGCTGCCTTCACCGCCTTTCTGGAGGCCTCGCTGGGCGCCATGGCAGCGGTCAGCCTCGACGGCGCAATCCATTTTACCTGTATGGACTGGCGCCACATGGCCGAACTGCAGACAGCTGGCTCCCGCATCTACAGCGAACAGAAAAACCTGATAGTCTGGGCCAAGACCAACGGTGGCATGGGCACCTTTTACCGCTCCCGACATGAGTTGATTTATGCCTGGAAGGTCGGCACCGCGCCGCATGTCAACACCTTCGGCCTTGGCGAGACTGGCCGTTACCGCACGAACGTCTGGGACTATCCCGGGGTGAACAGCTTCGGCGCCAACCAGAAGGACCTGGCGCTGCACCCGACAGTGAAGCCGGTGGCGTTGGTGGCCGATGCCATCAAGGACGTCACCCGACGTGGGGAGATTGTGCTGGATGGATTTGGCGGCTCGGGCACCACGCTGATCGCGGCGGAGCGGACGGGCCGTGTCGCCCGCCTGGTCGAACTTGACCCGATCTACTGCGACGTGATCTGCCGCCGCTACGCAGCGTTAACGGGCGTCGAGCCGGTGCTGGAGGCCACGGGCGAGACATTCGCGGCACGCGCACAGGTCTGTGCCGCGGCCCATGTCGACGAAGCTGCAGTGCCTGTGCCGGAGGCTGCAGAATGAGTGATCCCGTCGATCAACCGGTGGGCTACGCCAGCCCGCCGGTGCAGCACCGCTTCACCAGGGGCAAGTCCGGCAATCCCCGCGGTCGGCCCCGGAAGCAGGACGACCTCTGGACCCATCTCACCCGCGTCCTGGACCGCAAGGTGAAGCTCCAGGGCCGTGACGAACAGATGCCGATCCGGGAGGCGCTGATCCGCCGGCTGCGCGACCTGGCACTGGCGGGCGATCGCCGCGCCCTGGATCTGCAGCGCCGGATCCTGGCCGAGGCCGGTGCCAATGCCGAAGACCAGTCCCTCGATCCCGCCGAGGTGAAACGGCGGCTGCTGGAGGGTCTCCGCCGCATCGCTACGGCCATGAAGAAGGACGGAGGCGGCGATGCCTGAGTGCTACGACATCGGTTATCGCAAGCCGCCCGAGTCCAGCCGCTGGCAGAAGGGCCAGTCGGGCAACCCAAAGGGCCGCACGAAAACCCGAGCGGACCATCTGAAGGACGCCGCGGCGATCCTGTCCGAGCCGGTCACGGCTCGGACCCCGGACGGCAGCCCTGTGTCCCTCGCCGGGCTGGAGGCGGCTTATCTGGCGCTCTGCCGCAAAGGGCTGAGAGGCGATGTTCCCGCCCTGATCAAGGCCATCACCATCATGCTGGAGGTCCAGCCCGCCGTCGAGGCCAGGACCGACGGCAGGCGCCGGCAGAGGGAAGACCTAATCGCCCGGCTAGAGAAGCTCGGCCTGCCGACGGAGGCCTTGCGCCAGCGGCCATTGGAGGATGACTAAAGCGCCGGGCGGGCGTTCACGGCGGAGGCCAGCAGGGACCATGGGTCAGGCCATCGCTGACGGCCGTGGACGGCCGGCCGGATAACCCCCTTGGCTGCTCTTGCCCCTTACGGGGCCTACCCGATCAGGGCTGGTGCCACCACTCGGTGACAGTGGCCAGGTCTTCGAAAATTGCCCTGGACCCGGCGCGCAGCGGGTCACGGGCCTCGATCCGGGCCTCCAGCCAGGCGATCCAGTCGGCGAGCCTGCGCCCCTCAACCATAGCATCCGGCCCATAAGGGAGGACCTTCACCTCGGCCAGAAAAGCGCGCATCCGGCCTATACGATCCCACTGATCGGCCAGTTGGCCGAACCGGCGAAGGCGGTTGTCGGCGATCTTCCGTTGCCGTTCCTCTTCCCGGCGCCGGGCTTCGTCTTCCCGCCGACGGGCCTCACGATCCTCTTCGGCCAGGCGTTCGGCCTCCAGAAGCGGTGTTGCGGCCTGCATGGTGGCGAAGATGTCGCCGACCATATCCTCCATCCGCCGCTCTTCAGTTTCTAGCCAAGTGGATTTCAGCTGACCCGGCAGCCGGGACTGGATCTCGAAGATCAGGAACCCGCTGCCAACCGTTTCCTTGCGGTACCCGTTCTTCGCAGAGAAGCCCCAGCGCTTTTCGTCAACGGTGATCGGTCGCTGCACCTGCTTCAGCCTTTCGCGGAGCCGGAACAAGACAGGCTTACCGCCGAGCCTGACTTCGAGCTTCCGTGCCTCGTTTCGGTGACAGGATGGCTGCCGGCCTCGAGCGCCCGGATGTGGGCGTTCAGGATCCTGTGGCGCCGCTGATCCTCGGTCGAGAAATCCGGGACCGTCGTGCGGCCATTGCCCCAACGTCGGTGTCGAGAGGCCTCCCGTTCACTCTTCCGGGCATCGAGCCAGGCCGCAATGACAATGTGCGGTTTGTGCAGACGGTCTGGCACGGCCAACGCGCCATCCTTCACCCCGGTGCGCGGATTGTCCGCAGGCACCGGTACGGGCGCGGGTTTCTCTTTCGGCGGGGTCGGGTGGATGTCGACGGACGCCGGAGTGTTGGCTTTGGGCTTGAGACCGAAGGGCCCGTACAAATGCCGGGGGGCTACCGCAGTCTTGCCCAAATCGGCCCGTAGAGCGGGGCGGAAGATTGGCGACTCATGGCTGATCGTTCGCGGACCGGGGTCAATCACCGGCTGTGCGAGGGGATCGTTCCGGGCGAGGTCGTTTTGGATTGAAAGCTGCGGAAGGTGTGGTTAACGGTGGTTTGAACGGCGCCTATGCCAACCGCTCGGGCAACGGTGATGCAGATAGCGGCGATGGTTGGGCCTATCGTGGCCGCGGTCTTTTTCAACTAACCGGGCGTGCGAACTACCGAGCCTTTAGCGAGTGGCACGAAGCTAACTTCGGGGAAGGCATTGACTTCGAGGCTGAGCCGGGTCGCGCTGCTGAACCGGTCTATGCCGTGAGATCCGCGGTCTTTTTCTGGCTTAGCCACGACCTGCCAGACCTTGCCGACGCAGGGCTCACCGATGGAGCGACTGACTCGATCACGCGGCGTGTTAACAGGTATACAGATAGCTACAATGCCAGAAAGGAAATCATGCGCGGCCTAAGGGATGGCGGACAGTTTGACGGCATTTGCCGCTTCTCTGTCGCCCGCCCAAGATTCGAGGATGCAGAATGAGATCACAACTATTCACAGCTTTTGTTTTTGTTGTTGTTGTCTGCGCGGCATCCGTTTCCGCTCAAGAGCTTAGTCATTTTCAGACGATTTTTGAGGAAAACGCCGTTGAAACCCAGTCGCTCATGATCCGATTGGACCCTGTGAATGACGATGTGCGCTTTGCCGTGACCCTGCGGGACAAGGAAAACGGAACGGTCAGGCGGCACGAATTCGATGGCCAAGGCACTAATGATCCGTCACCGTTCCAAATTGAGGAAAGCTATCTATGTGGCACCCCTGTCATCCTACTGACGGTGCAATACCCTTGGCGCCACGCCTTGCCAGAATTCGTTCGTGTTCTCGATACCTTGGCCTTCCGGGAGACCGACTTCGCGTTCATCGACGTGGCCTTCGGGCCACTGACCGATATCGCGCTGGCTGATGACTCGGCCTACGACTTAGCAGACCTTGAAATGCTTCCGCCGATCCGCGTGCGCTGCCTCACCGGTCAGGACGCAAAGCCCTTCGAATTCTTCGAGAAAGCAACCAAATAGCTGGCTCCAGTATCCAGAGAAGGTTCGACCGGAGTCGCGTCCGCTCCGCCACTTGCCCTCGCGAAAGCGTTCTCCCAATCCGGCTCCGGCCGGATTTTTCCGTTGTTTTCGAGGGTTATGCGGGAGGGGCTGTTAACCGGCCATGCCTTCAGGAAAGACGAAGGCGGTCTCTCCGGTCCAGTATTCTCCCAGCCTATTAACCGCACGCGGTCCGGTAAACAGCCACAAGACATTGGCGCAGAAGGATTTTGCGCCCTCTGAAGCAGCTGAGAGTTGGAGTTTCCATTCGGCTGACGGTCGGAACAGAGATCGAAACCCACTGCTTGG
>PNJK01000045.1 GCA_013821825.1 Rhodobacter sp.
GAGGTTGGTGAGGTCCGCCAGTCTGAGACGGGTGCATGGGTCGTATCTGGCAGACTGGCTCCGAATGGCACCTGCCCTGAGTGCGGGACGTCCTCAAGACAACGACATGGTTGGCGGCGCCGGCGGATCGAGGATTTTCCTGCTCAGGGCCAAGCGGTTTGGATCGAGCTCAGGGTTTGTCGATGGCGATGTTTGAACTCGGATTGCCGCCGCCGCACGTTCTCCGATCGCGAGGGGGCGGTGGCGACCCCTTATGCGCGCCGGACGTCGCGACAGGCACAACTCTTAGGCCATATGGCGCACGCCGCTGGCGGCACCCCAGCTGAACGGCTCTTGCGGCGACTGGGTATCCGGGTCAGTGACGATACTATTCTCCGACAGTTGCTACGCGCAGCTCAAGTTGTTCCACCACGCGCACGGATCATCGGGATCGATGATTGGAGTTGGCGAAAGTCGCAGAACTACGGGACGATCATCATCGACCTCGAGCGTCGTGCCCTCATCGATGTTCTCGAAGATCGTGATGTCGTCACATGCACCGACTGGCTAAGGCATCATCCTGAGGTGGAAGTCATAAGCCGGGATCGCTGCGGTCTCTACGCCCAAGCCGCCCGACATGGAGCGCCGCAGGCGGAACAGGTCGCCGACCGGTTTCATATCGTGCAGAACCTTCGCATGGCAATCGAGGAGCAAATGAACCTGCACGGTCGTGCAACTGGCAGGGCCCTACTCTCCGATGCAGACAACATCAGCACAGCTCAGAACCTTCTGAAATCACGTCTTGCCCATCGCAAATCCAGAGAAGAGATTTTCAGGACCATTTCGGCACTTAGGCAGCAAGGGCTGACGTGCAGCGAGATCGGGCGGCGAACGGGGTTTCCCCGGCGTAGCGTCGCGAAATGGCTGCAGTTCGAGACGCCACCTGACCGAAAGCGCGCCGTCCTCAAGCGCTCCTCCGCGTGGTATTTTGAAGAGTACCTGAAGCAACGCTGGGAGAACGGTATTCGCAGCGGCAATGCGCTGCTCCCTTTGATCCAAGAACGTGGTTATGAGGGCAGCCTGTCAAACTTGCAGCGGCTCTTGGCCGGATGGCGCAGAGCCGAAAAAGAGGAACAGGAGGGACCCACCAAGGAAGATCAGGTCCTTGCACCGGTCCGGGACCCGGAAACGGGGCACGCGATTTCCCCGGTTATCGCGGCCGCACTCTGCATCAAACCAAGAGGAAGATTTACCTTGGAGCAGGCGAGAAAAGTCGAAGTTCTCAAGGAAGGCTCGCCTGCCTTCACAACAATGCGGCGCCTCGCCATGCGTTTCAATGGCATCTTGCGTGGTCGAAAAGCAGACCCGCTGCCCGCCTGGATCGACGATGCGATCGAAACGGACCTAGCGCCCATCGTGCGGTTCGCCCGAATCTTGAACAGAGACATTGATGCGGTCAGGAATGCGATCGAAATGGAGTGGAGCAATGGTCAAGCCGAAGGCCAGATCAACCGATTGAAGACCTTGAAGCGCGCGATGTATGGGCGAGCCGGCCCGAACTTGCTCAGGGCCCGAATGCTTCCTCTGCACCACACAAATTGAGGATGACCCCATCTAAGGGCAAGAAATCATGCCCAAAGCGTCGTGTATCCGATTTCGCAGGTTCGCCCGTCGCAGGATGAGGCGGCCGGCGCCCCGATAGCCGAACATGCGGGCAGGCGGAATTCGGCGGGCCGGCCGGGGGGTGTTGTAACACGAAGGCGCCGGCATGCGTCTGAGTTGCGTCGGGCAATCGGGGGATCCGGGGATCATGCCATCGGATGAAGAAAAGAGCGTTCTGGTCTTGCAAGGCGGCGGGGCGCTCGGCGCCTATCAGGCCGGCGCCTTCGAGGCGTTGTTCGCCAGCGGCTGGCGCAATGCCTGGGTCGCGGGCGTTTCCATCGGCGCGATCAATGCCGCGCTGATCGCCGGCAATCCGCCCGAGCTCCGGGTCGGAAAGTTGCGCAGCTTCTGGGAGCGGGTCACGCAGAACAGCTTTGCCGTGCCCTTTCCCGAAGGCGTGCCCGGCCGCGGCCTGTTCAACGAGATCAGCGCCAACATGACGATGTTGCAGGGCGTGCCGGGCTTTTTCCGTCCGCGCTTTCCTTCGGCCGCGTTGATGCCGCCGGGAACCGAGGGCGCCAGCAGCTTCTACGACACCTCGCCGCTGCACGACACGCTGCTGGAGCTGGTGGATTTCGATTATCTCAACAGCGGGGTGGTGCGTTTCAGCACCGGGGCCGTGGATGTCGAAAGCGGCAACATGATCTGGTTCGACAGCACCCGCGACCGGATCGGGCCCGAACATGTCATGGCCTCCGGCGCTCTGCCGCCCGGCTTTCCGGCGGTCGAGATCGGCGGCCGCCACTACTGGGACGGCGGGCTGGTCTCGAACACGCCGCTGCAATTCGTGCTCGACCAGCAGGTCGAGCATGACCTGTGCATCTTCCAGGTCGATCTGTTCAGCGCCCGGGGGCGTCTGCCGAGCTCGGTCTGGGAGATCGAGGCGCGCACCAAGGACATCCGCTTTTCCAGCCGGACGCGGCTGAACACCGACCTTTTGTGCGCATGGCATGCATCCGGGGGCGCGGGCGAGCGGCTTTACGCAAAGCTGCCGCCGGAACTGCGCGACGACCCCGACACCCAGGCGCTGATGAACGGTCGCCATCACCCCAGTCTCACCATCGCGCATCTGATCTACCGCCAGAGCCGGTCCGAACGGCACTCGAAGGACTACGAGTTTTCCCGCGCCTCGATGCTGGACCACTGGGCGGCCGGCGCGCATGATGTCAACGCCACCCTCGCCCATCCCGACTGGAACGCGCGGCATGCGGCACCGGGCGAGGTGAGCATATTCGACCTTGGCGAACAGCGGCGACGGCATGCAGCCGGCCGGCACGGAGACAGGACATGAACATCGACGCGATCCGCAAATCCGCCTTCGCGATGCCTCTCACCAGTCCGAGCTATCCGCCTGGTCCCTACCGCTTCGTCAACCGCGAATACATGATCATCACCTACCGGACGGACATGGAGGCCCTGCGCGCCATCGTGCCCGAGCCGCTGGAAGTGACCGAGCCGCTGGTGAAATACGAATTCATCCGCATGCCGGACAGCACCGGCTTCGGCGATTACACCGAAAGCGGCCAGGTCATCCCGGTCAGCCTGAACGGCCGCAAGGGCGGCTATGTGCATGCGATGTATCTCAACGACGACAGCCCGATCGCCGGCGGGCGCGAGATCTGGGGGTTTCCGAAGAAGCTGGCCGATCCCTGCATCCATGTCGAGAAGGACACGCTGGTCGGCAAGCTGATGGTCGGCTCGGTCGAGGTCGCCTCGGCCACCATGGGCTACAAGCACCGGGCGCTCGATACCGGCGCGGTGCTGAAATCGCTGCAGGAGCCAAGCTGGCTGATGAAGATCATCCCGCATGTGGATTGCACGCCGCGGATCTGCGAACTGGTCGAATACTACCTCGAAGACATCACCGTCAAAGGCGCCTGGAGCGGCCCTGCGGGGCTTGAGCTGCACGACCACGCGCTGGCGCCCGTGGCCAGGCTGCCGGTGCGCGAGGTGATCTCGGCCACGCATGTCCTGGCCGACCTGACGCTGGGCCTCGGCCGCGTGATGCACGACTACATGCCGCAGCTTCGGGCACCGGCGGCCTGAGCCGCTTCGGCTGAAGCAGATCAGGCGCTGCGCGCCCCGCCCCGCCAGCAGGCGGAAGCTCCAGACCTGGGCGCAGCGCTGGAACAGGCTGTCGGCCGGGACCACCGCGACGATGGTCCGAGCAAAGCGGCGCGATGGGTTGGGATCAGGCCGTGGCCAGGATGGCAAGGCCCAGAACCACCACGCCGCCGCCGAGAATCAGCTTGATCCGGTTGCGGTGGTGCAGGTTCCAGCGCGCCATCCGGTTCAGGCCGGCGCGTGACGAGGCCAGCAGCAGGATGACCACCAGCGGCAGCACGAACATCACGTTGTAGAGCAGCAGATAGCCATAGCTGACGGCGAAATTCTCCTGCAGCGCCAGAAGACTGATGATGGCGATGTAGACCGCGCCGCTGCACGGCACCGTGCACAGGCTGACCAGCGCGCCCAGCCCGAACATCGTCAGCGCCGAGGCCGAGGCATTCACGCCGCGCACCCGCCCGGCGATCGAGCGCGGCGCGGCCAGTTTCGGGCCGACGCCGGGCAGGTAGTAGTCCTTGAGCATCCAGAGCCCGAGCAGGATCGAGAGCAGCGCCCCGAGACGCGCGCCCAGATGGTTCTGCGCCAGCGTCGTCGAAACCTGCATCAGCCCGGTGCCCAGCAGCAGATAGGCCAGGAAGATCGCCCCGATGAAGGCACCGCCGTTGATCATCATCTTGCGCTGCGCCGCCGAGACGGCCTCGGGCCCGGCCGAGCCGACGCCGGCCAGCAGCGCCGTGATGAAAAGCAGCAGCAGCGTGAAGGCGCAGGGGTTGATGCCGTCGAGCAGGCCGGCAACCAGAATCGTCGGCAGCGTGATCGCCGGGTTGGACATGGCCCCCGGAATCGCTGCCATCAGATTGGCCGGGGCTTGCAGCCAACCCGCCGTCATGCCGACCGACAGCGCCGCGATGCCCGAAAGCAGGACGCCGATCAAAAGCGATCGCGTGGTCATGAACGGTCAGGCCTCGACCACGAGCTGGCCGTGCATGTAGGGGTTGGCTTTGCCGCCGCAGCAGACGTTGCAATAGAAATCATAGGTGCCGGGCTTGTCGGCGGTGAAGCTCACTTCGACGACATCCAGCGGCGCCACCTTGAAATCGACCTTCAACTCGTCGATGGCAAACTGATGCCAGCCGCCGCCATCGCTGTGCGTCGAGTTGTCCTTGTTGATCAGTTGCAGCCTGACCGTCTCGCCGGCGCGAACCTTCACCACGTTCGGGGAAAACCCGCTCATCGAGATCGCAACTGGCGTCGCTTCGCTGGCGGTCCTGAACAGGCCGCTCTGGCGCAGCGCCGGCCACAAGAGGTATCCCGACGCCGCCACTGCACCCACCGCAATCGCGCCGAAAGTCACGAACGACCGTCGCGTCGGCTGTTGCCCCGACGGCGCTTCGCCCGGGTTCTGAACTGGTTTTCTGTCGGACATGTCCTGCCTCCTGGCTCCGCATGGCTGCGTCGGCAGCGGACAGAACTCACCCGACCGGCGGGGCCGCCCCCTTCGCATTGTCTAGATGACATCTGCCTGCAGCGCTTCAATAGGCCTCGCGCCTCAGAAGGACCGTCGGGACAATATGTCGCGGCACCCCGATCTGCGCGGGGTGGTGAAGCGCGCCCGGCGTTGGTGGCGGTCTCCCGCGGCCCGCGCGTCGGCCGGGACCGGGACGACCACCGGAAACCCGCTGCGGATGATCGAGGACCGGGGCGTGCTCGCCGTCGGCAAGATCCCTTGCCGGTCGGCGCACGATCCGGCATCTCTTGCGGCAAGTCGCGGGCGATTGATGCGTAATGCCCGGCCCATGCGTGCGTCTATGGATGTATCGAACCGTCGTGGCGGGCTGGCGCGGGATTGCGCGGCACCGTCGGAAACCCTAGCCTGACCCGACGAATACCGCTGAGGGAGCTGTGTGCAGATGAACGAACTGGCCCAATACGCCATCCTTTTCGGGCTGACGGTCGGTGTGCTCGGCTTCGTGCTCAGCCTGCATGCGCTGGCGCGCGCCATCGGGCGCACCCGGGTCGAGCCGGGCAAGGACGTGCCCGCCACCTCCGGCACCCTGTCGCGCGATCCGGTCTGGGTGCGCTACCACGCGCGCTACGGCGGTTATGCGCTGCTGTTTCTGGCCTTCGACATGGAAATGGCCTTCATGTATCCTTGGTCGGTGGTCTACCGCGCCGAGGGGCTGGTGGCCCTGCTCGACATGGGCGTTTTCCTCGCGGTCCTGTTTCTTGGCCTGCTCTATGGCTGGAGCCAGGGCGCGTTGAGGCGGCAATGACCATGGTGGGGACGGCTTTGACCGGCGCGCGTTTTGGCGCGATGAACGGGCTCCGGCGGCTCGTCGCCAGGGCGATTGCGCAGGACCTGACCGCTTTCGTATTGCCCGGCCCCTCGGTCGCGCGGGCGCTGGGGCTCGATCTGTCGCGCTCGCATCTTCGCATCGTCGGCACGCCGCGCCATGCCGGCGTCCTGATCGTCGTCGGCCCGCTGCCGCCCGGTCTGCGCGACGCGGCCGCAGTGGCCTACGCGCAGATGCCGCGCCCTCGGGCGATCCTGGCCTTGGGCGCGGGCGACATCGCGCCGCTGCCCGCACCCGACGCCACCGGCGCCCTGTCGCAGGCCGGGCTGGCCGCCGGACTTGCCGATCTGCGCCGCGTCCTCGCCGAGGGCGCCTTTCGACCAAAGGTCGAGGATTTCACCGCCGCCGTCCTGGAGGTGCGCATCGAATACACCTGTCCGATGCACCCCGAGGTCATCTCCGACCAGCCCGGCAACTGTCCGAAATGCGGCATGACCCTCGTGCCGCGCGAGACCGCCGCCGGCGACCGTCCTGCCCTCCGACCCAGCGAAAGCGAACCCGCCATGTCCAGCCATCCGATGTCGGCCACCACGACCTCCGCGACCGATCCCACCGCCCATTCCGCCGAGGCCGCGAGCTATATCTGCCCGATGCACCCCGAGGTGGTCTCCGACCAGCCCGGCAGTTGCCCGAAATGCGGCATGTTCCTCGTCAAGGCCGAAGACAAGGGCCACGACCATGGCCACGATCATGGCCACGGCGGGCACGACCACGGCAAGCACGCCGCCGCCGAGGCCGCGAGCTATATCTGCCCGATGCACCCCGAGGTGGTCTCCGACCAGCCCGGCAGTTGCCCGAAATGCGGCATGTTCCTCGTCAAGGCCGAGGACAAGGGCCACGACCATGGCCACGATCATTGCGGGCACGACCACGGCAAGCACGCCGCCGCCGAGGCCGTGACCTATTTCTGCCCGATGCACCCCGAGGTGGTCTCCGACCAGCCCGGCAGTTGCCCGAAATGCGGCATGTTCCTCGTCAAGGCCGAGGAAAAGGGCCACGACCATGGCCACGGCACGCATTCAGCCGTGCGGGACGACGGGATCGAGGCGCATTTCATGTCGATGGTCGATCTGACCCAGGGCAAGCCGCGCAGCAGCGACGGGTTGCAGATGGACTGGATCAAGGTGCCCTTCGGGCCGTTCCTTTCCGGCCTGCCGGCCGGGTTGCGCCTGACTCTGACGCTCGACGGCGATACCGTGGCGGCGAGCGAGGTGACCAGCCTGGTCGGCGGCATGGACCTGCTTGACGGCGCAGCCGTGGCGCCCGCAGCCTTTGTTGACCGGCTGGCGGCGATGATGCCGCTCAGCCCGGTCGCCTATCGCGCGCTGGCCTGCGCGGCGATCGAGGCCGCCGCCGGGATCGAACCCGATAACGGTCCGCGCCGCGCCACCGCCGCCGCGATCGAGCGCGAGCGGATCGCGAGCCACCTCGGCTGGCTGGCCGAGTTCGGCGCGCAAACCGGCTTTTCCTGGCTCGCGGCGCGGGCCGGGGCGTTGCAACTGGCGGCGCGCGACGCCGATGCCGCGGGCCTGGCCGCGCTTTCCGCGCGCATCGCCGGCCTGATCCGCCGGGTGCAAAGCGCGCCCTTGCTGCGGATGCGGCTGGGCGGCATGGCGCGCATCGGCAAGGACAGCCCGGCCAGCGGCCCGGTCGACCGGGCGCGCGGCGGCGGATCGGATGCCCGCCGCGATGATCCGACGCTGGCGGCGCTTGGCTTCGCGCCGCTCGGTCAGACCGACGGCGACGCGCTGGCGCGACTGCGGCTGCGTTGCGACGAGATTTCCCAGAGCCTGCGCCTGGTCGCGGCGGCGGGCGCGATTGCCGAGCCGGTTCTGGCCGACATCGGCGCCGCTTCCGGCGAAGGCGCGGCAACCGTGGAAACCCCGCGCGGCGCGGCGCGTCTGGAGCTTTGGTTGGAGGGCGGACAGGTCGTAAACGCCCGCCTCGACGCGCCCTCGACCCTGCATCTGGCGCTGATCGAGGCGCTGACGGCGCAGCAGGAACTGGGCGATGCGCTGGTCGCGGTGGGCTCGCTTGATCTCTCGCCCTGGGAGATTCGCGCTTGACCATTCTGATCGTTCTGCTGTCGCTTGCGGCGGGCGCCTATTTCCTGGCCGTCATCGAACGCTGGGCGGTGCATGGCCACCTGAGCCTGAGCGGGCCCGCTTGGGCGGCGCTGGCGCTTCTCGGGCGGGAATCGGTGCTGGCGCGCAAGCCCGACCGGCTGTTCTTCGAGACCGGGCCGGTGCTGCTCTTGGTTGCGGGGCTGATGGCGGCGGCAGTGATCCCGCTGGCGCCGGGGCTGATCATCACCGATCTGGCCACCGGCGCGCTTTTCCTGAACGCCGCGCTGGCCTATGTGCTGGTGGCGCTGATCATGGCCGGCTGGGGCCCGAACGGCGCCTATTCGATGATCGCGGGCTGGCGGTTCCTGGGCCAGTTCATCGCCTATGCCATGCTGATCGTGATGCCGATCACCGCCGTCGCCATGCGGGCGGAATCGCTTTCGACCACGGTGATCGTCACCTCGCAGGCGCAGCTGTGGAACGCGCTCTACCAGCCGATCGGTTTCGTGCTTTTCGTCATCGCGGCGATAGGGCTCGCCTGGCTGCCGCCTCTGGATCTGCCCGACGCCACGGGCGAGCTGGCCGGCGGGGTCGAGGCGGAATACACCGGTGTGCGGCTGGCGGTGCTGCGGCTGGGCCGCCTGGTCGTCATCCTGGCGCTGGCCGGGGCGACGGTGACGTTCTATCTCGGCGGCTGGCTCGGCCCATGGCTGCCGCCGGCGGCCTGGAGCGCGATCAAGACCCTGATCGTCGCCGCCCTGATGCTGAGCGCCGGGCGCTACTTGCCGCGCATCCGCGAGGAGCGCTATCTGGCGCTGAGCTGGAAGCTGGGCGTCTCGCTGGCGCTGGCCAACATCTTCCTCGTCGGCGTCATCGCGCTGGTGGTGCCGATATGACCGGCATGACCGCGCAGATGGTCTTTCTGGCCTTTTTCGGCGTGGCGGCCGTGTGGTTCGGCATCGTGGTGTTCCGCACCCGTTCGATGGTCCGTTCCGCCCTGGCGCTGCTGTTCTCGCAAACCGCCATCGGCGTCATGTTCCTGGTGATGCAGGCCGAGTTTCTCGGCGTGTTGCAGATCATGATGATGGCCACCGAGATGAGCGTGATGGCGATCTTCATGGTGATGTTCATGATGGATCCCGGCGGCATGGGCGAGATGAACATGACGCATCAGAAGCGCCTGTCGCTCTGGGTCGGGGGCATCGGCCTTCTGGCGGCGCTGGCGGTGGTCTTGCTGCCGGATTGGGGGCTGGTGGCCACGTCGGTCCCGAGTGCGCAGGCCCAGGCCGAGGATCTGGGGCGCGAGTTGCTGAGCCGCTCGATGCTGATCTTCCAGTCGGCGGGCCTGACGATCCTGACCGCCATGGTCGCCGCCACGATGGTGGCCATCGTGCCGAACGCGGAGCAGCGCAAATGATCCTGGAACTGATGATCGCGCTCAGCGTCGGCGCCGGGCTGTTCGGGGTCGGCCTTTATGGCGCATTGAGCCAGACCAACCTGGTGATGATCATCATGGGGGTCGAACTGATCCTGGCGGCGGCCCTGGTCAACGTGGTGGCCTTCTGGCGCTATCTGCGCCCCGACGAGCCCGCCGCCCAGATGTTCGCGCTGATCATCATGGTGGTGATGGCGGTGGAGATGGCGGTCGCCTTCGGCGTCGCCATCGCCCGGTTCCGCTCGCGCGGGTCGGTTGAGATGGAAGAAGCGCGCGAGCTGAAGGGATGACAATGCTGGCCCTGACTCTTCTCGCCCCGCTTCTGGCCGGGCTGGCGGTGCTGGCCCTGCGCCGCGCGCCTGAAGCGATCGCGCTGACCGGCGCCGGGATCGGCCTTCTGGCGGCGCTGGCGCTGCTGGCCGGGGCCGCCTCGGGCGTCACGGCCGAGCTGATCCTGCCCGGCCTGCCGCAGATGCCGCTCCGGCTGGTCGCGGAACCCCTGACGGCGGTCTTCGCGGTGCTGGTCGCCTCTGTGGCCGCCTTTGTTCTGGTCTATGCCGCGGGCTACATGGCCGAGGACCGCGAAAGGCCGCGCTTCTTCGGCACGATGCTTCTCTTCGTGGCGGCGATGCAGGCGCTGGTGCTGGCGGGCGACTGGATCACGCTTCTGGCGGCCTGGGAACTGATCGGCTTTTCCAGCTACCTCCTGATCGGCTTCTGGCATGGCCAGCCCGGCGTCGCCAGCGCCGCGACGCGGGCGTTTCTCTATACGCGCAGCGCCGATCTGGGACTTTATGTCGGCATTTTCGTGCTGATCGGCTGGGCGGGATCGTCGGAGATCTCGGCCACGCTGGCGATCACCGGCACGCCCGCGCTGGTCGCCGGGTTGCTGCTGCTGGTTGGCGCGATGGGCAAATCGGCACAGGTGCCGTTGCAGGACTGGTTGCAGCGCGCCATGGCCGGTCCGACGCCGGTCTCGGCGCTCCTGCATTCGGCGACGCTGGTCGCGGCGGGGGCGATCCTCATGATCCGGGCGGCGCCGCTGTTGCCGGGCGGGGCATTGCTGGCGGTCGGGCTGGTCGGCGGCGTCACGGCCGTCGTCGCCGGGCTGAGCGCGCTGGCCGAGCGCGACCTGAAGCGGCTGCTCGCCGCCTCGACCTCGGCCCAATACGGGCTGATGCTGGTCGCCGTGGGCGCCGGCGCGCCGGTGGCCGCGCTGTTGCACCTGATCGCCCATGCGGCGATCAAGAGCGCGCTGTTTCTGGGCGCCGGGGTCTTCCAGCATGACCGCGACAGCACCGATCTTGCGGCGCTGCACGGCGCGGGCCGGGCGCGGCCGGGCATCTTCGCGGGCTTTGCCGTCGCGGCGCTGGCGCTGTGGGCATCCCGCCGCTGGCCGGGTATTTTTCGAAGGACGCGATCATTGCCGCGGCGCTCGCCAGCCCCTCGGCGCCCTGGCTCGCCACGCTTGTGCTGGCGGGCACCGTCCTGACCGGAGCCTATCTGGGACGCGCGCTGAATGTGCTGTGGACCGGCACGGCCGGTGCGGCGCCGGGGCGCATCCCGATGATGACGGCGGGCATGGCGGTGCTGGTGGCGCTGGCGGCGGTGCTTGGACCGGCCTTCGGCCCGCTGGAGCGGTTGCTCGGCGCAGAGATGGCCGAAGCCGGTCTGATCGTGGCCGTGCTTGGCCTTGCCACCGGGCTGAGCGGTCTGGCGCTTGGTTGGTCCGTCGCCCCGGCCCGGATGCTCGGCCCGCTTTTCGCCCCGGCCTCGGGCGGCTTTGCCCTGGCCGGTGGCATGGATGCGCTGGTCCTGCGCCCGGCGCTGGCCATCGCCGCCACCTGCGAGGCATTCGAGCAGCGCCTGTTCGGCGCGCAGATCGGCCTGGTCCGGGCGGTGGGCCAGAGAACCGCGTCCGTGGCCGAGGCGGCCGAAAAAGGCCTCTATGCCGCGACCGACGCCGTCGGCCGCATGAACCTGCGGCTGGGTGACGGCGTCGAGAAAACCGACGCCGAGGGCATCGACAGGCTGATCGATGGGCTTGTCGATGGCACCATCGCCACCGGCCGCCGCGCCCGCCGCCTGCAAAGCGGGCTGATCCACCGCGAACTTGCCCTCACCGTTCTGGGCATTGCCCTGATCGCCGCGCTGCTGATTGCCGCGCCCCTCTATTCCTGAAGAAGGTCGATGCCCATGCCCCTGCTTTCCATTGCCGTCTTTCTGCCGCTCTTGGGCGCGCTGGTGCTGATGGCGCTGCCTCGTCAGGATGCCCGCATCGCGCATGGCATCTCGATCGCCACCGCCGGGCTGACCTTTCTGGTCACGCTGGCAATCTGGGCGCGCGGCACGCTGCCCGGCGGCTTCGCGCAGGTCGAGGAGATCAGCTGGATCCCCGCCATCGGTGCCGCCTACCGGCTGGGCATCGACGGGCTGAGCCTGCCGCTGATCCTGCTGACCTCGCTTTTGTTCCTGCTGTCGTCGATCTTCGCCGCGCGGGTCAAGGAACGCCCGGCGGTCTTTGTCGTGCTGATGCTGATGCTGGAAACCGCCTCGATCGGCACCTTCGCGGCGCTCGACGGGCTGCTCTTCTACATCTTCTTCGAGGTCTCGCTGGTCGGCATGTATTTCATGATCGTCGGCTGGGGCTACGAGGACCGCCAGCGCGCCGGGCTGATGTTCTTTCTTTACACGCTCTTGGGCTCGCTGCCGCTCCTGCTTGCGATCATCGGGCTCTATCTCGCCAGCGGCACCTTCGACATGCGCGCCTGGATCGACGCGCCGCCGCTGACCGGGCTGGCCGCGATGCTGGCGCTGATCGCCATGCTCTTCACCTTCGCGGTCAAGACGCCGGTGTTTCCGGTGCATACCTGGCTGCCGACCGCGCATGTGCAGGCGCCGACCGTGGGCAGCGTGATCCTGGCCGGGGTGATGCTGAAATTCGGCACCTACGGGCTGGTGCGCTTTGCGTTGCAGATGACGCCCGAGGCCTTTACCCAGGCCGGCCAGGTGATCCTGGCCTTCGGCGTATTCTCGGCGCTATATGGTGCTTTCGCGGCGCTGGCCCAGTCGGACCTCAAGAAGATGGTCGCCTATACCTCGGTCAACCACATGGGCTATGTGGTGATGGGCGTGGCGGTGGCGGCGCTGGCCACCGATCCGGGCATCCGCACCGTGGCACTGAACGGCGCGACCTTGCAGATGATCAGCCACGGGCTTGTCACCGGAGCGCTCTTCTTCCTCGTCGGCATGTTGCAGGACCGCGCCCACAGCCGCGAGATGGCCGAATTCGGCGGGCTTCTGGGCCTGGTGCCATGGCTTGGCTGGGCCTTCGTCCTGTCGGCCTTCGCCTCGCTCGGTCTGCCGGGGCTGGCGCATTTCCCGGCCGAGTTCCAGGTGTTTCTGGCGACGCTGAACGCGGCACCATGGGCGATCGTGGCGATCCTTGCCATCGTCGTCACGGCGGGGCTTTACCTGCGCGCCATCGCGGCGGTGTTCCTCGGCGCACCGAAGGCGAAATGGGCGGCGATGCCCGATCTTGACCGCGGCGAGAAGCTGGCCATCGTGCCGCTGCTGATCCTGACGATCCTGGTCGGCGTGGCGCCGTCCTGGCTGCTCGGCATGATCGACGCCACCATGAAGGCGCTGCAATTCTGATGATGCGAGATCTTTCCCTTCTGCTGCCCGAAATGCTGCTGTCGCTGACGGTCGTGTTCATGCTGTTCGCCGAGATGCTGCGCGCGGCGCGGCTTGCGCTGGCGATCGGGCTCGTCGGGCTGGCGCTGACCACCCTGCTGACGCTGCCGCTTCTGGGGTCCGACACCTCGGTTTTCGGCGGCACCTACCGGATCGACCTGCTGTCGGGCTGGGCCAAGGTGATCCTGCTGCCGGGCACCGCGCTTGCGCTTCTGATGGCGCGGGCCGAGATCGCCGGGCAGGACCGCGAGGGCAGCGTCTACACCCTGCTCTGCCTGGTGAGCCTGGGCGCGCTGATGCTGGCGGGCATGGGCGACATGATGCTTCTGGTGCTGGGGGTAGTGCTGACCGGGCTTGGTTCCTTCGCGCTGGTGGCCTGGCCGCGCGACGATGCGGCGACCGAGGCGGGGATGAAATACCTGGTCTACGGGGCAGTGACCGGATCGGTGATGATCTACGGGGTAAGCTTCTGGTTCGGCGGCAGCGGCTCGACGCTGTTCTCCGAACTGGGCACGCTCGACGGCAAGCCGCTGGTCGCCGCGGCGGGGCTGGTCGCGGTGCTGATCGGGCTGGGCTACAAGGCGGCGCTGGTGCCGTTCCACTTCTGGGCGCCGGACGCCTATGAAGGCGCGCCGGTGTCGGTTGCCGCCTATCTTTCGGTCATCACCAAGGTCGCGGCCTTCTTCGCCTTCGCGCAGGCGCTGCGCGACCTGCCCGCCGACACCGGCTGGCCGCTGGTCCTGGCGCTGATCGCCGCCGCCACGATGACCTTCGGCTATCTGGCGGCGCTGGTGCAGACCAACATGGTGCGGCTTCTGGCCTATTCCTCGGTGGCGCAGTCGGGTTATTTCCTGCTCGGCATCGTGGCGCTCGGCGCCAGCCCGCTGGACCTGCCCTCGGTGATCGTGTTCGGCGCGGCCTACGTGGCGATGAACCTCGGCGCCTTCGCCGTCGTCATGGTCGGCGGCCGCGACCTGGAGGACTTCCGCGGTTTCGGGCGCGCCCGGCCGATGACCGGCGTGGCGATGGTGATCTTCCTGCTGTCGCTTACCGGCATTCCGCCGCTCTTCGGCTTTGTCGGCAAGGTGCTGCTGTTCGGTGCCGCGATCGAGGCCGGGTATCTCTGGCTCGCGGTGATCGGCATCCTCAACACCGTCCTGGCGCTGGGGGTCTACCTGCGAGTCATCGTGCCGATGTATCAGGCCGGCGGCGCCGCGCCCGAGGGGCGCAAGGTCGGGCTGCCGCTGGCGACGGTGTTGATTACGACCGTACTGGTGACGCTGCTGATGGGCCTTTTCACCGAGATATTTCCCGGCTGACGTCTCCACATCGGGCGGAGGCGGACCCGATCAGTCCGGCGCCTCGTCGGGCGCTGCTTCCTGGCCGAGCAGAGTCCGGATCTGCGCGCCCGACTTGCGGACTGCCCGCGCCCCCGCCGCGATGCAATGGCGCTTCATCTGGAAATCGAGCGTTCCGACCGAATGCGCGAACTGCGGCCGGATGACCAGATCGGCCTGCCTGAACCGCAGGCGGGCATGTTCGGTCTGGCAGATCTCGACGGACCGCAGCATCGCCTGCAGACCGTTCTGCGGCCCGACGGCGGTCCCCTGCTGGCTGGGATCGACCGCGATCACCACCTCGGCGCCCGTGGCCCGGGCAACGTCGACCGGCGCGATATCGGCATAGGCCCCGTCCATCAGCACATGCGGGCCATCGACTAGGGGCGGGAGAATTCCGGCAATCGCGGCGCTTGCATAGACGCGATCCGCCGCGAGACCGCTGCTGCGGATCACCCTTTCGCCTGTGAGCATGTCGGTGGCGCAGACATAGACCGGCAGGCGTCCGTCCTCCAGGTTCCGCCCGCGCGTCAGATAGAATAGGACATCCCGCCCCCACTTCTCGCTGCGCGCGCCGGTGCCCCAGCCGAAATACATGTCGTGCGCCGCGCCAATCGCGATCCGCAGCGCCCTTGCCTTCGCCCTCAGCCCCTGCGCCCGGAAGTTCGGCGGCGCGGGGAACCCGCTGGTATCCATGTCGATCAGGTCGTCGAACCAGTTTTCGTTGAGCGCATAGGTGGCCGCGACGACGGCGCCCATCGAGATGCCGACGATGGCGCTTGGCACATGCCCCCGTCCGACCAGCGCCCGCAGGACACCGGCATGCGAGAGGCCCCGTGCCCCGCCGCCGCTGAACACCAGCGCGAAGGATCTGCCGGCGCCAGGCTTTCTTGCCGCCATGGGCATGACGCATCACCCCCAACCTGTCGCAACTCTTCAGGACTCCGCCGGAAGGTTCACCCCGGCGTCAGCCCCCCCGCGCGAGGCTGGGCTTCACCGGCAGGTACCGTGCAGTCCAGCTCGCAGAAGCAGTCGCGGAAATTCTCGTCGCAGCAGCCGCTGCAATGGCCTCTCAGCAATTCGCCCACCGCCTGGCGCGCCCGATGCAGGCGCACCCGCAGGTTCTTCTGGGATATTCCCAGATCGGTCCCGACCTTGTCGCGCGGCTCCTCGTCGAAATCGACGCGCCGCAGCAGCTCGCCGTATTCCGGCCGCAGATCGAGGATCAGGCCGTTGACGCAGCCGCAGAGGCCCGCATCCTGGCCGGGCTCGACAGAGGTCTCGCCCAGCGTCAGCTGATCGCGCACGAACCGGTCGTTTCCGCCGCGCCGCCTGGCTTCCTTGCGGTAGTGATCGGTCAGGGCCGAGCGAAGCACGGTATAAAGCCAGCCGACGGCGCTGTTGTCGTCGCGCAGTTCGGTTCCGCTCTGCAACACCCGCATGCAGAAATTCTGGAGCACATCCTCGGCGGTGGCCGCGTCACCGACCCGGCGGGCGAGAAAGCGCCGGAAATCGGAATAATGCCGCTGCAACGCGGTCTCGATCGCGGGCGAGGTCCGGCTGCGTCGCGACTGCGCCCCCGTTGCCCCCTGCGGCGGCGCCGCGATTTTCTGTTCCGGTTCCTTCATCGTCGCCGCCTCCTGCTCGGGTCGGGGTGCCGCGCCATCGCGATCAGTCTGGCCCGTCCCCCGTGCCGACCCGCCCGCCCGAAACCGCGCAAGATCGCAGCGCGGCTCCGGCCGTTCCGGGCCGCCCGATTCCCATTTGGGACACAATCGCCACGCCTGCAAGGGCAATTCCGACGCGGACCAGCCCAGCCAGTGCAGTGCGCAACCTGGCGAAGGTCAGATACGGCGGGCAGGCGATGCCGAGGGTGATCAGCGAAAAGCAGATCGCCCAGCGAAACATCGCTAGAAAGACCTTGCCCGTGGTCCGAAGCGGCGTGACGGGGACCTTCCAGACATGCCATCCTTTCCATCCACCGGGCCGCCGCCCTGCCTCTGCCCGGCCCTGCGGGCTAGCATGCCGACTTCGAAGGCGTCAGCGTCAGCACCACATACCGGCACAGCGATTGCCGGGTGGCGCGCAGCCGCGGCGCGATCTCTGCCAGGGGCAGTCCGGTTTCGGCGGCGATGCGCGCCAGGGGTTGGCCTTGAAGATCGGCGCGCGCCAAGAGGTCGGCTTCGACCGGGTCGAGCGTTTCCAGAAATCCCCGTGTCAGTGCGTCGATCAGTGCATGCAGCTCGGAATCGTCCAGGTCTCCGGGATCGGGCCAGCCGGGCCGGCAGATGCGCGGCCCCGGCATCGCGACGCCGCGCGTCGTGAAGTTCTTGTGCATGCGTCCACCTCCCGGCCGCCGGCGCGACCCGTGCAGGGATACCGTCCTTTTCAGGAACGTCCGGCTTGTTGGCGATAGGACGCATAGGAACGGTGGCTGTTACAGCGGCCGGCATCAGCCCCCGATTACCCGCCCCGGATGACCCGAACCTGCGGCTTGCCTGTAATGTCGGCGTTGCTCGCGCGTCTCTTGTCGAATGTAGCCGGATGGATTGCCGTCTCCAGCCGGGAGACACGGCGGCGGTCGGCAACGAGGAGAACGCGATGCAATGGCTGGCCGAGAACTGGATTTTGGTGCTTCTGGCGGGCGGCATGGTCGCCATGCACCTGTTCGGACATGGCGGACATGGCGGACATGGGGGGCACGGGAAAGATGAGGGGCGCGGCGGCGGCCACCGCCACGGTCGGCCCAACGATGACGACGCGGAGACGGACGCGGAGACGGACGCAGAGACCTCTGACCGGGCCACGCCCCGCGAACCCGGCGCTCCTGCCGCCGCCGCCGGGCAAGGTCACGAGTCTCACGGCAGTGATCCGGGTCGGGGCACTCGTATTCCCGAAGTGCCGAAACGCTCCGAAAGGCAATCAACGGTGGCCGGTTCGGACCGCAGTGGAGGGCTTCAATGATGATCCTTAGCATTCTCGCCGGTCTCGCCCGCGCCAGCCGCGCGATCCGCCTCGGCGCCGTAGCGTTCCTGCTGCTGGCGTCGAACGCGTTCGCGGCTGACGCAACCGGCTACACCATCGTCGATGACATGCTGATCTACTATGCGGTGGTGCCTGCCGAGATGGTCCGCACTTTCCCGCCCGGATCGGCCGAGGCCAGAATGCACGGCGGTGTGCCCGACGGCAGGCACATGCACCACATCCAGGTCGCGGTGCTCGACGCCAAGACCAACGAGCGCATCACCGACGCGCGGGTCACGGCGACGATCACGGAACTTGGCTTTGCCGGACAGGAGGTCGTGCTGGAACCGTTCACGGTCGCCGACGCCCTCACTTATGGCGCGTATTTCGAGTTCGGGAGGCTGGCGACCTATTCGGTCGATCTTCGTATCGAACGGCCCGGCGCGGAGAAGACCACAGAAACCCAGTTCGACTACCGGCACCATTAGCCCCACGCGCGCTGACCGATCGAAGCGCAGATCAGAAAGGCAGACTAAAATGCACATAAAATACCTTGCCGGATCAGTCGCGCTTTTCGCGGGATTGCTGGCTCTGGGCTGGATCACCCACGGCACCAGCATCGTCCAGAACGATCCCGAACGTAATATCTTCATTCCCGAGGACCTGACGAGCGAACTCCAGGTCAAGGCAACCTATGACGGCACCAATATCTGGTTCCGCTATCGCTGGCCCGCCGAGCGTCCGATGCTGTTCAACGACGTGCTGGTCTACCAGGACGGTGCATGGGAGGAGCGCGGCGGCGAGGTGATGGGCCCGGATCCCGACAATCTCGTCGAGGACCGGGTGGCGATGATGGTCGATGACGGCGCGGTGCCGCTTTTCGGGCGCTATGGCGGCTACATTACCATCGGCGAGGGTCTGACCACCTTCACCGGCGTCCCCGAAACCGAGGAGGAGCGCAGCAAATACCTGCCCTCGACCCGCACCGACCCCAATGATTTCGAGACGATCAAGCCCGAAACCGATCTGGAGGCGCTGCGCGCCGCCGGTCAGTTCATCGACCTCTGGGACTGGAAATCCAGCCGCACCAACCCGCTTGGGCAGGCCGACGACACCTCGGTCGGCGCAGAGCGTGAAGACGACGCCGGCACCGCCCCCTATTTCGTCAATTTCAACGAGGATACCGGCCAGCCGCTGTTCATGTTCGACCCGGCCAAGGGCGATCCTGCCCTCAAGATCGACGCCGTGATGGCGGGCGATGTCGGGTTCAACGACAGCTACTACCTGACCGAAGCAAGCGCCGTTCCGTTCGATCCCAACCGGCAATGGCAGAACGGCGACACCCTGCCGCGCCAGATCCTGCGCCAGGGCGCCGGGTCGCGCGCCGACATCGCCATGCCCGCCGCGGCGCGCTGGCGCAACGGGTTCTGGGACGTGACGCTGGTGCGCAAGATGGATACCGGCAACCCGCTGGAGGACAAGATCTTCCGCGAGGGCGGCAGCTATGACCTGGCCTTCGCGGTGTTCCGCAAAGCCTCGACCATGCGCTGGCACTACGTCTCGCTGCCGGTCTCGCTGGGGCTGGAACAGCCCGCGCAGATGGTGGCCGAACGGATCGAGCCCGGCACCGAGCCGGACTGGACCCAGCCCTGGACCGAGATCAAGACCTACTATCCCGGCCAGGTCACCTGGGGCCGCCTGACCGACGCGCGCCAGCACCCCGGCGCCGACCGGATCGCGCAGCGTGTGCCCGTGGCCTACCGGCACGGCGAGGAACAGCTGGCCCTTTACGGGATCGAGATGGAATTCGCCAAGGAAATCCGCACGCAATGGCTGTGGACGCTGTTCATAAGTCTCGGCCTGATCGTCGGCATGGGCATCAACATCAACCTGCTGATGCGGCGCAGGGAGGCGGCAAAATGACCCATCCCAGCAACTTGCCAGCCCCCTCCACGAACGCCGGAAAGGAAGACGACATGAAACGCCCCGGATTGATGCAGCGCGGCGGCCGGATCGGCCTGGCGACGGCGGCCCTGTTGATTGCGGCAAGCGGCGCGGCGCTGGCCCACAGCGAAGGCGGCGGCGTTACCATGGTTGTTGAGGGCGCACCCTCGTGGTCGCTCAGCCCGGTCTACCACATCCTCATGGCGCATTTTCCGGTCGGGTTGTGGATGACGGCCTATCTGTTCATCCTGATCCGCAGCCTCTCGGATGCCGATATCTCCGTCCGGCTGCAACAGGCGATCTGGCCGTTGGCCGCAATTGGCACGCTCGCCGGGTTCGTGACCTACGGGCTGGGCCTGACGATCTATCCCTGGTCGGCGATCACCGAGTCGCCGCTGGGGCGCAACCACATCATCCTGGCGTCCTGGACCCTCGGCTACTGGACGGTGATGAGCGTGCTCGGCTACCGCTTCCGCCATGACCTGTTCGAAGGCGCGCAGCGCTGGGTCACCCTGGCCCTGGCGACGATCGGAGCCATGGTCATCACGATCACCGGCACCCTTGGCGGGTCGCTGACGGGCACGCCCTCGCTGGTGACCAAGAGCCTCAACTGGATCGGCTGGAACGTCTACATGACCTTCTACATGCCGACCTGGGTGCTGGTTCTCTACGCTGCCGGCGCCGTCCTGCTGATCGCGATCGGGGTCTGGGGGTACCGGATGAATCGGGCCCCGAATTAGAAAAGCACCCGCGCGCCGCATCGCGGCGCGCCGACCGACCACGGAGGAGACCATGGCCGACCTGCCAACCGACCCGACCGGTAGCGAAGGCGAGGACCGCCGCGATTTCATCTACTACGCCACCGCCGGCGCCGGCGCCGTCGCTCTTGGCGCCGGCACCTGGCCGCTGATCGACGCGATGAACCCCTCGGCCGACGTGCTGAGCCTGGCAACAATCGATGTCGATCTTTCCGGGGTCGAGGTCGGCCAGCGGATCACGGTCAAATGGAAGGGGCGCCCGGTCTTCATCTGGCGCCGCCCGGCCGAAGCCATCGCCGAGGCGCGGGCGACGCCGCTGGAGGATCTGGTCGATCCGGTGGACTATGTCAAAGAGAACCCCAACCACGGCCGGGACATGCCCGCGCTCGACGAAAACCGCACCGCCGACGCGGCCGGCGAATGGCTCGTGGTGATCGGCATCTGCACGCATTTGGGCTGTGTGCCCCAGGGGCAGGACGGGGCGGCTGTCGGCAACTGGGGCGGCTGGTTCTGCTCGTGCCACGGCTCGCACTACGATGTGTCGGGCCGCATCCGCAAGGGACCGGCCCCGCGCAACCTTGAAATCCCGCCATATTCACTCACGAACGAGTTTCTGCGCATCGGCTAGAATCAGGTCCGGTACGGCGGCAATCCGACATCGGCCAAGTCAGGACGGAGACCTCTTCATGCTCCCAAGGTGCCATTATGACCCGGCCGGCGCGATCGCACTGATCGCCACGGAACCGCCGGGCGGCGCAATGACTGACGCGGTCCCGCGGCCGGTCGCTGCCGCCGTGGCAATGCCTTGCAGTGGGACGCATGACCCTTTGCCGGACTATCTGCAGCGGTATTACTGGTGGGCCTATCTCAGGCCCGCCAGCCTGCGCGTCTTCGATCACCGCTGGGTGGTCTCGGCGATCCTCTGGGGCCAGTACCGGCGATTATGCGACGCCGCTCTGGCCCAGATCGCCAGCGGCGCGGATGTGTTGCAGCTGGCCGCGGTCTATGGCGACCTGTTGCCGCGCCTCGCGCGCAAGATCGGCCCGTCGGGGCGGCTGGAGATTGTCGATATCGCGCCTATCCAGGCTGCCAATTCGAATGCGAAACTGGCCGACATGCCCTGGGCCAACGCCCGCGTCGCCGATGCGGCGGCGCCAACCGGCTTCAGCCACGACACCGTGCTGGTCTTTTTTCTGCTGCACGAACTGCCCGACGACCGGAAAGCCCACGTGGTCGACGCGGCGCTGGCGGGAACCGGCCCCGGCGGGCGCGCGGTCTTCATCGACTACGCCCGGCCCTCGCGCTGGCATCCGCTGCGCCCGGTCATGGCGGCGGTATTCGCCTTGCTGGAGCCATTCGCCATGACGCTCTGGCGCCGGGAAATCGCATCCTTCGCCAGCAATCCGGCGGAGTTCGACTGGTCGCGAAGGGCGTTCTTCGGCGGCCTCTATCAAGAGACCATCGCCGCGCGCCGCCGCGATCCGCCGACGAATGGCATTGATCGGCAATTCACCGCCGAAAGCGGGGGGCGGAGATGAACGACAGGACCGACTTCGACAGCGTGGTCGAGGGAGGCTGAGATGGCCGCGCCAACCGGCATCGAGATCGTCGGGGCCGGGCCTGCCGGCCTGACCTGCGCTATCGTGCTGGCCAGGGCCGGGCGCCGCGTCACGGTGCGCGAACGGCATGGCGATGTCGGGCACCGCTTCCACGACGACTTCCAGGGCCTGGAGAACTGGAGCGATCCGCAGGACGTGCTGGCCGAACTGGCCGGGGCGGGCATCGAGGCCAGCTTCGATCACCACGGCGTTCGCAACGGCGTGGTGTTCGACAGGCACGCCAGACCGCACGCCGTGCAGGGTGCGCGCCCGCTCTTCTACCTCCTGCGGCGCGGCCGCGTGGCCGGTTCGCTCGATCGCTCGCTCCTAGATCAGGCGCGGGCGGCGGGCGCCGAGGTGCGGTTCAACGACCGGGTCGAGAAAACCTCCGGCGACATGGTTCTGGCGGGCGGGCCGCGCCGCGCTGGAATCATTGCCGTGGGCTATGTCTTCGACACCAAAACGGCCGACGGCGCCTGGCTGGCCCTGGGCGATGCGCTGGCTCCGAAGGGCTATGCCTACCTGCTGATCCATGCCGGGCGCGGCACCGTGGCAAGCTGCCTGTTCACCGGCTTTCGTGATCACGCAAAACACCTGGCGGCGACGGTGGCGCATTTCGAACGCCACGCCGGGCTGGACATGGCTGACCAGAGGCCCTTCGGCGGCTTCGGCAACATGCGATTGGCGCGCACCGCCATGCAGGGCGGCCATCCGGTCATCGGCGAGCACGCCGGCTTTCAGGATGCGCTGGCCGGGTTCGGTCTGCGCTATGCGATGCGGTCGGGCAGACTGGCGGCGGAAAGCCTGCTCAACGGCACCGACTATACCAAAGCCTGGAGGCGCCTGTTGCTGCCGGGCCTGCAGGCGGGTGTCGTGAACCGCTTCGTGTTCAACCTGGCCGGCGCACGCGGACAGGATTACGTGATCGGAAAACTCCGGCGCAGTGATACCGCCAGGGTGCTGGCCCGCGCCTACGGCCTGAGCCTGCCGAAGCGACTGGTGTTGCCGCTTGCCCGCTGGCGCTATCGCGCGCCACTGAACGATGCCAGTTGCAGCCACTTGAACTGCGATTGCGTCTGGTGCCAGCATAGTGCCCAGGATGCAGGAAGCTGCGCTCTGCCGGGCTGATTCCCGCCGGTCGCGTCCGCCTGCAACGTTTCGCCGCCGAAAGCGTCATAACGTATGCAGGCTCCTGGCCTACCCGTAGCTCAGACACCAAGGAGAACCACTATGAACAAAGTTGTACTTGCCCTCGGCGCGTCGATCGGCGCCCTCGCCTTCGCCACGTCCGCGTTTGCCCACGACATGGATACCGATAAGGACGGCCTCTATTCGCTGGCCGAGATGCGCACCGAGTATGCCGATCTCAGCGAAGCGCAATATGCCGAACTGGATACCAACAAGGATGGGGCGGTCGATCCTGAGGAACTGGCCGCCGCCATCGCGAAGGGCATCCTGGAATCCATGGAATAGCCGCCTTCGCCGCGTTCCTGCCGGATCGCCCTGTCCCGGGGCGGTCCGGGCTGCGGCCTCCCGATCCCGGGAGGCGCCAATCCGGCCGCCAAGGAACCATCCGGATGCAGGTTCGAGACTTCATGGCGAAGAAGGCCATTTCCGCGTCCCCGGATACGACCATCGATCAGGTCAAGGCGATACTGGCCCGGCTTGCCGCCGGTCTTTGGCCGGCCCAAGCGTCTGTGTTGCACAGGTTTACGTGGACCGCGCGGGCCATGGCCTTCGCAGGATTTGTCCTGATATATGGCCGTCTGTTTTTGCGGCTGCCGGTCGCAAGGCACATCTGAAAGGCGGTGCGATCGTGGACTGGCTGGAATTCACGGCGGCTTTTGCGACGTTCTTCTTGAGCCATTCCGTGCCACTCCGACCGTCCTTTCGTCCCCGCCTGGAGCAGGAACTTGGTCGCCGCGGTTTCACGCTGGCCTATTCGGCGCTGTCACTGACCGCGCTTGGCTGGCTGATCGCCGCCGCAGGCCGGGCGCCCTATGTGACGCTGTGGGACTGGGCCCCCTGGCAGCGTCTTGCGCCGCTGGCTGTCATGCTGCCGGTGTCCCTGATCCTGTCGCTAGCCATTGCGCGGCCCAATCCCTTTTCCTTTGGGGGTGCCAGAAATGAGATGTTCGACCCGGCACGTCCGGGTATCGTGCGGCTGCACCGTCACCCGCTGTTGCTGGCCCTCGCTCTGTGGGCCACGGCCCATGTCGTGCCTAACGGCGATCTGGCGCATGTCATCCTGTTCGGCACCTTCGCCGGTTTCGCGATGCTCGGGCATCGCCTGATCGACCGCCGCAAGAGGCGCGAGATGGGCGCGGACTGGGACCGGATGCGCGCAGAGGTCAGGAAATCCCCGCTGATTGCCCTGCGGTTTTCGCGAGATGTCGTGGTTCGTGTTGCAGCAGGTCTGGCGTTGTATCTTCTGCTGATCGGTGCGCACCCGCTGTTGTTCGGGGTCAGTCCCCTGCCCTGACCATCAGGTCGAGTGGTCGTCGATCAGCGGGTTCGGTTTTGCAAGCCTTTCCAGATCAGCCTGATCGCCAATGGAAATGCGGGTGCCCTCGACGGTGACGCCATATAGCTGAAGGCCCTTGAAGGCCCGGGTCAGGTTTTTGGGCGTCATGCCCAGCACGGACGCGAGTCGGCGCTTCTCGAAATCCAGGTCGAAAGTGGCTCCTCCACCAGCGCGTTTCTGTCGACGAAGAAGATAGTTCGCCCGCTGTCGCGTTGCCCGTGAATTTGAGATGCAGAAGGCGACAAAATCAACGACAATCCTTTGCCCTTGAACAAGATACTTCGCATTTGGATCCGAAATTCGTGCCGTTAACCCCGAGACAGGGTTCACGGGGTTGAGTAGCCGGCGATGGAAAGCGAAAGCGAAGCAACTGACGGTGTCGAAGCCGAGGCTCCGGGTCGGACATCGGTCTTGCGCCCGCTGGTTCATGTGTGTCTTTCCGGGACCGGCAGCTTGGAAAGTGGCATGCGTGATGCAGTCTGGGAACCCGGTGTCAACAAAGCGACGATCTGGCGGCGGATCCGGCGGCTTGCAGAGGAAGCCGGCCGAGCCAGCGCCCAGGTTCCTCGCAAGCGCGGCCGACCGGCGGGTACCGTCGTGGTGCCTGGCGAGGTCGAAGCCATCATCGAAGACCACCTGACCTCACACCACTTGCGGCGGCGGCGCCCTGGCCTGGCGCGAGTGGTAAGGGAAATCCGCATTGCCTGTGGCGAGCAGGGATTGCAGCCACCGACGCGCCGGACAGTCCAGCGTCGGCTTGATACAATGGATGCCCGCGAAGTCATGAAAGCGCGCGAGGGGGCTAAGGCTGCGCGCCAACGATTTGCGCATGGTGACGGGATACCACGTCAGCTCTTGGGCGCCGTCTCGCCTGTCAGTTGCCCTGTGCCTTACGCAGGCCGTCGGTCCCAAGGCGGAGCTGCTGGCCGACCTGGAATGCGCGGTCGCTTGGCCCGCACAGGGCAAACCGCATAGAATCCATGTCGACAACGGTCGCGATTTCCGGTCACGCGCCTTTCAGTCGGCCTGCGCGGAACGGGGGGATTGATCTGGTCTGTCGGCCGCCAGGAAGCCCTCATTTCGGGGGCATGTCGAGCGGCTGATCGGGACCATGATGGGGGATGTGCACCTGTTGCCGGGAACGACGCAGTCGTCGGTCGCGGCCAAGGGCAGCTATGACGCGGAAGCCATGGCCGCGATGACTTTGAGAGAGTTCGATCGCTGGTTTGCCTTTGAGATCTGCCGCCACAACAACAGCATTCATTCAAGCCTTGGCTGCACACCTGTCGCCAAATGGGAGGCGCTCTCCGGGGAAATGTCAGGCGGCATACCCTTCGACCTGGAGGTGTTTCGGGTGGGTCTCCTGCCAAGCGAGCAGCGGCAGGTTCGGCGTGACGGCATCCATCTCTTCGACCTGCGCTACTGGTCTGACGCCCTTGCTGGCTATGTTGGGCGAGAGGGTAGAAAGGTGGTCGTCCGCCACGATCCCCGGGATTTCTCGGCAGTCTGGGTCGAACTCGATGGTGGCAGATATGTCGAGGCCCGGTACCGAAATCCGAAAATCCCGCCGGTGTCGCTCTGGGAATGCCGCGAGGCCATGCAGAAGGCACGGGCCTTGGGCAAAATGGGATCAAATGAGTTGGTCCTCGCCGAACTGATCCGGCAGCAACGCCAGATCGAGGGCGAAAGCCGACTGCCGACCAAGGCTGAACGCCGATCCCGTGAAAGGAATTCTGCATTGAAACGTTCGGCCCCCGATGATCGAGCATCCGAGGGGCTGCGATCGGTCGACACGGGCAAGCCTATCGCACCCCATGTTCAAGGTGGAGCGCTGGTGAATTGAGGGCAGAAGGAACCGGGGAAGACGGACGGATCGCCCTCATCCAATCGGACATCTGGATCGCGGTTCCTCGGGCGAAACGGGTGCTGGAGCGATTGCAGGGTCTCATCGAGATACCACGGCAGACCCGCATGCCCGGCCTCCGCGTGCATCGCGCCTCGGGTATCGCTAAGACGATGATCGCCCGTAACCTTTTCGCGTCGACATGCGCCGGAATACGATCCGGAGTCCGGTATAACTCAGACACTCTTGCTTCTTCTGCGGGCGCCGCCGGCCCCCGATGAGCGGTAGTCTTATCTGCACATCCTTGCCGCCGTCGGAGCGCCATCGTCGACGTTCAGTCTGCGCGCACAAGGCGTTGCCTCGCTCGAAGTCCGCGTCGTTGGCCTTCTTCGCGACCTCGGACTGCGGATGATCATGATCGACGAAGTCCACAATCTCCTGGCGGGTAGCTGTCGCGACTGGCCTCTTCCAATCACTGCGAGGTCGCAGAACTTCTGACGCATATCGGAATCGACACACCGAATGTTGCCACCCTGGACTTTGAAGTTGAGGCGGCCGCAGCGGTGAGGAGTTCCATCGCGGCCCGCTTCGACCCCGGGACCGTGCAGCCGATGACTTTTGCGGGAATTACGAAAACCGAGATGCTGCTGACAGCGCAGGTTCCGTTCCAGTCTTGCCCTGCCTGCTCTCTTCGTGTGGCCGGCCCCGATCTGGTGGTCTGATTTCAGTCTTAGTGCATGGCGGGTCTTTGCGCTACGTTTGGGGTGGCCGGCGAAGTGGATCCGGATGGCGAAGCCGGCCACAAGACCACTTCGGGGGCCGGCGGTCGATAGCCCAGCGATGAATGCGGGCGCTTGGTGTTGTAATGGCTCAATTCCCGCGTCCGGCGCCAAGAGACCCTGGACGAGTTGGCGCAACTGGGACCGGACAGCGTTCGCGACAGTCTGCATGTGGACGGTGCGATAGGACAACCGTTCCCGCCCTTGGATTTCTAGGCGCATTTCTCGAGCGGGTGACGTCCCCGCTTTGGCCCCGGTTTTTCGACCGGAGCCCTTCCCTTGACGATCAGTCGCCGCGGCGGTGTTGGGGCGGGGCCAGATCAGGCTCAAGCCCTCGCCGTCTTCGTCATCGAAGAGGTCGGCGCAGATCGGGGCGGCGAAGCTCGGATCGTCCAGCTTCAGGCCCAGGTAATCGCGGCCCTCGTTCGACTTCTTCGTCCAGGCGGCGCCGATCTCGGCGCGGCCGACCAGAACCCGGTGGGAGGGAGCGTTCTCACCCGAGGCGCGCACCCTTCGGCTGCAGGCTGAGGGTGAAGATTTCGCCGGTGTATTCGGTGCCGGTCTTCTTGAAGGTGCCGATGGTCGCCATGTTCTTTCCCCGTTTTGCTGTTTCGGGCCCGCGTCCTTGCGGCCTCGATACCGATCGACAGCCCGGAGGCGACCACTGACGCGCGCGCCCCCTTGCGGGGGCCGGACAGCACAGGAGGAGCCTTCTTGCCTCGCCAGGAATGACGGTGCCCGCACCGGCAGGGGACGAAAGCTTTGACGACGCTGTTGCGCCAAAGCGGTCGAGGCGAAGACCTCCTTCGGGCAGATCAGCCCATCACCAGAGGCCGTTGGACGCGGGCTGG
>PNJK01000046.1 GCA_013821825.1 Rhodobacter sp.
CAACCTTGCATGCGGAGTGGCAGCTTCAGGTGTTGGAAATCGAATACGCAAGCAGCACCACGGAGATGGCAATGGCGACGCCGACCGGAACATGCCTGTGCTCTAGCACGCTGGACCACGCGACACGACGAAAGGCGGGCGCGCGCTGGACAAGCAACATGCAAAGACTGACCGCTCCAAGTGCCAAGGCGAAAATGCGCAGGAAATGAGCCAGCTCGTCCGAGGGGACGAACAGCATGACGACCGGCATCATCTTGGCGTCGCCGCCTCCGATCAGGTGCAGGGCGAATAGCGTGAAGCCGATGCCAAAGGTCACGATCCCGACCAGGAAGCGCATCGACAATTCCTGAAAATCAAGCAGGAAGGGCGCAAGCAGAACGAAGATCGCAAGGGCAACCAGAACATGCCTGTTGTGGATCTTCAAGCGCCGCAGGTCAGAGATGGCACTTGCAACAATAACCGGCGTCAGAGCCAGCAAGAGGGCCAGTTCTGGAGACATCAGGCCGACCTTGTCTGTCGGCCAGCCTCACCTCGTGTCGTGGTGGACGAGGCCAGGCAAAACACCAGCTCGCTCAGGTTGGAACAATTGGTCTTGGCATAAAGGTTGCTGAGATGCGATCGCAGGGTCGAGTCGCGGATCCTGAGCTCATCCTTGACCTGCTGGGTGGACAGGCCGCGGCTGAGCAGTAGCGAAACGCGATACTCTGCGCGGCTCAACCGAGCGGGGTTCTCGACGCTGAGGATCGGCGCGACTTCGGCAAGGCTGGTCGAATGCGCAGGGCGCAGCAACGCCTCCGTGAAAAGCCCCTCTGCCCGGTTCCGCCACGTCCGGGCCAAGACCGGAGCGAGGCTGTTGATGATCACTTGCTGCTGGCTGCGCAGCCGGTCTTGAAAGTGCAGCTCGAAGGTGTCGATGGATCGGCCGCCTGTCTCCAGCGGGATGACGACCAGCTCGCGCAGATGGCGTGAGGCGTGGAACTCGGCGATCTCGCTTGAGGCCTCGCTGTCGATCATGGATCGGAACCAGAGACTTCCGGGACGCGCCGCTTCGAAATAGGGTCCGATAAGGGCATGAGCGAAGCCCTTGTCAACGCGTCCGCCGTGCCGTTCCGTTCCACTGCGATCCCAGGTAACTGACCGCACCGCGCCCCTGCCGTCGTGCGAATACCGTGCCAAGGCCACGATCTCTGCATTCAGGCCCTGACCCAAGACCTCCAGCGATCGAAGCAACGGATCACGACCATGCAGGCACTCGCACCATTGGGCGACTGCCCCGATCAGACCAACTTCGGCAATCAAACTGCTGTCAGATTGATGCTCGCTTTCGGTCCTGTGAACGATATTTGGGGACACGACCACTCACCATCAAATCAGCCACGTAATGCTTGATAGTGACCCATCGACGGTCCATCGCAAGGACTTTGGAACTTCGTCCCTAGATTCACGGAAGATTCAATTCCAAGTTGCAGCAAGCCGTCCATTCGATCCAACTGGTCCACAATCCTGCGCGTACACTTTGCCGGGGCGACGCCTGCTCTCGATTCCTCCGTCAGAAATTGCGGATGTAGCGAATCACCACAGGCCCGATCGTCATCATCACAAGAGCCGGCAGCATGAGCGAGGCCATGACCGCCGACATCTTCACCGGAAGCTTGTTGGCCATCTCCTGCGCACGGATTTCGCGCGTCTGGCGAAGTTCTTCCGCATAGGTCGTCATCGCCTGCGCCATGCTGGTGCCGAACTTGATCGATTGGTTGACGACGTTCGAAAAGGACGCGATCGAGTCCAGCCCCACGCGTTCCGCCATGTCCCGCATGGCGAGCTCGCGGGGGCGTCCGGCCTGGACCTGGTACTGCACCATCAGAAATTCCTGGGCAATTTCCGGAGAGGGCCGTTTGAGTTCGTTTCCGACCCGCGTCATTGCCGCATCGAACCCGAGACCGGCCTCAATTGAAACTTGCATCAAATCAAGGGCATTTGGAAAGCTCTCCTCAATCCGCAGTTTTCGGGCCTTGACC
Organism: Rhodobacter sp.; assembly: GCA_013821825.1. GTDB lineage: Bacteria > Pseudomonadota > Alphaproteobacteria > Rhodobacterales > Rhodobacteraceae > Tabrizicola. The sequence continues at coordinate 2,019 of PNJK01000046.1, forward strand.
TTGGATTCAAGGTAGTAGGTCGGAACGAAATAACCGATTGCGACCAACCCGGACAGGATCTGGTAAATGCGAAGCGTGCTGAATCCCAGGAGAATATCCTTGAGATCGGTGGGCAGCCAGGTATCGGAAATGCGCGCGATATTGAGAAGCGCGAGGAAGATCGCCGGCAAACCCAAAGCAAGGCTGACGCGGACCAAGGTGTAGGCCTGCATCGCGTTCGGGTTCGTCAGCCCAACCTGCATCAGCTTGCGCTGCAGCTTGCTGCGCTTTTCCTTTTCAGAGGGGATGAACGCCTTCATAAACGCGCCAGGCCCCTTTTCTGCCGGCATCAGGAACACGCGATCTTTTCGATCCTGCCCCCTGTTCCTTGAAATGGCAGCAATTCTGGCCACCGCCGGGTCTGGCCGCCGCAGTGCCGCAAGGAGTCCTGCCAATAGCAGCAGCACCCCGAAGCCAGCGCTGGCTGCAAGAAGCAACTCCAGTTCCACATCAAGGCGCTGGGCGACAACTTCCAGATACGCAAGCATGGTCCGCTCCCTTCAGACGTGAAAATTGACCAGCTTTCGCAAGATCAGGGCATTCGCGACCGTCAGCAGGACGATGGCGGTTGCCATGGGTGCAAAGGCGGGATCGTCATAGACGCCGGCGTAATAATCCGGCGACATCAACGAGGTGAAGAAGAACATCAGCACAGGAAGGCTCGACAGCAGGATCGCGGAAACCCGACCCTCTGCCGAAATTGCGCGGACCTTCCTGCGCAGCATGATCCGGGAGCGCACGACCCTGGCCAAAAGCTCGACGACATGCGCCAGATCGCTTCCGGTTCCGTGCTGGATGCCGATGCTTGCCGAAAGATAGTGAAGGTCCTCGATATCTATCCTTTCCGCAAAGTCCTGGAAGGCTTCCGGCAGATCGTCGCCATAGTTGATCTGGTCGAAGATGATTCCGAACTCGCTTCCGATGGGGTCAGACATCTCCTGCGCCACGCTCGCGATGGATGTGTTCAGGGGATGGCCGACACGAAGACCGCGCGCCATCAGTTCAAGAGCATCCGGAAGCTGACCAATCAGCGCCTTGGTCTTCCGGGCGATGCGCCCTTGCAGGACCGCCAGCGGCACGAGAATTCCAAGTGCCAGAGCTGTCGCCGCCGACAATGGCACCGGAATGGGTGTCACCAGAAGCCCGGCGAAGAGGGCGAAAGCAACCACCCCGCAGATCCCCAGAAACCCGGCAGCGGACATCGACATGTCGGCCCGCCGCAACATGACGGTCAGCTTTCCAAGGATGGAAAGCTTGCCCCCGGCTTCATCGGTTGTTGGTGGCTTCAGCAGCGCGAGCCGTTCTTCAAGCGAATGCCCTTCGCGGATCAGGCGCAGCCGGCGAGACCTGACTTCTCCCATTGTCTCCCGGCGGCTGGCCAGAGCGACGAACGAAGTGAAGGCGACCAGGACACCGACAGCCACACCGCTGTAGATCAGAAAGATAAGGGTCTGTTCCGAGATGAAGGCCTGCACCGCTCAACTCCTTCCGACGACGAAATCTGCCGGATCGAAATGGACGCCGGCACCGACAAGTGCTTCGGCACATTTCGGTCGGATCCCGGTCGGGAGGAATTCGCCAAGGATGGCGCCCTCCTCTGTCCGTCCGGTCTTACGGAAGACGAAGATGTCCTGCATCGTGATGACCGATCCTTCAAGGCCGGTGATCTCGCTTATGGAGATAAGCCTTCGGCTGCCGTCAGACAGACGCGCCACCTGCAGCACAATGTTGACCCCCGAGGCGACCTGAGCGCGGATGGCGGAAAGCGGCAGATCGAGTCCGATCATCGTCACCATCTGCTCGATCCGCCCCAAGGCGTCGCGGGCCGAGTTCGCGTGGACCGTGGTCATCGACCCATCGTGCCCGGTGTTCATCGCCTGAAGCATGTCGAAGGCCTCCGCCCCCCGCACCTCACCCACGATGATGCGGTCGGGGCGCATGCGCAGGGCGTTCCGCAACAAGTCGCGCTGGACGACCGTCCCTTGTCCGTTCGGATTGGGCGGGCGTGTTTCAAGTCGCACCACATGGGCCTGCTGCAATTGCAGCTCGGCCGCGTCCTCGATCGTGACGATGCGCGACTTGTCGTCGATCGATGCGGAAATGGCGTTCAGAAGCGTGGTCTTGCCCGAACCGGTCCCGCCCGAGATCAGGATATTCAGCCGCGCTTCGACCAACGCCTGCAAGAATCGCATCGCGGGTTCCGTCAAGGTTCCGATCTCGACCAGTCGTCGCAGGGTCAGGGGTTTCCGCGCGAATTTGCGGATCGACAAGCTGGGGCCGTCAATGGCGCAGGGGCGGATGATGGCATTGACGCGACTGCCATCCTCAAGCCGTGCGTCAACCCATGGGCTGCTTTCATCAACCCGACGGCCCACGCGCGAGACGATCTTCTCGATGATCCGCAAGAGGTGGCGCTCGTCCCGGAAGCGCGCGCGCGCACGCTCCAGCACCCCGTTGCGTTCCACATAGACGTTACCGTGACCGTTCACGAGGATGTCGTTCACCGTCGGGTCGGCCATGAGGGGCTCCAGCGGCCCAAGACCCAGGACCTCGTCCATCAGCTCGCTCACAAGCTTGCGGAACTCGTCACCCCGAAGCGGCTTTCCAGAGAGCTTCAGCTCTTCGCTCACCAGTTCCGAGACCTCGCGGCGCAGCTCCTCCGGGTCGACCTTGTCGATTGCGGCGAGGTTCAACCGGTCCAGAAGCACTTCGTGCAAGCGGCTCTTCAATTCCAGAGACTGCAACAACTCGCGGTCTTCGGGTTCGATCACGGCCGGCACCATAGGTCTGGGCGGCTCCGCTCCGATAAAGGGCACGACTTTGTCAGTCTTGTTTCCCCGGCGAGACAGATCGACGAAATCCTTGAACATGGTTCTACCTTCCCAGCCGATCGGCGCTTGCGGTTTTGTTGTTTGCCTTGGTGCCGATCAACTTCAGCAAATCGGTGGCGATTTGAGCGATTTCCTTGGTCAGCGGCGACCTGCTGGCCGTCTCTGAAAGCGGCCGGCCACGATCCATCGCGTCTTCGGCGGATTTCGGATCATGGGGCAGCCAATGCTTGAACTCGGTCTGCAAAGCCTTCGCGGCTTCAGTCTGCCGACGGGACCGTATCAGGGGCTTCTTTTCCTGGCCCACCACGACCTCGATCCGAAGCGATGGGTTCTGGTCCTTGAAAAAGTCGATCAACCGGCGGGTCTGCTGAACAAAGGGCACCGAGGTACCGCTGACGATCAGCAGATGATCAGCCGCCTCGAGAACCGGGGTAAGCCAGTCCACCATGGCGGGCGGAAGATCGATCACGACATAGTCGTACATCTGACGCAACCGGTTGATCAGAAAGCGCACCTGATCGGGTTGAAGCGCATTCAGGGGCATGAATCCGTCCGGCGCAGTAAGCACGGACAGCCCAGAGGGTGTCGTCACGATGGACTGCTGCAGAAAGACACTGTCCGGCTCGATCCGGTCGCGTGCCATGCTGTAGAGCGCGTCGTTCGATTGCAGATCCAGGAAGCCTGCCACGGCCCCGAACTGCAGGTCGAGGTCGACCAGAATCACTTTTCGGGTCTCGGACTTCCCGAAACGCTTCTTCTTTCCGCAAAGCTGGTCCGCAAGGTTGACGGCAAGGGTCGTGGCGCCGATCCCGCCGCGCGCTTTGGAGATGACGATGACATGGCCTTCAGATTGGTCTTGCGAGATCAGGGTCAAGCGCCGCGGCTTCGCGAGTCTGTTGACCACCTTCGCAAGCTCGGCATCCTCGATCGTGTCGGGGACAATCTCGGACACTCCCGCGCGCAAAAGACTGTGTGCCACGCCAAAGGGAATTGAGCTGTCACTGACCGCCAGTATCCGGGCGTTGCCTCCTGCGGCGATCAGTGCGCGCAGGGCTTCCGTTTCATCCTGCGCATCCGGCGTCGCCTTGAAAACGATAAGCTCGGAGACTTTTGCCAGATCGGTCGCTTTGCCATTCATCCGGGCCAGTGAGGCATCACACCGCGTGACCGCAAAGCCTGGCTGTTTGTCCAGGATCGCGCCCAGCCGTTCGCTGAACGCCGGGTCCTCCGAAATCAGCACGATGTCCATGTCACCTTGTCCCATGTACCTGACCTGACTTCCCTTCTTCCCTAGCCGTCCTCGCCCTGCGCAAGATCCTCACCCGGAAGCGAGACGCTCATGAGCGGCATCGTAATCGTTGGTCCAAGTGATGATCCGCCTGTCGCCCCGACCAGTGCAGCCAGACCCGCCAGCGGTGTGACGAACGTGAAGGGCACATCCTCAAGTTCCACCGTGACGACCGGGACGTAGGGTCCGCCCAGAAATCCCATTCTTGCGTCGTAGGTATAGCTGAACCGCAGGTTGGAAACGTCGCTTCCCGGGGGCAGGACCACGCCGACCGCAGACCAGATTTCGGCGGCAGTCGGATTGGACATTTCGCCAAGGCATGGTAGCGTTTCCGGGTCTGCACAGATTGATGATCCCCCAAAGTTGCAGTTCGTCCCGTATTCGTATTCCGTCGAAGCGGGCGCCAAACTGGAAAGCGTCAGGAACTCAGGCACGCCGGGACAGGCCGGTGGTCGAACCGCGGCGATCCGCGCTGCGGCATGCATGGCCCGCTCTGACGTGACGATGTGGTATGCCAAACGGCCAAAATCGATCAACCCGAAAAAGATGAGCAGGAACAGGCTGATCACCATCGCAAACTCGACCAGCGTCGTCCCGTCCTCATCCCGCAGGAAACTGGTCACATGGGTGTGGTTGCGATCGGTCATGATCCATACACCCGGCTTTGGTCCGAGACGCTGGTCTGGAGCGTCGGACGGCTCCCGCCGACCAGAGTAAAGAGACCCGCAAAGGGAAAGGTTACCACGACATCTGCGCGGACCGTCACGATCGGTGCCACTTCGGTCCGGTAGTCCCCCTCGTTGCATTCCAGGCTGGACAACACCCCCGTGACCGAGACGCCACTTGGCAGGATCGTGCTGCCGTCATTGTCGTTGCGGATCATGGCGACGAGGATGTCGTCAAAGACAGTAACGGCACCGCCGCTGTCGCAGATGTTGCGAGGGGTCACGCGGGCAAGGAAACGCGTCGCGTCGCGAACGCCTGCCACCACGGTCTGATAGGACCACATCATGCGGCTGCCCTCGATGATCACGCCGAAGACCAGAAGCATCATCGGCAGGACAAAGGCGAACTCGACCAGTTGGGTGCCAGACTGGTCAGCTGCAAAGCGGCGACCATGATGCCTGACGATGCAAAGGGCGTGCTGCATCTGGATCACCTGTACAACTGCACGACATCGCGCACGAGGCCACCCGTGCCCCCGGCTCCGGTTCCGATTTCGCTGGCCGACCCGATGATTTCGCCCCAGATACTCATGTCTTCACCGACTGGCTCGGTAAGGAATACCTTGAAGAACTCTTTCACGGGCACATTGCTGGCGGCACCGCGGATATTGTTGGCTTCGCAGTCGATGCCCGCCACCGTGATCACGCGGCGATCGGGAGGGGCAGAGGTTGCGCTCCCAGAGCAGACCGGTAGCCCGGTCTCTGCACGCCCCGTCAGGATAGGGCCCGCTCCGGCCGCTGCGATTTCAGCGAGGTAATAATCGTAGCGGGTACTGATTCCATTCCGCGACGCGACGGGACCGCCATAATTCACCGTCTCGTAATTCGAGCGGCCAGCCGTCCAGTCGCCGTCGCCAAACCGTGCGCCGGCGCCAACACCCGCACAGCCACCGGTGTAGAAGCAGGTGTCGCGCGGAAGGGGAACAGTGTCGGGCGATACCGTGGGATTGTTGCTAATACACTGATTGGCATTGCCGTTGCCATTGCCGTTGCCATTGCCGTTCGAGGTTGGAACGAGTCCCTTGATGACGTTGGGTGCCGGCGCATAGTTCGGGTTGTTCCGATACTGCGGGCTGCTCATATTCTGGTTGTAGATGTCGAAACGGATATTGAAGATCGAGTTTTCCAATCCGGCTTTCTGGCCCGGTTCGATGTCCACGCCGCGCTGGCTGAAGCACTTGGTGATGTTGTCCACTGCGCCCAGAAGACAACGCAGCAAGGGTGCGCCGGTCAGCCCTGCACAGGGCCCGCTCTCGTTTACGAAGACTTCGCGCGGATCGAGAAAGCCGAAATCCCCGGGGGCCCAGGCTGCGTTGGGGCCGCCCGCCCGCAGCTGGACCATGTTACCGATATTGTCTTCGGCCCGGTAGTCACCGCCATTTGGCAGGCAGAACATCATCGGCTGCACGTCGCAGGCATAGATCGAGAGCCCGGCCACCGCCGACGCGCCCAGCTGGTAATCGCGACGGGCCTGTCCGGTCAACGCAGCAAAGGCCGCGCCGAAGGTGCTTTCGACGACAGTAGGTGTGACCTGAACCCGGACAAACGCGGCGTCGGCGGGATCTGTCGTCTCGTCGGATACAGCCGTCGTGTCTTCGTCGGGCAAGCTGGCGTAGTAGGTCAAGGTGTAGCTCACGTCGCCTGACAGAGTGCGATCGGTGTTCCCGAAACTCTGGCTGTCGAGGATCAGGGTCGCAGCCTCTGCCGCGCGGTCCAGGGCATCGTCATTTCCGTCAAGCTCGCCCGCGGCGGCAAGGGCGACGCTGTCTGCAAAGGATTGAAGCTCAGAACGGGTGATGCTGGCGCGGCCAAGATCGAAGGAAAGCGCCACGAAACCCAGGACGACGCCCAGAACCAGCCCCCAGAACACCAGAACGGTGCCGGCTTCGTTTCTCGCGAAGGCCAAAAAAACTGGATAGCGCATCTTCCCCGCCTCCCCGTCTGGTCAGTTCACTTCGTCTTCCGATTCGTCGATACCGCGACGCACCGTGACCGAGCGTACCGTCACTTCTTCAGGCGTCACCGCCTCTGCCGGCTCGGGCTCGCGCAGCACATCGCGCAGGCTGATCGCTTCAAGGATTTTCTCGTCTTCGTTCTCGACGGTGCGAAGGACGAGGCTCAGCGTGCCGGCATTCTGGGCCAGGGCAAGCTTCTGGCTGTCCTCGGCGGTGACTTCCAACGTCACCGTCTTCGCGACGCCCGGCTTCTCCTTATCCGCATTCGCGTCCTGGTCAACGCCAATGACCCGGATGTTCTGGATGATGGTCACTGTCTTCAGCTCAGCGGCCTTGCCATGAGTCAAGAGGACATCGACCTTGTCCCCCGGCGTCACGAAGCCGCCAACACCCGTTGCAGCCGTCACCTTGATGGAAATCGCGCGGCTGTTCGGTCCCAGCGATTGCACGATGGTGACCTTCTCGCCGAAGTTAGAAACCTTCGATGCAAGCAGCAGTTCCCCCTTGGCGATGGCCATGCGCGCCCGCCGGGGTTCGGTGCCGTTCGGGGGAACTAGGTCGGCAATCTTGGTAAAGCCACCTGGCGGCACGGCGGAGGCGGGCCAGTCGATCGTTTCCAGCTTGGCCACGTCGATCACCTTGCCAAAGGCAATGTCTTGTGTGGCCACGACAACCCGAACCAGCTCGTTGGTGCAGACCTTGGCCTCGCCCTGGGCATACTTCGTCTCGAGGAGATCGCGGACCATGTAGACTGAACCACCAGCCACGGCGAGTCCGGCAGCGAGGGTGAGAAGCGATGAAATGCGCATTGGCTGCTCCTAGATCGCGATGGCCGATTGAGTTTGGCGTTTGTCCGACTGAAAGCGGGGCATCCGCTCATCGCGGACGCCCCAACATCGTGGAACCAGATCAGGGCGTTGGGGTGGGGGTTGCTGCGTCGTTGTCGGTCAGGACGTCGCTGGCCTGAGTCATCTCAGCATCAACGTTTTCGCCAAGGGTGGTGAGCGCCCCAACGCCGACCAAGACCGCCAACGTCAGCGCAATGCCGTATTCGACCAGGGTCACGCCCTTTTCGTCCTTCATCAGGCGTGCGAAGGTCTTCTTCAGGAAATTCCTCATGATACACTCCATCTGGTTGCTCTGGCAGGAACCTGTCCAGTCCTGGCACCCGGCGCGGCAAGCAGGGCGGGCCCATTAACAACAGGTTAAGACGGCGGGAGTGCAGGGCGCATCCTCTGAAACTGCGAAGAATGCGCGCGATAGTTGTAAGATTGGCATGAGCAAGGCGCAAACGTGTCAGATTTGAGGCGGACGAACCGCGGCACCCGACCGACTCGGGCGCTCCGAATGCAAGACGGCACCTGACCGGCGAACCGCTCAGTGCCGCCAACCGGTACGCGGCGGTCAACTCCCGGTAAGCGAGGCGGACCGCCCGACAAACGGACCTGCGCCCTGCGACTGCCCACACACCACGGCGGCGCGAACGGACGTGCGCGCACGTCGCGACCGGAGCCTGCGGATGTTCCAACCGCGAACTGCGCCTTTCGCCCGAACTTCAGCCACAGATGTGACTTCCAGCATGCGGCGTCTGGCGAATGTCCTGCCAGGTTTCGCCGAAGTCACATCGTCGCTGGCAGCGGCACCACCCGTTGCGCAACTTGATCACCCGAAGCGCCAAGGCCGACCAGGCGCAGACCAGGCGTGGCAGCTACCTCGTTCAGATCGCCGGGAGCTTCGATTGCCATGCTCCGGGTGACTTCCCTGGCAATCCGGGTCCAAAGCGTGTCCGGGGCGGGTCAGATGTCGGGTTCGAGGTGCCGGGGCCGATTCCACCCGGCGAACCGGCCCCGTCCTTCCTGATGCGGGTCGTCCCTCCGGGCGAGTAAACCAACTGCGGCCCGCTCGACTGTCGCCGGACGGGCCGCAAGACCTGCCGTGGTGCAGCGCTTGACGGTGACGCCCTGCGCCATCGAAAGAACTGATTGAACTGAACCTTGCCCGGCGTGCCACCCGTCCGGCCGCAAGGTTTCGCGGTGCGGATGCCCGTCGGCCCTGGGGGGGCGACACCTCAGGTCACGACCGATCTGCAGCGGCCCCAGGCGAACTGCCCACCAGATGACCACCTCCGATGTCACGCAGAACGACCCGAGGTGGTCCGCTCCGGGGCCGGTGCAGAGGGCTTGGCACCTCGCCGGCCAAACGGGCGCGGGGCGCGGGCTTGCGAGTGGGGTCGGGGACCGGGACGGCCTCGATCAGGCGGCGCGTGTAGGGATGTGTCGGATTGCCGAATATCTGTGAGCGGGTGCCCATCTCGACGATCTGGCCCAGGTACATCACCGCGACCCGATCCGAGACATTGTCGACAACTGCCATGTCGTGGCTGATGAACAGGTAGGACATCCCGAATTCCCGTTGCAGCACACGAAGAAGGTCTAGAACCCGCGCCTGCACTGACACATCCAGCGCGGAAACGCTTTCGTCGGCGATGATCAGATCAGGTTGCAGGGCCAACGCGCGGGCGATGCATATTCGCTGGCGCTGGCCACCGGAGAATTCGTGGGGGTAGCGGTCGAGGTGCGACGCCTCAAGTCCGACATGGGCCATCAGGTCGGCGGCGCGGGCACGCTGGTCGGCGGGCGTGCCGATCCGGTGGATCACCAGCGGTTCGGCGATCAGGTCACCGACGCACATTCGGGGATTGAGCGCGGCCATCGGGTCTTGAAACACCATCTGCACTTTGCGACGCATTGCCTTCAGCCCCTTGGCATCAAGGCTTTCCAGCGCTTGTCCGGCGATCTCGATCCTGCCCTGATGCGGGGCAAGGCCGACAAGCGCCTTGGCAATGGTGGACTTGCCGCAGCCGGATTCGCCGACCAGCGCGAAGGTCTCACCCTTGCGGATGTCGAAGCTGACATGTTCGACCGCGTGGACATTTTGGGTGACGCCGCCCAGCAGCCCACCGCGGAGGGGATAGCGGACGACGACATCCGTCAGCCGCGCCACGGGGTCGCCGCTCACCGGCGGGCGCGGCTCCGCCCGCCCGATGCGCGGCACGGCGGCGAGGAGGGCGCGAGTGTAATCGGCCTGCGGCTTGGCGAAGATGTCGGTGGTAGTGGCGGTCTCGACCAGCCTGCCCTGGCGCATGACGATGACGCGGTCGGCCATTTCTGCAACCACACCCATGTCATGGGTGATCAGAATAATCGCCGTGCCCAATTCGCTTTGCAGGTCACGAAGAAGGTCCAGGATTTCACGCTGGACAGTCACGTCCAGTGCCGTGGTGGGCTCATCTGCGATCAGGACTTCGGGGCGAAGCGCCAGTGCCATGGCGATCATGACACGCTGACGCATGCCGCCGGAAAGCTCGTGCGGGTATTGCCGCATCCGGCGGTCGGGTTCCGAAAGGCGCACGGCTTGCAGCGCGGCCACGGCACGCTTCTGCGCCTCGGCCCGGCTGACGGGCTCATGGGCCCGAATAGCCTCGGCCAGTTGCGTGCCGACGGTCATTACCGGGTTCAGGCTGGTCATCGGCTCTTGAAAGATCATCGCGATGCGGTCGCCGCGGATGGTGCGCAGGGCGGCTTCGGGCAAGGCGGTCAGGTCCTGTCCGCCCAGAAGCACGCGGCCCCCGGTGACCCGCACGGCGGGCGGCGGCAGAAGGCCCATGATGGCCAGCGAGGTGATCGACTTTCCCGACCCGCTTTCCCCGGCAATCGCCAGTGTCTCGCCCCGGTTCAAGGTGAAGGACAGGTCCTGGACCAAGGGCTTCAGGCCCACTTCGGTCCGGACCGACACGCAAAGCCCTTCGACCCGCAGAACGGGCTCCGGGGCGTGGACCGCCCCGGAGGTTGGCAGGGCTTCCGCAAGGGTCATTCGAAGACGACCCGCGGGAAGTAGAAGCTGACGACCCAGTTTGGCATGTCCACGATTTCGGAGATGCGAAGATCGCCGCAGACGGAACAAAGCATATAGGCATCGACTGCCGAGATGCCCTGCTGGGCTGTCAGCACGTCGATCATGCCCGACACCGCGTCCTTTGCGGCGGTCATCAGGTCGGGACCAATGCCGGTAGTTGCCTCGTATCCCTTGGCGTCGAGGTGCCGCGTCACTGGCCCCGGCGTGGTGAAGCGCGGGGTTTTCAGGCTTTGGTTCTTCACCAGATCCAGCGTCAGGACCACGTCCATCGGTGACTCGATGGCCGTGCCGCAGACTTCACCATCTCCTTGCGCCGCATGGGTGTCGCCCACGCTGAACAAGGCCCCGTCCACCTCGACCGGCAGATAGAGAGTCACGCCAGCCGTCAGGTCGCGGATGTCAAGGTTGCCACCGACCCTCCGGGGCGGGACGACAGAGTGAAGGCCCATATCGGCAGGTGCGTTGCCGATGGTGCCGCTGAACGGCTTCAGAGGCACCCGGGCCGCCTTGCCCCACAGCGCCGGCGCCATGCTTGTGGCGTCATAGGACCACAGGCACAGGGCCGGATCGGTGAACTGGTCGGACAGAAGCCCGAAGCCGGGGATATTGGCCGTCCAGCCAAAGCCCTTGCCGTCGAACACGCGGGGGGCAAAACCTTCCAGCGTGACCTTCAAGACGTCGCCGGGTCTGGCGCCTTCGACATAGATCGGCCCCGAGACCGGGTTGATCTTGCCGAAGTCGAGGTCGACCACGCTTTGCAGGGTGGACGACGGGCCAAGCTGGCCCGCCGAGGAATCGTGACAGTGGAACTCGATGGTCGAGCCCGGCGCGACGCGCAGCGCCGGAGGCAGGGAATTGTCCCACCCGAAGTGATGCTGCGCGCCGTGGATCGTGTAGTCGCAGGCCTTGCACATTACTGTTTGACCCAGACGTAGTCGTAGTTGACTGGGATCGAGACCGGATCGACGTAAAGCGCGTCCTCTCCGCCCATCCGTTCCGACTTCATCGTGTAGCGCTCTTCATTGAAGACCGGCACCCAGGGTGCCTGCACCATCACGCCCATATAGACGTCGGACCAAAGCTTCAGCCGGTCCGCCGACTTGGCCGGGTCGAACATGCTGTCGGCCTCGATGGCCTTGGCATCCAGCGTCTCGTCGCAGAACTTCGACCAGTTCCAGCCGCCCTCGCCCGCGCCCGCGCAGCCAAGGATCGGGCCGTAGAAGTTTGACGGGTCAGGGAAGTCGGCGATCCACGCCATGCCGCCCGACCAGATCATCGGGGCGGTGCCCGCGCCGCCCGCTTCGATCACGTTGGCCTGCGCCAGGCTGAGGATGTTGACGGTAATGCCGACGGCCGCCAGGTCCTGCTGAATCGCCTGGGCGATGCGCGGGTTCGGGTCGGTGTTCATCGCGTAGAGATCGGTCTCGAAGCCATCAGCCAGCCCGGCCTCGGCCAAGAGGGCCTTGGCGCCATCGGGGTCGAAGGCATAGCCCGCGTAGCCCTCGGTGTAGCCCGGCATCGACGGCGGAAGCGGCTGGTTGGCAGGCACCGCGCGACCGTTGATGATCTGGGTGATCCGGTCCTTGTTGATCGCCATGTTCACCGCTTTGCGGACCTCAAGCTTGTCGAAGGGCGGGATGGTGACGTTCAGCGTGATATAGCCGGTGTGCAGCTGGCCGCCCTGCACGACACGCTCGGCTTGCGCCGGGTCGCCCATCACTTCCATGAACTTGGCGGGCGGGATGCCGTCACCGGGGACGTCAACCTCGCCATTCTGCAGACGCAGAAGGGCGACAACGGGCTCTTGCCCGACCTCGAACACCACCGAATCCAGGAATGGCACGCCATCACGCCAGTAGTCAGCGTTCTTTTCAAACACGAGGCGCTGGCCAAGGGTCCATTCCGCCAGTTTGAAGGCGCCGGTGCCGACCGGCTTCTTGCCGAAATCCGGGCCAGCTTCTTCCACCGCCTCTTTCGGCACCACCGAAGCGAAGTTCAGTGCCATGACATGCAGGAAGGTCGCATCGGGGCGGCTGAGGGTAATCCTCACGGTCGAAGGATCGACCACCTCGACCCCCGAAAGACCATCCGGGCCGGCTGCATCAAACCCGGCGATGGCGCCGAAAAAGCCCGCGCCCGGCGATTGGGTCTCGGGGTTGGTCACGCGGTCGAGCGAATATTTCACATCCTCGGCCGTCATCTCGCGCCCGTTGTGGAACTTGACGCCGGGGCGCAACTTGAAGGTATAGACCAGGCCGTCGGGCGAGATCTCGTAGGTTTCCGCAAGGCCCGGCCGCAGCTCGGTCGTGCCGGGGACATAGTCCATCAGCCCGTCGTAAAGCGACTTGATCATCGACCAGTTCTGCCAGTCATAGCCGATGGCAGGGTCAAGCGTGGCCACGTCATCCTTGTAGGTGATGGTGATGCTGCCGCCGGGCTTGGCTGCCGGGTCAGGGGTGTAATCCTGTGCGGCGGCGGGCAGCGCCAGGGTCAGCATGAGGGCAGTCGAAGCGAGCAGTTTCTGCATTTTGACTCTCCTGTTGGGGTTTCAGCGCAACGTGATCCGGGGATCGATAAACGGGGCAATGAGGTCGGCCAGAAGGTTGCCGATGACGATGGCGAAAGCGGAAACCAGCGTGACGCCCATGATGATCGGGATGTCGACGCGCTGGATGGCCTGCCAGGCCAGTTGGCCGATGCCAGGCCAGCCGAACACGCTTTCCACCACCACGATTCCGCCCATGAAGATGCCGATGTCGATGCCGATCATGGCGATCACCGGCAGGATGGCGTTCGGCAGCGCGTGGCGCAGCACCACTCGGGCGCGGCCAAGCCCCTTGGCGCGGGCGGTGCGGATATAATCGGCGCGCAAGACGTCGATCATCGACGACCGCATCATCCGGGAATACCAGCCCGACCCGAGTATGCCCAATGTCAGCGCAGGCAGCACAAGATGGGCAAAGGTGCCGTAGCCTCCGATCGGGAACCAGCCCAGCCTCACCGCGAAGACATAAAGCAGCAGCAGGCTGACCACGAATTGCGGGGCGGAAACCGTGATGAACGAGGTCATCATCAATGCCTGGTCCACCGCCCGGCCGCGCCACAGCGCCGCGGCGATGCCCATGCTCAGACCCAGCACCAGTTCACAGACAATCGCGCCCAGCATCAAGAGCAGGGTGGCTGGCAGGCGCGACAGGATCAGCTCGGCCACCTCGGTCTTCTGCAGATAGCTGCGGCCCATGTCGCCTTGCAAAAGCCCCGTCAGATAGCGCCCGTACTGGACCACGAAGGGCTTATCGAGGCCAAGCTGTTCGCGGATGTTTTCCACTGTCTGCGCTGTGGCGGATCGCCCTGCGATCTGGCGCACCGGGTCAGCGGGCAGGACGTAAAGCAGGAAAAAGGTGATGAAGCTGACGCCCAGAAGGATCAGCGCGGACTGGATCAGACGGCGGATCAGATAGGCGGCCATCAGTCGCGCCCCCGTTGCGTCGGGTCCAGCACGTCGCGCAGCGCATCGCCCACCAGGTTGAAGGCCAGCGCGAGGAGGATGATCGCGGCACCGGGGATGAAGACCAACCAGGGCGCGGTCTGGAAATAGGTCTGGTTTTCAAAGATGATATTGCCCCAGCTTGGCGTGGGCGGCTGCACCCCTACGCCAAGAAAGGACAGCGTCGCCTCCAGAAGGACGGTGGTGGAAATCCCCAGCGTGCCCCAGACGATTATTGTGGGGATCAGGTGCGGCAGGATGTGGCGAAAGAGGATGCGGCTGGTGCTGGCCCCCAGCGTGCGTTCCGCGGCAATGAAATCGCGCGTCGCGAGCGAAGTGGTTTCGGTATAGATCACCCGCGCGGTCTGGACCCAGTTCACAAGGGCTATGACCATGGCGACGATCCAGAGCGACGGCTGAAAGATCGCCGCCAGGCTGATAGCGAGGAGCAGCGCCGGGAAAGCCATCATCAGATCGGTGAACCGCATCAGGACCGCACCGATCCAGCCGCGAAAGAACCCGGCGGTGATGCCAACCAGCGTCCCGATCAGCAGCGCCAGCCCGTTCGCCACCACCCCGATGATCAACGAGGTCTGCGCGCCATAAAGCAGCCGGCTGAGAAGGTCGCGGCCCAGCAGGTCGGTGCCCAGCAGGAACTTGCCGTCGGGCGGCATCGGCGCGCCTTCAAGCGTCAACCCGTCGAACATCTGGTCATTGGGGTCGAACGGAGCGATCCAGGGCGCGAACAGTGCCCCAGCCACCACGAGGCCGATCAGCACCAGTCCGACCAGCGCCAGCTTGCGACCGATCAGCCGCGCCGCCGCGCCACGCGGGCGGGGGATTGCCCTATCCGCGCCCGTGTCGGTCATCGCCGTCCTTTCCCGTGCCATCCCTTCCGGCGCCATGGCTGGCCACGATCCGCGCCGCCGCGTCCTCGAAGCTGATCCGCCAGGCCATCGCCAACTGGCGCAGCTGGGCGTAGGCCTCGACCTCGGTCTTGCCGCGTGCGGCCAGCAGGGTGACGGCCCGCACCACGGTCTGGCGGTCCTCCAGCCGCCGTCTGAGGTCTGCGATCTCGACCGACAGCGCCCTTTGCGCATCGAACGTGTCGCGGGCGATCAGCAGCGCCGAGTAGGCGCCGTTATCGCCAACCGGCTTGAGCAGTTGCGCATGCGCCCCGGCCTTGAGCGACCATTCGATCCGTCCGGGCGCCTCGGATCCGATCAGCGCGATCATCGGGATCGGCGGCTGGCCCGCGTCCCAGGGGAACATGCCGTCATGCCCCATGTCGGCATCGAAAAAGATATAGTCGGCGGCCAAGGCCTCGGGCCCAAGCTCGGGCCAGGCCTGGATCACGCTCAGCCCGATCGCGGTCAGTTGCCGGCTAAGCGCCTGCACGGTCGGGTGCGGACGGTGCAGGATGATCACCCGCGCGCCGCCAAGTTCTGGAATGCGGATCGCACGGCGCTTCATGACACCACCTTCAGCATCGGCGCGGCGGGGGCCGTGCGTCCCCGCGTCAGATAGGGGTCGCCCGCTACCGCCTGCAGCCGCCGGATCGGAGTGAAGGCGCCGCCCTCGACCCGAGCGATGATCACCGGCAATACCGTATGATGCGTGTCGGGATCGACGATCCCCCCCGGCCCCCGGTCGCCAGCCAGCAGTTGCGACAAGGGCAGTTCCTCGGCCCCGTCGCGGTGCGCCAGCAGCCGCGCCAGTTCGCGCACCGCTGAAAACGCCGCCGCTTCATGTGATGAACCAAAGTTGCCGGGGCCGGGCCAGCCCGGCACGCCACGAAAATAGGGGCCAGCCGCCACCAGACCCTCGGCCGCCGGCCCCAGCGCCGGCAATTCGCATTCGGTCAGGTTGCAAGACAGCACCGGGCAGGACGAGGGCAGGAAATGCGGATCGACCAGTCCCAGAGCGCGATAGGCGGACATGAATTCATAGGACGAAGGGCCGATCAGCGAATTCAGGATGAAATCGGGCCGGGCATAGCGCAACTCGTCGATCATCCGCCCCACCTCGCGCGATCCGATCGGCAGATAGCGGTCGCCCAGCACCTCGCCCCCCGCTGCGGTGATCCGCTCACGGGCCAGGCGGTTCATCTCCCAACCCCAGATGTAGTTTGACCCGGTCAGATAGGCCCGGCGGCCATGCGCGGGCATGACCCAGTCCAGCAAAGGCAGCAGGTGCTGGTTCGGACAGGCGTGGGTGTAGACCACATGGTCCGAGGCCTCGAAACCTTCGTAGGGCACCGCATACCACAGCGTGCCGCCAAATTTCTCGACCGTGGGGATCACTTCCTTGCGGCTCCACGAGGTGACGCAGCCCAGCACATGCCGCGCCCCGGTGTCGCGCAGGATCGCTTCGCAAAGCGGGGCATAGGCATCGACATTGCCGCCCGGATCACGTTCGACGGGCAGGAAGGTAAGGCCAAGCGATGGGTCCGCATTCACCATGGCAATGGCGGCAAGTGCGCCGGACCGGCAAGCTTCGGAAATCAGCGAGTAGCTGCCGGAGCGGGAGTAGAGCAGCCCGAGTTCGATCCGTCTCATCACCGTGTTGCCCCCACGAAAGCAAAAGCCTTGCTGCAGCCCACTCTGGGAGGTCTGCTTGCAAGGCCCTGATGCCGTCCGACGATTTGCCGATTTTTCGATTGTCAGCCTATGCCGCGCGTAGCGCCGGTCAAGTGGTCTTGTGCGATTCCAACCTCTGACGGGCAGGAATTGCCAAAATTGCGGGCAAGTCCTGGGACGACTCCGGGGGATGGCACGCAGGGTGATGGGAAGCGTGGTCAAGACCGCATTCGGCAGCACCCATCGAAAACTGCAAGGTTGCCCTTCGCATTCCCGCCCGCATCACCTGTCGACCGAGGGGTGATGACGGAAATCCTGCGCAAGGGATGAAGCTCGGGTTGCGGTCGGAACCCGACAGGGTTCGTTTGCGTCAAAGCTTATCGGACCCGGCAGTCCGGCGGGGCGGGCAGCCGGGAAAGACGCGGGGCAGATGATCCAGAGGAACGAGACGGCCCGCCGAAAGTGATGACTGCTACCGCTGGACCCGGCGGGTCGGGCTATCGACCATGGCCACGATCCCGGTGGTTGCGGCCGCCCTGCACTTTGGTTGCGAGGTGTTCCTGCCGCTGGCGATAGCCAAACTGATCGCCTTTACACTGTCGGCACTGCTCTCGGGGCCAAGGCCAAGGGGCTGACCCGGAAGATCTGGACGACCGCCAGTTTACACCGGGGACCCTGCCAGGCGAGTATTTCCGGGACGACCGACGTCCTTGATTGCCCGGGGCTGGGCGGCAGGCCGGTCTGTCGAAGTGCATGAGGCTGCAAAAGCTGCAGACGTGACGACCGCCGTGGACGGGCTTCACCTGACATGTGCCGACGGGTCTGCGGCGGGGCCGCTTGATCGGGTAATCCCGGCGACCGGTCACGACTTCCCCGACGCCGACGAGGCGACACGCAGCCATTTTCCCAGCCCCTGGTCCGGTCTGATCCAGGCGGAGGTGCCGGCCGCGCGTGTCGGCATCATCGGGACATCGCTCAGCGCGATCGACGCGGCCATGGCGGGGCTTGCATCGGCGTGCCGTCACGCGCATTCAAGGCGGTGTGACCCATGCATCTGATCCATCATCCGTGTCGGTAGCGGCCCTTGGCTGGTCCGACTTCTTCGAAGACCAGCTGACGCCCGCGGAAGCAGGCTTGGCCCGGATGCGGGTCGCGACCGTCCACCGCTCGCGCATGACGGCGGAATCGGTGCTGGGTCCGGTGCGGTTGCGGCTGCCGCCACAAGCCAACACAGCCGAATATGCGGTCGGGGACTGGGTTCTGGTCGACCCGGACTCTGGTCTTCCGCTGCGCAGGCTTGACCGCAGGACCCTGCTGCAGCGGCGCACCGAAGGCGGGCGCCTTCCACAGCTGATCGCGGCCAATGTCGATACGCTGTTCATCGTGACCTCGTGCAACGAAGACCTGAACCCAGCCCGGCTGGAGCGGTATCTCGCGCTTGCAAACGAGGCCGGGACCACGCCCGTGATCGTTCTGACCAAGGCGGATCAGGTGCCGGATGCCAGCCCCTACATCGACCGGGTGACCGGATTGCAGCGCGGGCTTCAGGTCGTGTCGCTGAATGCCAAGGCGCCCGAGGCGGCGGCGACGCTTGCGCCGTGGTGCGGCACCGGGCAGACCGTGGCGCTGGTCGGCTCTTCCGGGGTCGGCAAGTCCTCGCTTCTGAACACGCTTGCCGACAAATCGCCGGAAGACGCCCAGCCGACCGGCGAGATCCGCGAGGATGACGCCAAGGGCAGGCACACCACCACCTCGCGCTCGCTGCACAGGATTTCCGGCGGCGGCTTGGTGATCGACACTCCGGGCATCCGCACGCTGCATGTCAGCGACATCTCGGTCGGGCTGGACCTGCTTTTCGCCGAGATCGCCGAGCTTGCGCCCCAGTGCCGGTTTCGCGATTGCACCCACGCGCATGAGCCGGGCTGCGCAGTTCAGGCTGCGGTTGCAGCGGGCAGCCTTGATCAGGCGCGGGTCGACCGGTGGCGCAAGCTGCTGGAGGAAAACCGCAGCAATACGCCTGTCACCTCTGGCCCGCGCGGCAACAAGACCACCGTTCTGCCCGGCAAACGGCGCTAGGCGTCTGCGGCCACGACCGGCCAAGGCTGGGGGCGGTCAATTGACCGGCGACCCCTTTGTCCTTTGCGCCTGACGTTCGCGAATATGCTCCGGCCAGGTCGATTTGACGAAATCCAGAATGGCCGCGATTTCGGCTTCGGTCAGAACCGCCCCGAAGGCCGGCTTGCCCGGGGTAAAGGCAACCCCAGATCGTCCAGGCTGCGCCAATCCGGCTGACCCTGCGACCCGGCGCCGTGGCAGTCGGCGCAAAGCTTGAGGTAAAGGTTCTGGCCCGTGGAATGGTCCGAGGCCGTCGCGGCACCTGCAGCGGTCATGGCAAGCAGAATGTCCGGCAGCCGTGCTTGTACGCATCGGGGCATCAATCTTCGTCTCGGTCCTGATCTTGAGACAGGCAGAGCCGAACGATCGCGGGAGCGGGCAGCGGCTGCACTCCGTTCCCTTCGGTCCAGTCCTTGCCGCGGCACCTTGCCCCCCTTCCAATCCCGAGGTTACCCTTCGCCAAGGAATTTTTTTTTGGCGGCCCACTTGACCTTCACATGGCGGTAAGCCCCATATCTGCGGAACGGCAATTACGCTGCGGTCTGCGAAAGGACCAGAAGATGATCGAACTGACCGTTCCCGACATGACCTGCGGCGGCTGCGCTCGGGGTGTGACAACCGCCATCAAGTCGGTCGACCCACGGGCCGAAGTGGTGATCGACCTCGCGTCGCACAAAGTGCAGGTGACGACCACTGCCGGCTCCAGTGCCGTCAAGGCTGCCGTCGCCGGTGCGGGCTTCAGCCCGGCCTAGGTCTCCTCAGGGGCCAGTGCAGCCACGCGACCACCTGCGAGTGACGGCGACCTGTGGCGAACGGCTGGCGGTCACGTTCCACAACAGGTCAACGACGGGGCAGGTGAGGCGTCTTCATGGTTATGCCCTCCATGTGGTCGGCACAGTCGGCCGGTTAGCCAGAGCCCTGCGGGACACGGTCCAGGTGCCGCGAATGGCAGGCATCGCCATCGGAGCGGGGGGTCATGCCCCGAACGCCCTGCCCTGCCGGGCGCGGCGAATGAATGAAATTGTCGAACGACGCTCACAGCCCATCCAGGCCGAAGGATAGCCGCAACTTCCTCTTGACCTTCCCATGATCGGAACCCACACAAAACCCACCGGCCTCAGACCGAAGAATGCGCGGATCACGACCCCCCGCATCCGCCGCGCGAACCCCCTGACCATCTGTCCCTGCCGATCACCGGCATGACCTGCACATCTTGCGTGGCGCGGGAGGAACGGGCGCTGAAGGCCGTACCGCAGGTGGCCGACGCCAGCGTCACCCTGGCCACCGAAAGCGCCCGGATCGCGGGGGTGGCCGAGGCCGGCGCCCTGCTGGCCGCCGTGCCCGCCTCGGGCTATGGCGCCCAGATCGCCGGCGCGACCACCGCCGAAACCGCAGGTCATCGCTGCGAGCGTGAAGCGACGGACTTGACGCGGGACCTGATCCTTGCGGCGGTGCTGACGCTGCCGGTCCTCGTGCTGGAAATGGGCGAATACCCGGTCCCTGCCTTCCACCACTGGCTTTTGGAACCATCGGACAAGGCACCAGTCGGCTGATCCGGTTCGCGCTGGCGTCGATGATCCTTGCGGGGCCCGGACGGCGGTTCTTCCGCAAGGGCATCCCGGCGCTGCTGAACGGGGCGCCTGACATGTCCTCGCTGGTCATCGTGGGCGCAGGCGCCGCTTGGGTCTATCCGACGCCGGCAACCCTCCCGCCCGCCCGTCTGCCCCCCGGAATCATCGCCGTCTGTTTCGAGGCTGCCGCGAGGATCGTGACGTTGATCCTGCTGGGTCGGCGGCTGGAGGCGCGGTCACGCTGGCCGATGCCAAGACCGGTGCCCTCGTGATAGAGGCGACGGCGGTCGGTGCCGACACCATGCTGTCGCGGATCATCTGCATGGTCGAGGCCGCACAGGGCGGCAAACTGCCGATCCAGGCACTGGTGGACCGGGTGACCCTGTGGTTCATGCCAGTGGTCACGGGGCTCGCGGTGCTGACCTTTCTGGTCTGGCTCGCCTTCGGCCCCGCACCCTTGCTGCCCATGGCGCTGGTCAACGCGGTTGTGGCCTTGATCATCGCCTGCCCCTGCGCCATGCGGCTGGCAACCCCGGTCTCCATCCTTGTCGGCACCGGGCGCGGGGCGGAACTGCGGATCCTCTTTCGCAAGGGCGAGGCCCTGCAGGCCCTGCAAGGGGTGGAGGTGGTCGCCCTCGACAAGACCGGCAGCCTGACCGAAGGCAAGCCGCAGCTGACCGGTTCTCATCCGGTCGAGGGTGAGACCCGCGAAGGGTTGCTTCCCTTGCTGGCGGCGCTCGAAGCGCTGTCGGAACACCCCGCCGCCCGCGCCTTTGTCGCGGCGGCAGTGGGGATGACCCTTCCCCCGGCCGAGGCTTTCCGTGCCAGCCCCGGCCATGCGGTGTCTGCCCGCGCGGGCCATCGCCGCCAGCCCCGGCATTGACGAGGAGGTGGCCGAAGTCACGCCAGAGGGCAAGGTTCAGATGGCGGACCGGCTGAAAGCCATGGGCAAGCTGGCCTTTGCCGGCGACAGGATCAACGACGCGCCCGTACCGGCCGAGGCGACGGTCCTCTCGCGCGCGACCATGGCACATATCCGGCAGAACCCGTGCTGGGCCTTCGCCTGCATCGCCTCCCTGGCCCCTGTGGCTGCCGGGGTGCTTTTTCCCAGCTTCGGCATCCCGCTGTCCCCCGTCCTTGCGGCGGGCGCGATGGCGATGTCATCGGTCCTTGTCCTGACCAACGCCTTGCGGCTGAAACGAATTGGAGCGCGGACATGACCATTGGCGAAGCGGGTCGGGCTACCGCACCTATGGCCCGCGCGAGGTGCAGGTCCCGCGCTTCACCGCCGCGCCCGCGATCCTGGCTTTCCGATGGGCCGGGTGGCCGAAGTCCTGGCGCTCTGGCACGGTCAGGGCCGGGCCAGGAGGGATGTGAACCGGCAGGCCGCAGCGCAGGTTCAGGCGCCGGAAACCCGTATCCGCGAGATGGAAGAGATGACGGCCTCGCTGGCACATCTGGTCCAGGCCTGCGCGGGCGACAACCGACCCGCCTGCCCGATCCTTGCCGATCCGGGCGGTGCCAAGGGCAAGGGCCAGGACAGGCAGGCCGGTCAGACGTTCGACCAGCCGCCGTCGATCACATGCGGCACGCCCGTCGTGAATGAAGACTCGTCGGACGCGAGGTAGACCACCAGCGCGGCAATCTCTTCGGCGCTGGCAATCCGGCCCATCGGCTGGCGGGCGATAAAGGCCTTGCGCGCCGCCTCGTAATCCCCGGTGTCGCGCATCCGCTGCGCCAGTGACGGGCTGTCCACCGTGCCCGGGCAGATCGCGTTGCAGCGGATACCCCTGGTCACGAAATCCGCCGCAATCGCCTTGGTCATCCCGATCACCCCGGCCTTGGTCACGCCATAGACGAACCGGTTCGGCGCCGCGATGATCGACCCCACCGCCGAGGCCATGTTGATGATGTTGCCATGCCCGCGCGCCACCATCCCCGGCAGCACCGCGCGGCACATCCGGTACATCGCGGTCAGGTTCAGATCCAGGCTGAAGGCCCAGGCGTCCTCGTCGCAGTCAAGGATCGTGCCGCTGGCCACGAACCCGGCGCAGTTGAACAGGACATCCGGCGTGTCGATGGCGGCAAATGTCGCGGTGATCGCCGCCGCGTCGCGCACATTCAGAACGCGCGTTTCCATCCCTGCGGTCGCAAGATCGGCCAGCGCAGCTTCGTTCACATCGGTGGCGATGACCCGCGCGCCTTCCCTGGCCAGCGCCAGTGCCGAGGCCCGCCCGATCCCCTGACCTGCCGCCGTCACCAGAACCGTCTTGCCGTCCAGCCGTCCCATCCTGCAATCCCTTCCAGCTCGCTTTGCGAACACCCTAGCGCCAGCGGAACTGACATGCCAGTTCCCTTTGCCGCCTTGCAGGATGACCCCGTCGCCGGTTACCCTTGCCGCAAGCAACGAGAGGCGCCGTCGTGACCGAAACCATCCAAGCCCGCGGCATCACCTTCGGTTTTTCCCCGCGCGGAGGTGTGCTGGACAGTTTCTCGGTCACCGACAGCGGCGCGACGATCGCGCCCCTGCACCGCGCCCCCTGGACCGCGGATGAGGTGCCCGCCGACGCCCCCGCGCATCAGCAATGGCTGGCGGGTGACTTTCTTGCCGCCCCGATGGGGAACGGGCCACAGGGTCTGCACGGGCTGACGGCGAATGGCGACTGGCGGGTAATGCCCTCGGACCCCGGCACCCTGCGCGCCGTGCTGGACGGAGCGGTGTCAGGCGCGACGGTGGTGAAAGAGCTTTCCGTCACCGACGACCACCCGTTCGTCTACCAGCGCCACCTGTTCATCGGCGGCACCGGCCGGCTTCCGGTCTCGAACCACGCGATGATATCCGTGCCGAACCCGGCGAAGCTGTCCTTCTCGCGCAAGCGCTGGTGGGAGACGCTTGCCGCACCGTTGGAGACCGCCCGGGGCCGCTCACGCCTGAGCTATCCCAAACGCCACGAAGACGCGGCAGACTTTCCGGCGGGGGATCGCGGCACGGTCAACCTGCACCGATACCCCTGGGGCGATGCGCACGAGGATTTCGTGACCGGCGTCGAAGATCCGACCTCGCGCCTTGGCTGGACCGCGGTCGTCCGACCTGAGGAAGACGACCTGATCCTGTCGCTGAAGAACGCCCGCGCCCTGCCGATGACGATGCTGTGGCATTCGAACGGCGGCCGGGATTATGCGCCCTGGAACGGTCGGCACCGTGGCTGCCTTGGGGTCGAGGAAGGTGCGGCCCTGCCCGTTCTTGGCCTGTCGTCACAGGAAACGCCCGACCCCCTGACCGCCGCGGGCCAGCCCGCGCTTCTGACACTTGATCCAAATGGCACGGTCGAGGTCCGCCATGTGCTGGGTGCGGTCCATTGGCCATCGGGGCAATCCGTCGCCGGCGTGATGCTCGAGGGCGACGTGCTGACCGTCACCGGTGACTGGGGCGCTGAACGCAGGCTGCCGATCCGGGGCGGCTGGCTGGGGCTTTCCTACGCAGGAGAGCCCGTGGCGGCAAAGCCGTCACTCACATGGGACCTCTGACGACCTCCAGGCCGAAGTCCCTCCCTATTCCCCGATTACTCCGAGAACCCCGGTTTCTGCGCCCAGGCCCAGGCATCGCCGATCATCTGTCGCAAGGTCGAATGCTGCGGATCCCAGCCAAGCTCGGCCCCGGCCTTGGTCGAGGATGACACCAGCGCCGCGGCATCCCCGGCCCGCCGGTCACCGATCACCACAGGCACTTCGCGGTTGGTGACCATCCGGCTGGCCTCGATCACCTCGCGCACCGAAAATCCGCGCCCGGTGCCGAGGCAGAAGACCCCGTCACCCTTACCGTCCAGCAGCCGCTGCAGCCCCAGAACATGCGCCGCGGCAAGGTCGGTGACATGCACGTAGTCCCGCACACAGGTGCCGTCGGCGGTGGGATAATCGGTGCCGAAGACCGTCAGGGCAGGACGCTTTCCCGCCACCGCATCCAGCATCAGCGGGATCAGATGGGTTTCCGGCAGGTGCTGCTCGCCGATCTCGCCCTCAGGGTCGGCGCCCGCCACGTTGAAATAGCGGAAGATCACATGGTTGATGCCATGCGCAGGGCCAAAGTCGCGCAGCATCCCTTCGATCGCCAGCTTCGATCCGCCATAGGCATTGATCGGCTTCTGTGGCGTCTCTTCGGTCAAGAGCACGCCGTCCTGATCGCCATAGGTCGCGCAGGTCGAGGAAAAGACGAAGTTCCGCACCCCCGCTGCGGCACAAGCCTCCAGCAGGTTCAGCGCACCGCCCACATTGACCCGCCAGTAGCGGCCAGGATCCTGCATCGACTCGCCCACCAGGGAAAGCGCCGCGAAATGCAGCACGGCAACCGGGCGATGGTCTGCCAGTGCCGCGTCGATACTCGCGCGGTCCATAAGGTCACCCTGCACAAGGGGTCCCCATTTCACCGCATCCGCCCAGCCAGTCGTCAGGTTGTCAAAGGCGACCGGCAGGAATCCGGCCCGTGCCAGCGCCTTGCAGGCATGGGCCCCGATATAGCCCGCCCCGCCCGTCACCAGCACCTTCCGCGCCATTTTGCCCCCTGCCGTTCCCGTCACAGGAACACGATGTCATCGGCCAGCAGTGATGCGTCGAAAATACCGCGGATGTCCAGAGTCGCGCCGTCCGGAAGGTTGAGGATCAGCCCCGTCGCCGTGACTGTCGCCCCGGCCAGCAGCATTTCGATCTCTGGCGGCGCGCCGTCCCAAAGCGCAGCGTCGAAGGCGATCGTGTCGACGTCATTGGCAAAGTCCGTCACCCGGTCGCGCCCACCATCGAAGATGAA
>PNJK01000047.1 GCA_013821825.1 Rhodobacter sp.
CTGCTTAACGATCGAACCTCGTCAGGCTCACCAGTAGCCGGGAGGGAGCGGGGCGTTTGTTCAGTAGCTCTGGGGCTTCCGAGATGTCAGCGTGGTTTCCAGGGCTGAGAGTGAAGGCCACCGCCCGCCCGCAACCGTCTGTCAGGGCATGGATTTTGGTGGTTGGACCGCCACGCGAGCGCCCGATGGCCTGAATTCTCGCCCGCCTTTTCGCTGACGCGGACCTTCGGTTCCGCCGTGTGCGGAGCGGTGGGCGCGCACGGCGGTGCTGTCGATGCTCAGGTCCTCGGGCAGTTCCGCCTGCGCCGCCAGGGTTGCGAAGATGCGCCCCCAAAGGCCACGATGGCTCCACCGATTGAACCGATTGTAGATTGTCGTCGCGGGACCGTAACTGGTCGGACAATCCTCCCAGCGGCACCCGATGCGCAGCACATGAATGATGCCGCTGATGACGCGGCGGTCATCCACCCGCCGAGCGCCCGGCTGGTTCGTCGGCAAAAGCGGCTCAATCGCCGCCCAGGCCCGGTCCGTAAGCCAAAAAAAGCCGCCGACATTCCCAATCTCCCATGCACCGCAGAGAGAAGTGAATCAGACATACAGAAATACATCAATAGATTGATTGGGTTCGGAACCTAGCCCTGAGTTGTCCAATTTGGGTCACCACTACTTGGCTTTGCGGCTGTCGAGATTGACTTGAAGTCGATCTGACGTGGCGCGGCGATGCTTGGCGGCGGCCAGGTTCCCGACGTTTCGGTACAGATCCTCGGCCGTTGCATGCGCTGCGGGCAGGTGTGGCGCCAGGCTTAGCGCGCGTTGGGCGTATGCAATCGCCAGCGCTGTCTGCCCGGATCTTGCGGCAACGTTGGCAGCCGTCTGCCAATGCTCACGCTGTTGCGGCGCAATTTGTGCCGCAGCTTCGGCCTTCGCAAGGGCTTGCGGAAAATCCCCTCGCGAGAGGAGGGGAGCCAAGCAATTGGTCAATGGCTCAGGTTGGGTCGGATCAAGTGCAAGCGCAGTATGGAAGGCATCGCTACCATCCCGGCCCTGGCGGACAAGAACTTCTCCCAGAAGCATCGCCTTGCTTGGATCCTGGGGGTCAAGTGCGACGGCCTTGCGAATGTCCCCAAGCACCCGTCTGTCTGAAGCAAGATCGTTGTTAGCGACGATCGCCTTTCGGACCCGAAGTTCGGCACGACCTGCCTTGGCTTGCCGACCAAGCCCGCGCAAGAGACCCAGGAACTGGGCAAGAGTCATCACCAAACCCAACGCGACCGTGCGCGGGTTCTTCATTTGGTCCAAGCTATGAGCGTCACTGAAGGTTCCGTGTGGCAAGATATATCGGGCAGAGAGGCGTGACCAAAGTCTCCGCATATCCTGTGCCCGGCCCAGCTTGGCGCGGAATGGTCGATGATCGGATAGACGCACACCACGTCCGTAATTCTCGAGCATCAGGCTCCAAAGGCTGTTCGGTTCCCTATGCGCCGTCAAGACATCCGGTGCCCAGACACAGGGAGCCAAGAGGTCAAGACTGATATTAAGGGCAGCATCTTCGGATACGCGCAGCCCGGTTGGAAAATAGCCGGCAAGAGACAATGCCTCGCGGGTATAGGATCGGCCAAAGTGTGAGGCGTGGGCCGGCTTGGTCGAAGGGCTGCGATTGTGGTAGCGCGCGCCAATGGAAGCAATGGCCAGACGACTTGCGCCGGGTTCCGGCACGACGGGATTTGACACTGATCGAGCGCCAAGACCGTGTTCTCGCAGCCGGCCTGAAACCCAGCCGGGCAATGCTTGACAGTCGGCCGCCAGAAATCCGATGATGTTCCCGCGCGAGGCGTCAAGTCCGATATTTCGGGCTGCACCCACAAAGAGACGCTGGTTCGTGCTGATCAGGCGGATGTAATCCAAGTGCTCGGCGAGCACGCTTTCGACTGCTCCACCACCAGAATTCACCACAACGATTTCGCAAGGAGGCTCTTGGGCGCGCAAAGAAGATACGGCGGCAGCAAGCTCCCCTGGGGCCTGGTAGCCGATGACCACGACCGACATCGGAGCAACGGCAATCTTCTTTCCTTCTCGACAGTTTGCAGTACCCGGCACCCATCGGCGCCACTGCGCCTCGGCATGGCTGAAGTCCTCGGTAGTGCGCGAAATTTCGGACTGCAGGCCACGCAAGAGAAGGCTGTTGCCGACCAGATCCTGCAAACGGGCAAGATCAGCCATGAGAGCATCCTGATCGCCGACCGCCGCTGCTGCCTTGCCCCGGAGATACAGCGCAAGTGCATTGTCGGGCGACCGCTCCAGGACGGCAGAGGCCAGAACCCTGGTGCGCGGCATGTCGCCCGCAGTCAGGGCCAGCATCGTGGCCACTGGCAGAAGGTCGGCATCTTCTGCGTCGGCGGCGGCCAGATCCTGCAACACATGGCTGGCCTGAGCGTGACCGCATTTCCCAAGAGCTTCTCCGACATAGGTCAGTCGCGCTTCAATCGGGTCACCTACGATCTCGCCAAGTTTGCCCGGATCTGGGGACCAAAGCCCGAGATCTTCCTGGAAGGCGGGTTCGAACTCCCTGCCTTTTGGGATTTTCTCGAGCACCATGCCGCGCTCGTCATCAAGATAGTCGTAGCCTTGCGCCTGAAACTGTCGGGTCGGGTCGGCAGCTGCATAAAGTTCACGGCGCAGGCGGCGACGTCCAGGCGTTGCCATCCGCAGATGGTAGATGTTGGTATCCGCGTCCCGGACGCGAAATCCCCTTCGGCTGGCGATCCAATCGCCATGGAGGGCCAGGTGCAGATCCTGACCAACTGCGCTGACCGGGAAAAGCGAGATCCGTATCTTTCGACCCCAGATCCCGTCGCTGCGGTAGCTGTCCGGAGTAAACATTTCGCGAAAGGAAAAGTTCCAAAGGTTAGTCTCGCCCATTGCAAGCATTTCCGGCAGGCGTTTGGCCAGACTTGCCTCGATCCGCTCGTCAGGATCGGCAGCCAGTATCCAGCGGGCACCCATCTGGCGCGCCTGGGCAAGAAGACGGTTACGTCGCTCTGGCTCGGAGGTTGTCTCGGCCGTCGCCGCACGGTCATCCCAGGCCACGTAACCGTTGATGAAGGGACGGATGTTGGCAATGAAATCGGGGACCAGATGGGCTTCGTAGCGATAGGAGAAGACCGCAATTACAGTCGGCGATCCTGGGAGGGCCTGCTGAAACAGTTTGCACTCAATCATACGCTGTTCCCACTTCTGGCACCCCGGACCAGCTTATCCAGCCAGAGACTTGGCCGACATTCGCCAAATGACCTGCCGCTTGAGATCTAGATGGTCAGATCGGGTCTGCGGGTCAAGCGTCTTTGGCGCCGAGCGGCTTACGCGGTCGGGTAGAAAAGATTGGAGCAGTTCGGATCGGATCATGAACTCGCGACCATCCGTCTGGCAGCGATGTTTTTCAGCGTGACCGGCGGACCTGTCGAGCCGTTTTCAGTTGGCTTCGGTCCGTTCCAACGTCACGAACATGCCGATGGCGCCCAAAGTGGGCGGATCGCGGCAAGAATGACACGGACCATGGGGCCGGTGACAGCAACCTTGGGCAGCCGGATGGCGTAGAAATTGGCCGTATCTTCAATCTTCGCGTAGATCGCAGGGCTACTGGTGGTGACATTTCAGATGTCGTTTCTTCGTATGCTGGTCGCGATGTTCGTGGGCTGCACTTAATGACCGGACCGTTGCTTTCTAACCGGAGGCCACGATGCCAAATCGACCAGATCGACATTCGGGACATCCTTCGTCCGATCTGGCACGAGAAGGCTGATACAGCCCGCAATGCGATGAACCGGCTCACGATCTGTCTTGGCCACGCCTCGGCCCTTGAGCGACCAGAACGGCGCGCCCCAATTGATCGAGGGTTGCCCGGCCCGAAGCCCTGAGCTGGGCTTCGGCTTGCCAAGCCAGCTTCGCGGCCCGGCCCAGCGCGACGGCTGCCGCTCCAAATGTCGTTGGCCCGGTTGTTGCCAGCGTTTCGGCCTGGCGTTCCGCATCGGCTACCGATCCGGGTTCGGGATTTCGGGTCGGGGGGGCTGCTACACTCGCCACAATGGCTAAGAAGGAGCCCGTTATGCTGGGCCGTTTGGCGGTTGCAGCGGTTGTAGTAAGGGGAGGGGTCGCGAGGGGCATATCGCCCCCCAAGTTTCGTCACGGCTCGCTGCACGTCAAACCAAATGCTTGCACCCACAATGCGCCACGCTTCCTTCCGCGCCGCGCCGCGCCGCGAATGACGGTCACCTTTCCAAACGGGATCAGACAATCAAAGGCGACAAGAAGGCCGATTGCCGCCTTCGCCTTCGGGGCATCGCGCCAAGCGTTCGGCCCCGTCTGCACCACGTGGCGCAACGTGACTTCCGGATGGGGGAAAGTTTCCGAAAGCCAAGTGCGCAAGGTTTCGGCCCGTTCAATTTCAGCAGAAACGGTCGCCGCATCGGATAGCCGTTAGGCCTCGGAAAGGTAGAATTGCCCGAGGGTGATGCCGTCGGCCATTGTCGCCATGTCGACGCGGGGGGCGTTCAAGTCGCGCCATAAGGTCGGCACGCCAGCCATGCACGCCCCCCGCCACTGGCAATGGCACTTGGACGAGATCTGCGTGAGGATCAGCGGGGCGACTCATTACCGTTGGCGGGCGGTCGATCTCGCGCCTTGGTGACGATGCTTTCCAGCACCTCGCCCTCGGGATCGACGGCCGCCAAGGGTAGTGGGTTAACCGCATGGATTCGCAATGTGAATCCTCCACGGTAGGGGTTGTGCAACAACGCCATTTACACAGCCGAGAATGCCCGGGTTGCAGCCGGGAAGATGCGCGTTCAAGCCGACATCGAGAAGATATCCTGGTGTCGACGCTGTGGAACGCTTGCAACATCAGGAACAGCAGGCAGGACCGACCGAAGTCAGTCGCATCTAAGTGGATAGGTGAAAACCGCGAATGTGGCCATCGATATCAGACCATTTCTGCGACACGGTCGGGACTGCAACAAGCGAAAGAACCGCCTGATGATGCTGTCCCCTGCCGTATTTCGGCCTGCCACAACAAGCCGGATACAGCGCGTAACGCGGCGTCTCTTCGGTTTGCCCGTGCATCTGGAGTGGAGCGCATGACCGGTGTTTCAATGCTGATCCACCTAGGCGGCGCAATCGCGCTTTTGCTTTATGCAACGCGTATGGTCCGGACCGGGGTAGAGCGGTCCTGTGGCAATCTTGTGCGTCAGCGGTTACAGGCGGCGCTGGCGCAGCCGTTGTTGGCGATTCTGGCAGGGGCAGGGCTTGCGGTCGCGTTTCAGAGCGCCACTGCGGTCGCCTACTGCTCGGTTCGCTTGCCGGATCCGGGCTGGTTGCTGGCAGAGCGGCACTGATTGCGGTGTTGGGGGCCGATCTGGGTTCGGCGCTGGTGGTGCGGTTGCTGAGCCTTGATCTCTCGGCGGTGCTGCCGCTGGCACTGGCGGCGGGGACTGCGATTTTTCTGGCCACCGAACGGCGCGGCTGGCGACGGGGCGGACGTATTCTGGTCGGGATCGGGCTGCTATTGTTGTCGCTTCGGATGATTGGCGAGGCGTCAGAGCCGCTCCGCGAGGGCAATTTCATGCCGGTGGCGATGGGCTTTCTGGCCACCGATCCGGCCACCGCCTTTCTGATGGCGGCGATCACGGCCTGGCTGTTTCATTCCAGCGTCGCCTTCATTCTGCTGGTCGTGGCACTGGCAGGCAGCGGCATTGTCAGCGAAGATCTGGGCATCGTGCTGGTGCTGGGCGCCAATCTTGGCGGCGGACTGATCGCGGCGATGTTGTCGCGCGGCACGCAACCCGAGGCGCGGGCGGTGCCCCTGGCCAACCTGGCGCTGCGCGGCATCGGGGCGGTAGCGGCGTTGGCTTTGGTCACACTGGTGCCGCTGCCGATGGAGGCGCTGGGGGCGAGCGATGCGGCGCGGATCATGCACGCCCATATCCTGTTCAATCTGGTGCTGTTGGTTCTTGCGCTGCCGGTGGCCGGGCGGGCGCATGGGCTTATGCTGACCCTGCTGCTGGCGCGCCGACCCGCGACGCTGGATCTGGGCGCTGTGTGGGCTTTGGATGACTGTGTGCTGGACACTCCGGCGCTGGCCCTGGCCAATGTCACCCACGAGGTGGTGGGGATCTGCGAAACCATCGAGACCATGCTCGGCACGGTGATGGAGCTTTATGGCGAGCCTGACCGCGCCCGGATCGAGGCTTTGCGTGGGCTGGATGACCGGATCGACCGACGCCACCACGAGATCAAGCTTTATCTGGCGCGGATGGAAGTGACTGATCTTGCGCCAGCCGAATTGCAGCGGATGCAGGAGTTGCTCGCGGCCTGCATCAAGCTGGAACAGGTGGGCGATATCGTCACCCGCAACCTGCTGGACCATGTGCAGCGCAAGCATGACCGTGGCCTGTCGTTCAGCGTCGATGGCTGGGACGAACTCAGAGATCTGCATGCGGCGCTGGTCGCCAATGCGCGGATAGCCTTCAACTTGGTGGTCACCCGTGACAGTGAAACCGCGCTGCAACTGGTTCGCGCCAAGGATCGGTTCCGCGACAACGAACGCCGCGCCAATGCCCTGCATTTCCAGCGGCTGCGCGAGGGTGGCGCGCGCAGCATCGACACCAGTTCGCTGCACCTTGATACCATTCGCGACCTCAAGCAGATCAACGCCTTGCTTGCCGGGCTGGCCTATCCGGTGCTGGAGCACCAGGGCTTGCTGCTGGGATCGCGCTTGCGCCCGCCGGAGGTTTGCCCGGCCTGAAGCCACACATATCCCGCTTTCCCACCACCCGTTCGTATTTTCCGCCAACCCAGCAAGAGGACAGACTGATGACAACCCTGACACGCAGAACCCTTCTCGCCTCCGGTGCCGCAGCGCTTGCCGCCCCGTTGTTTTCTCGCCGCGCCTTTGCCTCGTCGGGCGAGGTGAATGTCTTTGCCTGGGGCGACTATTTTCAGCCCAATATCGTTGCCGCTTTCGAGGCCGCGACCGGCATCAAGATCAATGTCTCGACCTATGGATCGAATGAGGAAGCCGCGAGCAAGCTGCGCGCGGCGGGCGGCAAGGGGTTCGATCTGGT
Source organism: Rhodobacter sp. (assembly GCA_013821825.1). Taxonomy (GTDB): domain Bacteria; phylum Pseudomonadota; class Alphaproteobacteria; order Rhodobacterales; family Rhodobacteraceae; genus Tabrizicola. The sequence continues at coordinate 7,116 of PNJK01000047.1, forward strand.
GTTCCCGTCGGTCGATACCCGGCCGAATTACGATGAGGGCGATCTCTTGGCCGAGGTGGATGAGAGCAAGCTGAATGTCGGGCTGATTCAGCCCGCGCTGTGGCGCAGTTCGCTGGAACTGGGGGCGGCGCGGCGCGGCAAACGCTATCTGGTACCGTTCACTTGGGGCACCGAGGGCATGACTTATGACAGCAGTGTGCACAGCATTGCGCCCGGCGAATTGTCCTATGCCCAGCTATGGGCCGAAGGGCTGACGGGCAAGGTGGCGGTGCGGCAGAAATCGGTGCTGATTTCGCTTGCACTCTATCTGGATGCCACCGGGGAATTGCCGTCGAACCGCGGCATGGACCTTTACAAGAGCGAAGCCGACACCCGGCGGATCTTTGACGGCTGCGTGGCCTATGCCGCCGGGCGCAAGGGCAATATCGGCGCCTATTGGAACAACTCGACCGAGGCGACCGCAGCTTTTACCGATGCGGGCTGCACCATCGGCCAAACCTGGGACACCACCGGCATCAAGCTTGGTGCCGATGTCGATCCTAAATGGCGCTATGGCGCGCCGAAGGAGGGCGCCCTGGCCTGGATGGACACTGCAGGAATCCCGGCGGGGGCGGAAAATATCGACCAGGCCTATGCACTGCTGAATTTTCTGCTCAGCCCGGAAACCGGCGGCATGTTTGCCAACGATACCGGCTACAATTCGGCGGCCATCGGGGCGGCGGATCACATGTCGGAGGCCAACAAGGCGGCCTTTGCCTTTGCGTATCCGGGTGACGCCATCGACAATCTGTGGTGGTGGCCGAAGTTCACGCCGTGGTTCTCGACCGTGCGCGAAGAGTATGTCGAGAAGCTGACCAACGCCTGAAGCCAGCTTCAGGCTCCGGCGCGGGAGAGATTCCCGCGCCGTCGCTTCCCCCTTGCAAAGGACGGAGACTGGCATGACCGGACAGACCACTGGCATGGAAATAGAGCTTCGGCGCTCCGAAGTTCGTTTCGGCAGCTTCCAAGCAGTGCAGCCCACGGATCTTAGGATCGCACCGGGTGAATTCTTCTCGATTCTCGGTCCGTCCGGCTGTGGCAAGACCACACTCCTACGGCTGTTGTCGGGGTTTCTTGACCCGACCGCCGGCGATGTGCTGATTGGCGGCAAGTCGATGGTGGGCACTGGCCCGTCGGACCGGCCCACCGCCTTGATCTTTCAGAACCTCGCGCTGTTTCCGCTGATGTCGGTCTTGGAAAACGTGGCCTTCGGGCTGGAGATGCGCGGCTGGTCCAAAGTGCGGCGGCGGGCACGCGCGATGGAGTTGCTGGAGACGGTTGCGCTGACGGAACAGGCCGGCAAGCTGCCCGCACAGCTTTCGGGCGGGCAGAAACAGCGGGTGGCGATTGCGCGGGCGCTGGCGGTGGAACCGGCGGTGCTGCTGCTGGACGAGCCGCTGTCGGCGCTGGATCTGAAGCTGCGCCAGCATATGCGCGCTGAGTTGAAGCAGATTCAGGCCCGCACCGGCATTACCTTTGTCTATATCACCCATGATCAGGGCGAGGCGCTGACCATGAGCGACCGGATCGCGGTGATGAACCACGGCCGTATCGTGCAGATCGGCACGCCAGATGAAGTCTACGACCACCCAGACGCCGCTTTTTCCGCCACCTTTGTTGGCGAGATGAATGTGTTTGATGGCAAGGTTGCCGCCGGGGCGGATGGCTTCGCGCGGATCGACACCAGACTGGGTCAATTCAGGGCGACCAACCCCAAGCGGCTGGCCGATGGCGCCACGACGCTGATGTTCGTGCGGCCGGAACGGATGCGGCTATTGGATGCGGCGGGGGTGGCGGAGAACCGCCTTGCCGCCGTGGTGCAGCGCCGCGATCTGGAGGGGGCCTATTCGACGCTGACCCTTCAGGCACAGGATCAGGTGCTGACGGTGCATTTGCAGCATCTGGGCGGGGCGGATCAGTTGGCGGGGGGGGGTGACGCTGGGTTTTGAAGCTGCGGATGCGGTGATCCTGCCGCCGGGGGATCTGGCCCATGACTAGGTTGACCCGGGCCTTTGGCCGACCGCTTGCCCTGCTGATCCTGCTTTTTGCCAGCCTGTGGATATTGGGGCTGATCGCGGCCCCGCAGGTGATCATGATCGAGCAATCGCTGTGGCGGATGGAGCGTCCCGAAGGCTCGGCCGAGATCTCGGTGCGCATCGACGGGCTCTACAACCAGCTTGACGTGCTGGCGCTGGATCGCAGCGCTGTCGAGGCAGAAGCCGATGCCAGCATCCGCGCGCAGAAGCTGGATACCAGTGATGTAGCCCTTGCGGCACTGGAGGCCGAGATCGCCGGGCTTGAGGCAACGGAAAGCACGCCGGTCAAGGTTTACACCCTGGCGAACTTTGCCCAGATGGGTTCGGCGCATTTCGCCATTTTCCTGAAAACCATCGTCGCCTCGCTGGCGGTGACGGCGATTGCGCTGGCGGTCTGCTATCCGATTGCCTTTGCGGTGGCCAAGCTGGAGACGCCGCAGCGCGCCGGAATGATCATGCTGGCGCTGGTTATTCCCTACGCGATCAACGAGTTGCTGCGGATTTTTGCCTGGCAGATGATCCTGAACTACAACGGGCCGGTCAATGCGCTGCTGGGTCTGTTCGGGGTTGAGCCCATCCCGTTTCTGGAAAGCGGCACCGGCGTGTTCGTGGCGATGGTCTATGCCTACATCCTGTTCATGGTCTTCCCGCTTTACAACGTGCTGGAGACGCTGGACAGCAACCAGATCGAGGCGGCGCGTGATCTTGGTGCCTCAAGCTGGCGCATCCATACCCGCGTGGTGATCCCCCATGCCCGGCCCGGCATCGCCGTGGGCTGCATCATGACCTTCATGCTGTCGGCGGGATCCTATGCCGTGCCCTATATCATGACGCGCGGCACCGCAGCGCCCTGGTTCACCCAGCTTATCTACAACCGTTTTTTCGAGGCGACCAACTGGAACGTCGGCGCGGCCTATGCGCTCAGCCTGCTGGTGATCTGCACGCTGTTCATCTTTGTGATGATGCGGCTTCTGAAGGTCAGCCTGAAGGATATCGCAAAATGAGTCACACAGGCATGGGCAGCAATCTGGTGTTGCGCATCTACATGGCGCTCTTCTTTGCCTATATGTTTCTGCCGCTGGGCGTGATGCTGGTGGCCGGGTTCAGCGATTACTCGCCGCCCTCGATCACGGTATGGCGGGGTGGAACCCTGCGCTGGTTTTCCGAGCTTTGGGCGGATGAGCGGATGTGGTCGGGTCTGACCAATTCGCTGATCATTGCGGTGGCGGTCATTCTCTTGTCGCTGCCGATGGGGCTGTCGGGCGCGCTCCTGCTGTCAAAGCTGGGTGGCCGCGCGGGCGGCGTGCTTTATGCGGTGATGGTGTCGCCGCTTCTGACGCCTGGATTGATCATCGGGATTTCCACGGTGATCTTCTGGCGGCATCTGGGGGCAGCGGCAGGGTTGGTGACGGCGATTCTGGCGCAATCGGCCTTTATCGCATCCTACGCGATGCTGATGTTCATGGCACGGTTGCAGCGGCTGGATAACACGCTGCAGGAAGCGGCGCTGGATCTTGGGGCGACGCAGGCGCAGGCCTTTCGGCGGATCACCCTCCCCTTTCTGCGCCCGACTGTCGTGACCGCAACGGTGATCGCTTTTCTGCAAAGCTTCGAGAACTACAACACTACGATCTTTTCGATCGGCGGGCAGCATACGCTGGTCACCGAGATCGGTGCGCGGATGCGTTTTGGCATGAGCCCGATGATCAATGCCATCGGCATCCTGTTCATTCTGGTGACGTTGATCGGGGCTGTGATCTGGGGCGTGTTGCGGCAGCGCGAACGCAAGCTGGAGGATCTGCGGTGAACATACCGTTGGCCTTCATCGAGGCGGGCAGTGATTGGCGTGCGCAGATCCGGGCGCTGCCCAGGGCCGAGGCGGCCCGGCTGGCGACCCGAGCGCGTCAGGCGCCACTGTTCGCCCATGCCTATGCCTTTCATCTGAACTTCCGCTTTGGCGGCATGGCCCCGCCGGACCTGTTGGGTTTTGCGGTTGAGCAGGGGCTGGTCGGGGTGAAGATCCATGTCGACGACGGTGAGGCGGCAAGTTTGCGGGCGATGCCGCACACGGCATTGCAGGGGTTCGGGGCTGAAGCCCGGGCCTTGGGGCTTGCGGTACATGTTGAAACCAGCACTACCGCTGAGGATGACCTAGCGCAGGCTGTGGCGATTGCACAAGTGGTGGGGGCGAGTTCGCTGCGCTGCTATCCACGTTATGAGGGCCGCGTTTCCGAGATCATTGCTCGGGCGACCGAGGATCTGCGCCGGCTGGAACGGTTCGACCCCGGTGGCCAGATGCGGTTCACGCTGGAGCAGCACGAGGATCTGACCTCGACCGAGTTGGTCGGGATCATCGAACGGATCGGCAATCGCCGACTGAGCCTGCTCTTTGATTTCGGCAATATGATCAATGCTTTCGAGACGCCATTGGCGGCTTTGGCGATACAGGCGCCATATATCACCGAGGTGCATGTAAAGGATTGTCTGATCGTGCCGGACCGCGATGGCTGGGCGCATCTGGCGTGTGTGTCGGGTGCGGGGCATCTGCCGATGCAGGCGCTGCTGGTTGAGTTGTTGCTGCTGGGTTCCGATCTGCCGCAGGTGACGGCCTTCGGGCTGGAGGAGGAGGAGGCGTATTTCGCCCCGGCACTGCGCTTTCCCTCAGATCAGCCCGATCCGTTCATCCCGGCGCGGAGCCAAAGCTATACCGACCCCGGTACCGGCGATCTGGCCAGGCGACTGGTCCGCGAAGCGGCGGCAGCACGGGTGCAGGTCGCCACCGTCCGGGCCATGCTTGTCGACATCGCGGCGGAAGCCGACGATCAAAGGAACCGCCCATGATTGCGCCCAGCACGACCCTTTGCCCGCCTGACATGCTGGATCTGGCCAATGCCATGGCCGATGCGGTGCGTCCGGTGATCCGACGCTATTTCCGCACAAGGATGGTGGTGGATGCAAAAAGCGACGCCAGTCCCGTCACCATCGCCGATCGCGAGGCCGAAACCCTGATGCGCCAGATGATCTCTGCGCGTTTCCCCGATCACGGCATCCGTGGCGAGGAGTTCGGGCTCCATCAGCCAGAGGCGGACTGGATTTGGGTGCTGGATCCGATCGACGGGACCAAATCCTTCATCTCTGGCTCACTGGCTTTCGGAACCCAGATCGCTCTCTTGCATCGCGGCCAACCGGTGTTGGGGATCATCGACCAGCCGATCACCGGGGAACGCTGGCTGGGACAAGCGGGGGCGATCGCAGTACTGAATGATGTGGTGATCCGGTGCAGTGAAACCCGACGTATCGAGGATGCCGTGGTCTATACTTCGGCATTGGAACATTTCGACGCGGACGGGGGCGCGCGCTGCAGCCGCCTCGCCAACAGGGCGCGGTTTCAGCGCACCTCGCATGATTGCTATGCTGCGGCGCTGTTGGCGCTGGGGACGGTGGATTTGCTGTTGGAGGGCAATGTGCATGATTATGACATCCTTCCGCAACTGCCGATCATCGAGGGCGCGGGTGGCATCGTGACCGATTGGGAGGGACAGCCTTTGGCCGACGCGCGGCAGTTCAAGACCGTGCTGATGGCGGCGAACAAGGGATTGCATGCGGCGGCGCTGGATCTGCTGCGCGACTGAGTGGCGTTTACTTCGCGGCACGTTGGCGGCACCCTGCGGGAAGAAGAGGGCCACCATAGCCCGGCAGCGGGGGGCGAGATGGCCAAAAAGCAATCGGGCGCGGTTCTGACCCTGGTGGCGGTGGACCGACTGTCCAGAGTGCCGCTCTTTCGGCAACTGGAAGGTCAGTTGCGCAACGCGATCTTGGCCGGGTCCTTACCCGGAGGCACGCGATTGCCTTCCAGCCGGATGCTTGCTGCCGAGTTGGAAATTTCGCGACCTACGGTGGTTCTGGTGCTGGAACGGCTGGCGGGTGAGGGGTTTCTGGAGGCGCGACATGGCGCCGGCACCTTCGTCGCGCGGGTGATCCCGTAGCATTTGCCACGCGCAGCGCTGGCCGGGCAGTCGGCGACCGACGCCGGGCAAAACGCAGAAGCGCCGCGCCTGTCGCGGGCCGGGGCGCGGTTTGCGGCGACGGGTGCCAATATCGGCACGTCAGAGGTGCGGCCGTTTCTGCCCAACGCGCCAGCCTATGACAAGTTTCCCTTTGGTCTGTGGCAGACCTGCGCCAATCGTCAGGCCCGTCATTCGTTTCGGGCCGGGATGGGTTATGCCGATCCGGCGGGTTACGCACCGCTGCGCCGGGCGATTGCCGAATATCTGGCGATGCACCGCGGTGATCGCTGCGATCCCGAGCAAATCGTGATTACGCCGGGGGGACACACAGCCTTCATGATTGCAACGCTGCTGCTGACTGACCCCGGCGATGGGGTGCTGTTCGAAGACCCGGGCCCGTTGATTGCGCGCAAACTGTTTGAATCGCTTGATCGCAGGATCGTGTCGGTGCCGGTGGATGCCGATGGCATGGATTTTGAACATGTGCTGCAAGCCGTGCCGCCGCCGCGTTTGGTCTTTGCCATGCCATCGCGGCATCATCCGCTGGGGAGGACATTGTCACTGGCGCGACGGTTGCGGTTGATGGACTGGGCGCAGGCCAATGCAGCCTGGATTATCGAGGACGATTACGACAGTGAGTTTCGCTATACCGGGCGGCCCTTGCCGTCGATGCGCAGCATTGATGCCCCAGGTCGGGTGCTTTATGTAGGCACGTTTTCCAAAGCGCTCTTTCCCGCCCTGCGCGTGGGCTATTTTGTGCTGCCGCCCGCCCTGGTGCAGGTGTTTCGCAATGCAATGGCGCTGATGTTCCGCTCGGTGCCGCTCGAAACCCAGATGGTACTGGCTGATTTTATTGCCGAGGGCCATTTCGCCACCCATCTGCGCCGGATGCGCGACCTTTACACCCAGCGTCGTCATGATTTCATCGAGACTGCCGCCGAAGTGAGTGATGGGCGTTTTCAGATAGATAGTCCAGATAGCGGCATGAATGTCATTACCTGGTTGCCCGAGGGCGTAGGCGAAAGGCGTATTCACGCGAAGGCGCAGACTATGGGAGTCCATTGCTATCCGCTGAGTGACTATTGCCTCCAGCCCTATCCGCGTTCCGCGCTTATTCTGGGGTTCACCTGCGTGCAACCTCACCTGCTGCGCCCAGGCTTACAGACGCTTGCGCAGGTGATAGCGACCGAGCAGCGACAAGTATGATGCACGCAGTCCGCTTGATCAGTTCAACGAGGGTGTTGAAAAGACTGAAGCGGGGGGCATGTCACAGGCCCCTGACCCAGCACCCGTCCGGGCATTTGTTGCCGAACTTGCACGCACCATCAATCCAGCAGCCCGGGTCGGGCGCGCGCGAGCGAGCATAGCCAATCTGGAGGTGTTTGAGGTGCCCTTGGATTTGTAGACGCATTGCCCCCTAACTTCGAGGCAAGGAGGTCGCCAAACTCAAGGCAGAGCGCGACATCCCAAAAGGGGTTTCCAGTGGTTGCGCCATTGGCTCAGGAAACCCCTGGCGAGAGCATACTTCGCGAGGGAAGTGACATGAGGTTCGCTTTTGTCGCGATGCACCGCTGCATCTGGCCGGTGAGTTGGCTGTGTGACGCGCTGGATATCTCGCGATCCGGTTTCCATGCCTGGCTTGGTCGCCCGCCGTCGAGGCGCATCCGGGAAGACGAAGGGATTGGCGCGAAGGTGCAGGCGAGCTTTGTCGCCAGCGCCCGCACCCATGGTGCCCGACGCATGTGGCGCGATGTTCCGGTCGAGGGGATCGGCTGCGGCCTGCATCGCATTGAACGCCTGAAGCGGGCCCAGGCTCTCCGTGCCCGGCGGCGGGGATTGCCCAAGGACGGGGGGCAACGCCTGGCAGTTGCTGCGCCGAAGTTTCTGGATCGCGCATTCCATGCTGATAGCACAAACCGGAAGTGGATCGCGGACTTCACCTTTGTGTGGATCGCAGAAGGCTGGCTCTACGTTGCAGCAGTCATCGATTTGTGCTCCCGGTCCTCGCCATCGTCCTCGAACCGATGGCGGACAGTGGCTCGAGGTTGGCTGGTCGATGAAGGCAGAGATGACCGCCCAGCTCGTCACCGAGTCCTTTGTCATGGCCATCTGACGGCGTGGAAAGCCCGACGCCCTGCTGCATCACTCCGATCAGGGCAGCCAATTCACCAGCGAACAGTTCCAGAAACTGATGGCCGACGACGGCGTGCAGTGCTCGATGAGCCGATCCGGCAACGTCTGGGATACTGCGGCCATGGAGAGCTTCTTCTCCTCGCTCGAGACCGAGCGGATCGGCAAGAGGGTCTATCGCAGCCGCGATGACGCTCGGGCCGATGTGTTCGACTACGTCGAAAGGTCTTACAACCCGGTTCGCAGGCACTCCACCATCGGCTATCTCAGCCTGGTTGAGTTCGAGCAGAAGGCCGGGTTGGTTTAACCAAATGTCCACGAAACCGGCAGCAGGCCAGTGCGAGTATTGGAGACTGGTTCGCATCGGTCTGACTGCACCAGCTTGACTGCTCCCAAAGGGTTTCGCCCGGCGGGGGCTGCACACCCTCGACGACGACATCGCCAGCCTCTCCCTCCGCATGGGCCGAGATCAGGTGAACCGTCTTGCGGCCGCGCATCCTATTCCTCTTTCAGCCAGTCGGGGAGCGAAGCGGGTGCAAGCCCGGTCCGCGCCGTTTCCGCGCAGTCGGCCAAGGAACCAAACCGCACCTCGCGGCCCGACAGGCCCGGCGCGTAATGGGCGTACTTGCCGGAATTGGTCATCAGGCTGCGGACAGATGGTGGCAGAAGCGGTTCGGTGATCGAACACCAGCAGATGTCCGGGAACACCTGCGCCCCAAACGCCTCCAGCCTTGCCAGGGTACCGTCGGCGCGGATTTGGCCGAGTACGTTTTGGCCAACTGTGACAATCACGGCAGTGCTTTCCGCCCTGTGACCCTGGGCCAGATCGGCCAGCGCCCGGCATTCGGTAAATGAGAAATGCGGACTTCCGAAGGCGACCAGATCAATCTGCTGCGGGCCTTGGTTCAATTCAGCCCAAATGCGGGCAAGATCCGCGCGGGTCACGGTCACAAGATCTGCCGGTTCCGGAAAATCCGCCGCCTCCGGAGTATGGCCAGCGACGTGGAGCATCGGCGCGGCAGACGTGGTGCCAAAGGCCGCGCACATCGCCTTCAGGTCATCATGCGATGGGGTCGTGGCCTCCAGCCCGGTAAGTATGGGGATCGTGTTCGGCGCAAGCTGCCCGGCAATATAGCCAAGCATAGGCCAAAGGGCATCGTCATGGCCCACCGGCAATTCAACTTGAATCCGGCGGCCCGCGGCGCGGTTGGCAGATAGGTAGACGCCGGACAACGGCGCCCGCCCGGTCATCGCGATGAAGAGATCAAGGTAATCCGGATGCTTCACCGTTCGCGCCGCCAGCACGGAGTTTGCGAAGATTACGGCATTGGATTCCGACCATCCGATGTTTTCGCCAGCCTCGGGTGCGGTTTCCAGAAGATAGGGCGCGCAGGTGAAGGTGGGGCGCGCGCCCATCTTCACATAAGCATCTGCCAGACGTGCGGCGGCGAGTCCGAAATCCGGTGGAACACCTTGCGTTCGCCAATTGCCATGATCGACCGAAATCGCGTTCATCGTGGTGGGGATGCTGACACGTCCCCCCATCTCGGCCATCGTTTCGGCAAAGCGGAGGTTGGCGGTGTTGGCCAGAATGCAGCCGTCTATATGACCCTGGGTCACATCAACGAGGGCCGTTGCCCCCTGCAACGCCGCCATTGAACAGATGACCTGCATCGCGGTGCGTCGGGCGGGGCCGTCGACGCCGTCAAGCATCGCATGATCGAGTGGGGAAAGATCAAGCTCTGCCACAGCCAGGGGTTCCAGCGGCAGGGCAATCCCGTCAACAACGAGTGTGTCTTCCGTGATCACGGCGCTTTGCGCAACCGCTGCAATTCCAAAAGCTTCGGCCCCAAGTCGCAGCACCGGGACAGGCCGCTCGAACATCCGCCCGGCGATCATCGCGCCAAGGGTGACAACATCCTCAGCCTCTCGGAAGACCAATGCCGCTGGCGCGATGCCGTTCAACGCCAGATCGAGCATCACCCCGCTGCCGCTGCACGATCCGCGTGTTGTCGGCATCACCAGCACCTTGCCCGATAACGACTGCCCGTACAGCGCGTGATGCGCGTCGATCACGATGCCGGTCAGCGGATCGACTCCACCCCAGAAGCTGAGCCCTTCGTCGCAGGCCAGAACGGAGCCGGAGGCATTGCCGGGAATGATCGCCTGGCCGTTCATCTGGCGTCTTGCCCGCGCCGATCGCTGAAGCGATCAAAGCCACCTTTGTCCCCGCCCGCCGCGAAGACCCTACTTACCTGCATATCTGCCGCCTTCTGCTAGCGAACGTTGGACAAGAATTCTTTCGTCTCGGGGTGTTGCGGATCGCTGAAGAACTGCTCGGGAGGGGCGACCTCGGCCAGTACGCCCTTGTGGAAGAAAGCGACTCGGTCCGACACGTCGCGGGCAAAGCTCATCTCATGCGTCACGCAGATCATCGTCATGCCTTCGTTGGCCAACAGCTTCAGTGTATCCAGGACTTCGCCGACAAGCTGCGGGTCAAGCGCCGAGGTGACTTCATCAAAAAGCACATATGCGGGCGACATCGCCAAGGCTCGCGCTATGGCCATGCGCTGCTGTTGCCCGCCTGACAGGTGACCGGGATAGACCGACAGCTTGTCCGCCAGCCCGACATGCGTAAGTTGCTTGATCGCGATCTCTTCGGCTTCGGCCTTGGTCATGCCAAGCACCTTCCGCGGGGCGAGGGTCACATTTTCCAGCACTGTCAGGTGTGGGAACGCGTTGAACTGCTGAAACACGATGCCGATCTTGCGGCGAAGCTTGTTGAGGTTGGTTGTCTTGGCGTGAACTTCGACCCCATCCACGAGGATTGAGCCAGAGTTTATCGGCTCCAGCCCGTTGATGCAGGTCAACAAGGTCGATTTGCCGGAACCCGAGCCGCCGATAACGGACACCACCTCGCCCTTCTTGACGCTCAGGTTGACGCCCTTCAGGACCTCAAGGGTGCCAAACGACTTGTGGACGTTCTTGACCTCAATCATTCTCGCGCCACCTTTTTTCGAGTTGGCCGCCCAGACGGGCAATCGGAAAACTCATCACGAAATAGATCGCGCCGACCACAATCAGGATGAACATCGGTTCCTGCAGCCGCGTGACCAGGATCTGGCCCGATCGCAGTAGTTCGATCAAGCCCAACCACAGCACGAGCGCCGAGTCCTTCATGACGCCAAGCGTCAGGCCTATCCAGCTGGGCAGAGCAACCCGCAAGGCCATTGGAAACACGATGAAACGCATATCCTGACCCCAGGTCAGCCCAAGTGACCGTGCGGCGCGGCGCGTCACGGTCGGCACAGCTTCAATAGCACCTCTCACGATTTCGGTGCAGTAGGCCGAGGTGTACAGTGCCAGCACAATGCACGAGGTGACGAATGGCGGCATGTTGAGCCCCGCAATCGCTTGAAAAGCGTTGGCAAGGACCAACTGGATAAGCAGCGGGACAGAGCGGAAAACATCCAGCACAAAGATCAGCGGCAATGCGGCCCAAACGCTCACCTGCGCCCGAACAACGCCGAACAGCAGGCCGAGCAGTGTGCCGCCGGTCACGGCAAAAAAGGTGACGGCCAGCGTCATGCCGGCACCCTTTATGAGAAACATCAGGTCACTCAGGGTCAGAGCGGTGTCAAACATTGTGCCTCTCCCCCGTCAATACCGGAACAGACGCGAGGCCAGAAGCCTGGCACCAAGTGTGACGGCCTTGGCGATCAGATAGTAGATCACCGCGGCAATCGCGAAAATCTCGAAGGTTCGGAAACTGCGGACGTTGATGTCTTGCGTCACGCCAGCCAGGTCAGAGTTCATCCCGACGGTCACGCCCAGCGAAGTCATCAGAATTGCCCAAACCATCTGGTTGGTGGTGGGCAAGAAGGCGATGCGGAACATCTGCGGCATGATGATCAGCCGGAAGGCCTGGATCGAGGTCATCCCAAGCGATCGCGCCGCCCGCATCTGGGTGCCTGGAATGGCGCGCAAGGCCCCCCGAAAGGTTTCCGCCAGATAGCCTGCGTTGTTGAAGGTGATGCCAGCGAGCAGCGCCACATACGGGCTGAGATAGATCCCGAACGAGCCAAGGCCGAAATGCGCCATGTAGATCTGAAACAGGGCCGGCGTGTTGCGCGATACCTCGATCCAGGCGCTGGCCGGGGCTGATGCCCAACGGGACTTTGCGTTGCGTGCCACCGCAAGGACGACCGCGAAGGCGATACCCATGGCCATCGACAGCAGCGCAATCTGCAAGGTCACCAGCGCGCCATCCAGCAAGAGCGGAAGCTTCTGAAGGGCCTGCCGCCACTGGAAAGTATAGTTGAACATTCTGGCACGTCCTCATTGCAGAGGGTCCAAGAAGGAAAGGAGGGCATTGCGCCCTCCGATCCGTTTTGGCGTCAGATCAGCATCAACGGTAGACGTTGTCGATCGTCAGTTTGGGGGCGGCGCCGCCCACCCATTTGTCATACAGTTCCTGATAGCGGCCCGAGCGGACCTGCTGGTTGATGAACAGGTCCAGGTAGTTCAGCATGCCGTATTCCTGACGCAGCGCGATAAGGCCGACGTAGTCAACCGGGTAGGGCGCGTCGCCCTTGATCAAAAGGCCTTCATACTGGCCGCTTGCAACAATCGCGGAAGCTACGGTCGAGGTGACGACTGTTGCGTCGATCTGGCCCTGCGACAGGGCAAGGAACACATCGGCCTGACTTTGATAGGGGCGGAACTCTCCCGCGCCCCATTCCTTGATGTTTTCCTCAAGCTTGATGCCTTCGAACGTCCCGCTGACCGAGCCGACAGTTTTGCCGCTCATGTCCTCGAACTTCTCGATGCCTGCGCCCTCTCGGGTCAGCACAACGTTGGTAAAGGCGAAGTAGGGAATGGTGAAACCCACGGTCTTTGCACGTTCCAGCGTGTCGGACGTGGATGCGACACCAACATCGACGCGACCGGACACCAGTGCCGGAATACGGTCCGGGAACGGGGTTTCGACGATCTCGGCGGTTACGCCGAGGGCAGCGGCCAGATCGTTGCAGTAGTCAACGTCGAAGCCGATGGGATTGTTGTCGGCATCGCGGGATCCCATTGGCGGGAAATCCAGAACGACTGCGCAGCGCAGCGTTCCCGATGCCATGATGTCGTCAAGCTTGTCGGCACTCGCTGACGTTCCAAGGCCAGTTGCAGCAAGCAGGCTGCCAAGAATGATGGTTGTTTTCATCTGTAACTCTCCCGTTGGTATCATTGTTTGGCGATTCGACAGGCGGTTATCTTCTCGGAACTATGTTCCTCGACCGGGACTCGCACAAGAATAAATGTAATAAATATACATTTTGTATACTATGCTCGTGCTCTGGCCCACTCGCTGGTCTGCCCGTCCGCCGGCTTGCAGGCACGATTTCAAACAGGAAACCCGGCGCTTGGGCCTTGCCAGGCTTGGCCGTGCACCGCCAACCCGACTGAGGAATGGACAATGTCGACTTCGGCCACGCTTTCTCCCAAAGCCCTGATGCAGGACGTCGAGGCGATTTTTCTTTCTGCCGGTCTCTCACCATTGCAGGCCGCGCCACTTGCGCGCGTGATCGTCGCGGGCGAGCGCGATGGGTGCAAGTCGCACGGCATCTACCGGATCGAGGGCTGCCTGCGCACGATCAAACTGGGCAAGGTCAATCCGGTGGCAGTGCCAGCCCTGACGCAGGACGGCAGCGCAATCGTCCGGGTGGATGCGAAGGACGGCTTCTCCAGCGCGGCTTTCGAACTCGGTGTGCCCATGTTGGAAGCGCGGGCGCGGGATTTGGGTCTGGCTGCTTTGGTCATCAATGACTGCACCCATTTTTCGGCACTCTGGCCCGAGGTCGAGGCACTTGCCGATCTGGGTCTTGCCGCCATAGCCATGTGCCCAAGCTACGCGTCCGTTGCCCCAGCGGGTGGAACACAGGCGCTGATGGGCACCAATCCCATCGCCTTTGGCTGGCCGCGCGCGCAGCAGCACCCCTACGTCTTCGACTTTGCAACCAGCGTGGCCGCGCGCGGCGAGATAGAGTTGCACCGGATCGCCGGAAAGCCGCTCCCAGAGGGCTGGGCAGTTGATGCGGATGGTGTGCCGACCCGCGATCCGGCTGCAGCACTGAAAGGCGCCATGCTGCCGTTTGGCGGGCACAAGGGATCTGCCATCTCCATGATGATCGAGTTATTGGCCGGTGTGATGATCGGCGACATGACCAGTCCTGAGGCGCTGGCCTTTCTCGGGTCCACGTCGTCAGCCCCTCGCCATGGAGAATTGGTCATCGCCTTTAGCCCCGACCGCTTTGCCGCAGGGCGCGGTGGGCTTGACCTGACACGCGCCGAGGCCCTGTTCGACGCGGCGCTTGATCAGGGTGCACGGCTTCCGTCGCAGCGCCGCTATGCCGCGCGGGCAGTGTCGGACTCAAAAGGCATTTCCCTCACCGCAGACGAGGTTGCGATGCTGAGCCGCCTGAAGGATGCAGGGTTGGACGCGGTGACCTGACAAGGTGCGCCCCCCGCGGAATACCTTTCGTGGAAAGGCGCCTGCCGCGCTCACCTTGACGTTAGGTGAAAGGTCCGAGAGGAGTTGATCTGCCCTCTGGGGGGCCATATTCATGCTGGCGACATTGAGGGAACATTCGATGGATGACACTGCCGCCGCCCTACCCGAACGAAAGCGCGGTTCGGGGGTCAAGAAGGCCTATGACCTGCTGCGCACCGAGATCCTCGATCTGACCCTTCCACCCGGAAGTCCGATTGACGAGGTACAGTTGGCGGAACGGCTTTCGCTATCACGCACGCCAATCCGCGAGGCGCTGGCACGGCTGGCCACAGAGGGTCTGATTGACACGCTGCCGAACCGTTCAACCATGGTATCGAACATTGATTTCCTGAACCTGCATGCTTTCTTCGATGCAATCACCCTGATGTATCGTGTGACCACCCGGCTTGCGGCGAAGAACTGGCAGCCCGGTGATCTGGAAATCATCCGAGCGCATCAGAGGGACTTTGCCACGGCCGTCGCCAACCATGACGCGCTGGCCATGATAGGCACGAACCGCGACTTTCATGCGACGATCGCCGAGGCCGCGCGGAACCCGTATTATCTGTCGCTTTTCGTTCGGCTGCTGGATGATGGCCGGCGGCTCTTGCGGCTGTATTACCAGTCATTCAATGACCGCCCCCCGCCATCGGTGGTGGAAGAGCACGAAGACATCATAGCGGCGGTCACTGCCCGCGACGTGGAAACTGCGGACCGTCTGGCCAAAGCCCATGCGGATCAGATTGTGCGGCAGATCCAGAAACTACTGGCTTGGGATCAGCGGCAAGAAATCAGTCTGTAGCCCGCGAGATTTCTGTCGACAAGAAGTATACATTATGTATTGTTGATCTGGGGGCGAATCCTCAGGCGTTTTTCTGCCGTGTGCTCCTGCGATCATCCGACGTACCTAAAGGAACTCCACATGAAGGCAGAGATCTTTTCGGGTGTGATTCCCGCACTCATGACCCCCTGCACCCCTGACCGCGCGCCCGATTTCGATGCGCTGGTCCGCAAGGGCAAAGAGCTTATCGCAGCAGGGATGTCCGCGGTGGTCTATTGCGGGTCGATGGGCGACTGGCCGCTTCTGACTGATGCCCAGCGGATGGAAGGGGTTGCGCGTCTGGTGAAAGCTGGCGTGAAGGTCATCGTTGGCACCGGAGCGATCAATACTGCGTCTGCCGTGGCGATCACTCAGCACGCAGCCAAGGTCGGGGCGCATGGGCTGATGGTCATTCCCCGTGTCTTGTCCCGCGGCCCCTTGCCCGCAGCTCAGCGGGCACATTTCAAGGCGATCCTGTCGGCAGCACCTGACTTGCCCGCGATCATCTACAACAGCCCGTACTACGGTTTTGCCACACGGGCAGACCTCTTCAACGCCTTGCGTGCCGAACACCCGAACCTTGTCGGGTTCAAGGAATTCGGTGGCCCGGCTGACAGCCGCTACGCCAGTGAATTCATCACCTCCGCGGATGATGATGTGACGCTGATGGTTGGCGTGGATACCGGCGTTGTGCATGGCTATGTCAACTGTGGTGCGGTGGGCGCAATCACCGGAATCGGTGTTGTCCTGCCGCATGAGGTGTTGACGCTTTGCAATCTGTCGCGATCCGCGGCCGCCGGCGATGTCGAAGCACGCCAGAAGGCGCTGGAACTGGAAGCCGCCTTCCAAGTCCTGTCGTCTTTTGACGAGGGCCCCGATCTTGTTCTGTATTTCAAATACATGCTGGATCTTCAGGGCGAAAAGGAATATGCTCTCAACTTCATCGAGACGGATGAATTGAGCGCAAGCCAGCGTGGCTACGCCGAAGCACAGTACAAATTGTTCAAGACCTGGTATGCCGCGTGGAGCAAGCAGGGCGGTGCTGTCGCGCGCTGCCTCGGCTGAATCCGGCAGAGGCAGAGCGCGACCCAAGAGGAAGCACTCCGCCAATTCCGGTGATGCTGGAGGCAAGTACGTCCGCGTGTAACCCCGTGTTCATTGGCTCAATACCCGCCGGAAAATCCCTGATCGCAGGATGAGCGGCGCCGGACCTTTGCAGTTATCCAAGCCAGAAGGGTCAGCATGATGGCCAGCGTTGACGTGATAGTGGTTGGTGCCGGCGTTATCGGCCTTTCGTCTGCTCTTGCGGCGCAGGCTCGCGGACTCTCCGTGCTGGTTGTTGACAGGATCGGCCCGGCTGGGGGGGCTTCGGTGGGAAATTCCGGTGCCTTCGCCTTCAGCGAAATCCTGCCCCTTGCCTCGCCCGGCATCCTGTACAAGTCTCCGAAATGGCTGCTCGACCCGTTGGGGCCGCTGTCGATACCTCCCGCCTATGCGCTGAAGATTGCGCCCTGGATGTATCGTTTCTGGCGTGCCTGCTCTCCTGCCAGGGTGGCGCAATCGACAGTAGCACAGACGGCGCTGATGGACCTTTCCAAGGCAGAGCTTGCCCCGCTCTTGGAGTTATCAGGAACCGCCGACATGCTGCGGCGTTCGGGCAACCTTCAGGTCTATGAGGGCAAGGCAGAGTTCACCGCGTCTCTGCCCGGATGGCAGGCCCGCGCCGCCCACGGCATAGCCTTCGATCATCTGACCGCCGCCGAGATGACCGCACTTCAGCCCGGTCTCTCGCCGCAGTTCACCCACGGCACCTTCACGCCGGAATGGTATTCGATCAGCGACCCCAAGCAGTTCACATTGGCCCTCGCCGATCGATTTCGCGCCAAGGGCGGCGAGGTTCGGTTGGCCGAGGTGACGGATCTTGTTCCGCAAGAGGGCGGCGTTGCAGTCCGGTTGAACACGGGTGTGGCGTTGCTTGCGGGCAAGGTGGTTCTGGCGGCCGGTGCGTTTTCGCACCTCCTGGCGCGCGGCCTGGGCGACAAGATCCCGCTGGAGACCGAACGGGGGTATAACACGACCCTTCCAACAGGCGCATTTGACCTGCGGATGCAGGTGACGTTTGGCGGGCATGGCTTCGTTGCAAGCCCGCTGGCCACAGGGGTGCGCATCGGTGGCGCCGTGGAACTTGGCGGCCTGAAGCTTGCCCCGAACTACAAACGGGCGGACGCCATGCTTCGCAAGGCGCAGGCGTTTCTGCCGGGCCTTGACCCGAAGGGCGGCGTACAGTGGATGGGCTTTCGCCCGTCGTTGCCCGACAGCCTGCCTGCCATCGGCTGCTCGCGCGCCACGCCCAGGGTGATCCACG
Organism: Rhodobacter sp.; assembly: GCA_013821825.1. Lineage (GTDB taxonomy): Bacteria > Pseudomonadota > Alphaproteobacteria > Rhodobacterales > Rhodobacteraceae > Tabrizicola. The sequence continues at coordinate 25,054 of PNJK01000047.1, forward strand.
CCTTTGGTCATGGTCATCTTGGCCTGACCCAGTCTGCTGGCACTGCACGGCTGGTGGCGGACCTGTTGGTGGGCGCGCGCCCCAGGATCGACCTTTCCCCCTTCTTGCCACAGAGGTTCTGATATCTTGTCCAGCCACACGTTCTTCTGCATCGACGGTCACACCTGCGGAAATCCCGTCAGGCTGGTATCAGGCGGCGGTCCGATGCTGGCCGGAGAAACCATGCTGGAAAAGCGTGCGCATTTCCTGGCTGAGTTCGACTGGATCCGCAAAGGCCTGATGTTCGAGCCCCGCGGGCATGACATGATGTCGGGCGCGATCCTCTATCCTCCGACACGCCCCGACTGCGAGATCGCAGTCCTGTTCATCGAAACGTCGGGCTGCTTGCCCATGTGCGGGCATGGCACTATCGGCACCATCACCATGGCGATCGAGAATGGCCTGATCTTGCCGCGCGTACCGGGAAGGCTGTCGATCGACACTCCCGCAGGAAAGGTGGACATCACCTATGTGCAAGACGGACGCTATGTCGAAGAGGTCCGCCTGACCAATGTGCCGGCCTTCCTGCACTCCGAGGCGCTTGATGTCGTGATTGACGGCCTTGGCGAGGTCGTCGTCGACGTGGCGTACGGCGGTAACTTCTATGCTATCGTCGAGCCACAGAAATCCTGCGGTGACATGTCGGATTTCTCGGCCGGTGAATTGATCAGCCTGTCTCCGCGGCTGCGCAAGGCGTTGAACGAGAAGTACGAATTCTTCCATCCCGAACATCCCGCAATTAACGGGCTAAGCCATATCCTGTGGACAGGTGTGCCGACCGTTCCGGGTGCCGATGCCCGCAATGCCGTCTTTTACGGCGACAAGGCAATTGACCGCAGCCCTTGCGGCACCGGCACATCGGCCCGGATGGCGCAGCTTGCCGCCAAGGGCCGACTGCGGGTAGGCGAGACCTTCGTGCATGAATCCATCATCGGATCGCTGTTCAAGGGCCGGTTTGAGGCAACAGCGCAGGTCGCGGGCCTTCCCGCCATTATCCCCTCCGTGGCGGGATGGGCGCGGATGACTGGTTACAATACGATATTCATTGATGACCGCGATCCGTTTGCGCATGGATTTGTCGTCAAATAAGGCTCTGCCGCACGACCTTGGTGAGGGTTTGATCTCGTGACTCCGGCGTGATGACCCTGTGAGAGGAGCATTTCTTCGGCGGGGCAGGGCAGCGTCAGGATGTTCGCTGCCCGCTGTTGCTTCGCAATGGTCCGACAGCACCTTTTGCCAATCGGTGACGAGCCGCGCCGCCGCTCCTGGCCCAAGTGGCGCTGCCTTCTCGCTACCTGATCGACAGGTGAGGTCGGGGTAACGGAGACTGGTTCGCATTTGTCTGGCAGCACCCACTGCGGGCCTTGACGTCGCACGGTTCCTGGGAGGACCATCGCAGCGACACGCGGGCAGTCGCTGGCCCGGATTGTGGCGGATACTGGGAGGGCAGATATGCGCGTTTTCACGGTCCTTGGCCCATCTCAGTCGGGCAAGACGACTTTGGTCCAACATCTTGCCGGGCTGGAAAGCGGCGGTAAGCCTGAGATCGCGGACCATCTGGCACTCACCCGCTTCTCATTTCTGGACGAGGACTGGTGCGCAATTGACGTGGTCGGCGGCCCCGAATGCTGGGCCATGACGGGTGCTGCGCTGATGGCTTCCGATGCCGCGGTGATTTGCGTGCCCGCCGACCCCGAGGCAGCGCTGCTTGCGGCACCATGGATGCGCCAAGTCGAGGCCTCCGGCACCCCCTGCTTCCTCTTCATCAACAAGATGGATGCCGCCAAAGGCCGGGTACGAGACATCGTCGAAGCACTTCAGGCTCACTCGACCCATTCCATCGTCTTGCGCCAGATTCCGATCCGGGAAGGCGGGATTGTCGTCGGGGCTGTGGATCTGATCTCGGAGCGTGCCTGGCGCTACCGTGAAGGATTGACATCGGCTCTGGTGGAAATCCCCGCAGCCGAACGCAGCAGGGAGGCCGAGGCTCGTGCGCAATTGCTTGAAGGTCTTTCGGACTTTGACGACACATTGCTCGAAGAGCTCATAGAAGACCGGGCGCCTGCGA
>PNJK01000048.1 GCA_013821825.1 Rhodobacter sp.
GGATGTTGGATAGGTGTCCGATACCCTGCTTCCATCGGGAATCTTGTGTCGGGTGGCGAACACGTGTCGTCGCCCGGCCGCCCATCAGGCTGTCCTTGACGCAGGTGCAGGTTCAGGTGGCCAACCGGGCCATGGCGGAGGCATTGGTTGAAGGGCTGATGGCTGGCTATGGCCTGCCGTCTGAACCCCGGAATGCAACGGGGGGCCCGAAGGCCCCCCGCGCGATCAGTCTGACCGAATGCCTTATTCGGTCGCTTCTTCGTTGTCGGCGCTGACAAGGCCCGAAGGCGACGCAATGTTCGCGATCACGAAGTTCCGTGCGATCGTGGGTTTGGCGCCCGCCGGCAGCTCGACGTCGTCGATGTGGATCACGTCGCCGATCACCTTGCCGGCCAGATCGACAGTGATGTGATCCGGGATGTCGCCTGCCGTCACTTCCAGTTCGACTTCCGAGCGGACCACGGTCAGCGTGCCGCCACGCTTAAGGCCGGGGCTGGCTTCGTGGTTGATGAAAGTCACATGGACGAACAGCTCGATCCGGCTTTCGTCATGGACGCGCATCAGGTCGACGTGCGTCGGCAGGTCTTTGACCACATCGCGCTGGACGCCACGGCAGATGACGTGGACGTCCGGTTGCCCTTCGACCTTCAGGTTGAAGAGCGACTGCAGGAACCGGCCCTGCCGCAGCTTGGTCAGAAGGTAGTTGTATTTCAGCTTGATGGCGGTCGGTTCCTGACCGTCGCCATAGATGATGCCGGGTACGTAGCCCTCACGACGAGCTTGACGAGCGGCCCCCTTGCCTGTCCCCGTCCGCACCTCGGCCAAAAGATCGGTGATCTCGCGTGCCATAGGTATTCTCCAATGTAAGTCCGCCACCCTCCAAGGGTGCGTGGCGCGACCGGGGGGCTATAGCGACGAATCGGCGGGAAGGGAAGGGATAAGTTCCCGCTGTTTCGGCAGGGGCCGGCGGGGGTGGTTCCGGCTCAGCGCCGGGGTGCCGCAAGGCATCCTGCGGTCGTTGGGGCGGGCTTGCAGGCCTTCGCCCTGGACCCGTGTCGCTTTCACCGGTTCGCGGCGTCGCGGGTGGGCTGGCCGAGGTCGGCCGGGCCGGATAGGTGTTCGCTTTGGCGAAAGGAGTCCCCGATGTCCACCCTTGCCTATGCCCGGCCCGCAATTGCGGCCTTTGCGGTGATGGGGGTCCTTTGGGGCACGTTCGCGGCCGTGCTGCCAGATCTGAAGGCGATGCTTGGGGTGGACGAGGGGCAGCTGGGCCTGCTGATCTTCCTGACCCCGATTGCGGCGATCAGCGCTATGCTGGCGGCCCCGGCGTTCGGGGCGGCCACGGGCCGGGCGGCGCTGCCCCTGTCGGTGGCCCTCATGGCGCTGGGCTTTGCCTTGCCCGGGCAGACGGCCTCGCTCTGGCTGTTCCCGCTGGCACTGGCTTGTGCCGGGGCCGCGACCGGGCTGACCGATGTCCTGATGAACGCCCGGGTGGCGGCGATGGAGAACGCCCGCGGCCTGCACCTGATGAACCTGACCCATGCCGCCTATTCCTTCGGCTATGCCGGTGGCGCGATCCTGACCGGGGTCCTGCGCGCGGCGGGCTGGGGGCCGGGTTGGGTGATGGCGACGATGGCAGGGGTGGGCCTGATCGGCGCGCTGTTCACGCTGGAACGGGACGGGCGGATCGACGGGTTGCGCCGACCCAAGGACGGCACAGCGCTGCCCCTGGGTCTGGTGCCGGTGATCGGCGGCGGGATCGTCCTCATTGCCTTCATGACCGAGAATGCGGCAGAGAACTGGTCGGCCCTGCACATCGAGAAGACCCTTGGCGGCAGCCCGACAGAGGGCGCGCTGGGACCGGCGGCGCTGGCGCTGACCATGGGCTTCGCACGCTTGGGCGGGCAGGGGCTGGCGGGCCGCGTCGGTCCTTTCACCATCCTGCGCACGGGTGCCGTGCTTGCCGCGATCGGCGCGCTGGTCGTCAGTCAGGCGGGCGGGCCGGGCATGGCATATCTGGGGTTCATCGTGATGGGGATCGGCGCCTCGGTGCTGGCGCCGACGGCTTTTTCACTGGTCGGGCAGCTGAGCGACCCGCAGGCGCGGGCCCGCGCCGTCGCACGGGCGACACTGCTGGGATACTTCGGTTATTTCTTCGGCCCGCCGCTGCTGGGCGTGATCGCGGGCAGTTTCGGGCTGCGCATGGCCTTTGTCTTTGCCGCCTGCCTTTTGGCGGCGATCTTCCTGCTGACGCCGCTGATCGCGCGTCAGCGCACCTGAATTTCCAGCAGCCGCGGCCCGTCCTGCGGATGGCTCAGGATATCGGCCAGCGCATCAGGGTCTTGCGGCACGCATGCGTAGTCCAGACCGCAGGCGGCGGCGAAGGACTCCAGCTCCAGCGGCGAGGGGTCGCAGCCGGTGATCGGAACCTTGGCGGTCTTCATCTCCTCGGCAATCTCGCGGTAGCCGGCGTTGTTCCAGACGACATAGGTGATCGGCAGCTTTTCGTCGAAGGCGGTGCGCAACTCGCCGGGGCTGAACTGCAGGCCGCCGTCGCCGATCAGGCAGATGACCGGCACCCCCGGCGCTGCAATGGACGCGCCGACGGCAGCACCCGGGGCATAGCCAAGCGCGCCATAGCCGGTGGCCGCGTTGAACCAGCCGCCGGGGCGGTCGTGGTCGTAGTAAAGGTTCGCGGCATAGACCGGCTGGGTGCTGTCGCCGACGATGATCGCGCCGGGGGTTCCGGCGCGGATCGCCTCGACCATGTCGAGCTGAGCGGGCATCGGTTCGTAAAGGCCGGCAAGTTCGCTGCGCGCGGCCTGACGCGCCGCCTCGGCCCGGGCTGCCCCCTCGCGATTGGAACGTATCAGCATCGGCTGAAGCGCTGCCATCATCGGGCCCGCGCTGGCCTTGATCGGCATCTTAGCCGGGTGTCGGGCCAACTGGTCGGCGCAGATGTCGATGCGGATCATGCCCGACAGGTCCGGCACCCCACCCTTGGCATAGACGTCATAGTCGGTCGGCCCCAGTTCGGTGCCGATGGCCAGCACCTGATCGGCGGCCGCGATCAGGTTGCGCACCGCGGTCAGGCTGGGAGAGGCGGGAACGCAGAGCCGGTGGCCATGCATCGCGCCACGGGCGTTTGCAGTCAGGATCACCGGGGCATCCAGAAGCTCGGCGATCTTGCGCAATTCGTCTTCCGCACGGCGGACGCCGCCACCCGCCAGAATCACCACCTGCTCGGCGTTGTTCAGCGCGGCGGCCATGCTGCGCATCCGGCCAAGCGGCAAGGGCACCGCCACGCCCCTCGAACCCGGAGGCGCCAGCGCGGGGCAGGGCGCGCCCATCATGTTGGTCGAGATCTGGATATGTGCGGGCGCAGGGCGGCCCGAAGTCATGGCGGCAAAGGCACGGTCCAGCACTTCGCCCAGCGTCTTCGGATCGGTCACGGTTTCGCTGTGGCAAAGCGTGCTGACCATCGCGCCCTGATCGGGAAGTTCGTGCAGACGGCCCAACCCCTTGCCCAGCGTATCGCTGCGGCCAAGGCCCGAGATCACCAGCATCGGCACTGAATCCGCCCGCGCTTGCGCCATGGCGGTCAGGATGTTTGTCAGCCCCGGTCCGGTGATGACAAAGGCGACGCCGGGCTTGCCAGACACCCGGGCATAGCCATCGGCCATGAAGCCCGCGCCCTGTTCATGGCGGGGCGTGACGTGGCGGATCTTGTCCTTGGCTGCGGCGAGCCCGCGGTAAAGCTCGATCGTGTGGACGCCGGGAATGCCGAACACGACCTCGACCCCGCGGGCGGCAAGGCCTTCGACCAGACGGATGCCAACGGTGGTCATGCTGCATTCCCCAAAAGCGTGGCGGCGTGGCTGGCGATGCGGCCTGCCGCTTCGACAGTGCGGTCATCGGGTTGAGTGAGGCTCAGACGCAGCCAGCCGTGCAGGCCTGCGCCAAAGCTTTCTCCGGGCATCACCGCGACTTGCTGCCGTTCCAGCAGGCTGGCCGCGAAATCCTCGCCCGAAAGCCCGGTCGCGCGGACGTCGATCAGTGCGAACATGCCCGCCTGCGGTTGGTGGACCCTGAGCCCCGCCACCCCGTCCAGCGTCCGGGCGATCAATCCCGCCCGGCGGGCAAAGCGTTCGGCCATCCCGCCCGAGACGGGGGAAGGTTCGGAAACTGCAAGCGCAGCCATGTCAGCGATGAAGGGCTGCGAGCCAAAAAGCATGGTTTCTGAAAGTGGCAGCATCTTTTGGCAGAACTCTGCCGGACCAACGCACCAGCCCGACCGGAATCCGGGTGCCGCGTGTGACTTGGAGATCGACGAGGCCGCGACCACCCGGTCGGCCAGATCGGGAAAATCCAGCGGCGAGGTGAAGGTGACGCCGGGGAACACCAGATCCTCATACACCTCGTCCGAGATGATCCAAAGATCATGCGCCTTGGCCAGTTCCCCCAGCGCCTTGATGTCTTCAGCGCGAAGGACGGCACCGGTCGGGTTATGCGGCGTGTTCAGGAACAGGACGCGCGTCCGCGGGGTTATCCGGGTCGCCACATCCTCGGCCTGCATGCGAAAGCCGTGTTCAGGGCGTAGCGGCACCGGCACCATCCGGGCGCCGGTCTGGGCGATCAGGCCTTCGTAGGTGGCATACATCGGATCGCCAATCAGCACCTCGTCCCCCGCCTCGACCAGGGTGCGCAGGACGGCGTAAAGCGTGGTCTGGGTGCCGGGCAGGTACATGATCTGGTCGAGCCCGATTTCGCGTCCGCGCCGGGTGGTATAGCGCGCGGCAAGGGCGGCGACGACCGCAGGTTCCCCCCGACCATTGGAATAGCCGGTCCGTCCCGACATCATCGCCGCGGAAGCAGCTTGCAGGAGTTTTTCAGGCGTCGGCACGTCCGGCTCACCGATGGTCAACTCGATGATTTCGGCCCCTGCGGCTTTCAGTGCGCGGGCGCGGTAATGGATGGCCCATTTCGCGCCGCCAAGGTCGGCCAGACGGTCAGTAACAGAGGCGTATTTCATGGCAGGAACTTTCCAGGATCAGGCAGCATTGCGGAATGGGCCAGCAGGTCCACCCCAAGGATCGCGCCGACCGACCGGATGCCGATGGTCACGATCTCGCCCGGGGTGAAGGTATGCGGCAGGACAGAGCCTTCCAGCCAAAGTCCGTCAATCAGCGCGTTGCAGGCGATGGCCTCGGCCCGGAGTTGCGCCTCGGTCGCGTCGCGGGGCAGGGCGGCGATCAGCGATTGCAGGAAGTTGCGATAGGTCACGTAGCTGGTTCCATGCGCCGCCAGCAAGGCCGGGTCGTTGCGCACCTTGTGCATGTACCCGGCCCAGAGGACCACCGAGCCCAAGTCAAGAACCGGGGGCCGCAGCGAGGCTGAAACGAAGGCAGCCAGCCGTTCTTCGGGCTGCGCGCCCACGCCTTCAAGCGCCTCGGCACCCTTGGACGTCATGCCGTCCATCAGGGACACATAGGCGGCCCGGGTCAGGTCGTCCTTCGACTGGAAATAATGGCGGATCAGCCCGGCGGTCACCCCGGCGCGCGCCGCGATGGCGCGCACGGTCGCGGCGCCGGACCCACCTTCCGCCACCAGTTCCTGCGTGGCGGCGATCAGATCGGCGCGACGGGTCGCTTCGCTTTCCCGGCGATAGGCGCGGCGATTTGCGGGGTCCATGGCATTCCCATTATTATACGCTTGAATAATCCATCGGACAGCGACGGAAGTCAAGCAAGGGCCAAAGGTTAGCCGCCATAAACATCCTTGTGGATGATCACATCTGCTTGCGGATAGGCTTCAAGGATCGCCCGTCGCAGGCCTGCGCCGATCCGGTGGGCTTCGCGCAAGGGCTGGTCGCCGTCCAGTTCGATATGCAGGTGGACAAAGACCCGGCTGCCCGCAGTGCGTGTCTTGAGGTCGTGAAACCCCCGGACACCGGGCCAGCCGCGCGCCATTTCAGCGATGCCGGCCAGGATCGCGGGATCGGCGGCACGGTCCATCAGCGCGTCCCAGGCGCCTTTGCCGATCCGAACCGCGCCAAGGACCATGACCACCGAAGCTGCCAGCGCGACCACCGCATCGACCGACCCAATTCCATGCGTGCCCGACACCCAGAGTGCGCCGATCGCGCCCAGGCTTGGCAAAAGGTCACCCAGATAGTGCAGCCGGTCCGCCGCAACCACCCGGCTGCCCGTGGCCCGGGCCACCCGGCCCTGCCACCAGACCAACCCCACCGTCAGCACGATCGAGAGGGCCATGACCACCATGCCCCGCCCCTCGGACGCAAGTACGGGTTCGGACGGGGCAAGCAGCCGCGCCACTGCGGCCCAGCCGATCACTCCGGCCGACACCAGGATGAAGGCTGACTGGGCCAGCGCCGCCAGATCCTCGGCCGAACTGTGCCCGAAAGCGTGGTCTTCGTCGGCGGGCCGGGCGGCATAGACGATGGCCACCGCAGCGCCCAGCGACATCATCAGGTCCAGCGCACTGTCGGCCAGAGAGGCCGCAATCGACAGCGCGCCCGTTTCGGCAAGGGCCCAGAGCTTCAGACCAACCAGAACCGCCGCCACCAGCACCGAGGCGATACCGGCGGAAAAGGCCAGCCTCAATCGCTGGCGCATGCTGTCACTCGACGGTTTCATCGGGTTTCACACCCCAGACCGCGGTCTTCAACACCCAGCCGCGCTGCCCATCCAAATCGACCCGGCACCAGTCGACGTTGCATTCCAGCACCCGCCCGATTACCCCCATCTCGGCCTGCGCCACCACTGTCGCGCTGTCGACCGGGGCATTGCGGAACTCGGCCATGTCCTGCGTGACCAGCACGGTGCGCACCCCGGACAAAAGCGAATACTGGACCCAGCCGCCGGCGCCCTCATTGTCTTCCACGCGGCGCCAGTTTTCATACTCGGCGGTGATCTTCAGCGGCATGCCAACCCGGGTGAAAACCCAGTCGATCCGGTGCGTCAGCCCCGGCCCGCGCCGGGCGTTGCCGTCCTTGCCCTTAAGCGAGACATAGCGCGGCAGCGGCAGGTTCGTCACGCAGCCCACATCCGTCCGGCATTGGCGTTCCGGCGGCTTTTCCGGCACGGCGGCCGATGTGCCGGCTTCCTGCGCCGCAAGCGATGTGGCGACCAATGCCAGCAACCCTGCCAGTACCCCTCTCAATCGCCGCATGTGCCCTTGCCCTGACTGCTTGACCCGGCGCTTCCGCGCGTCTCGTTTCGGTTCTGTGCCACCCAGGGCTTGTGCATCGCCCCGCTAGGCTTCACCTTGCCTCAAGGACGCCGGATTTGGAAGTGTCGGAGAGATGAGCATGCCTGCCGCCCGCCTGACTGTGATCGTGACGCGACGCCTGCCTGAAGCCGTGGAAACGCGGATGAAAGAGCTGTTCGATGTCGAACTGCGCGACCCCGACACGCCGATGACCCGGGACGAGCTGGCTTCGGCCATTCGGAAGGCCGACGTGCTGGTGCCGACGATCACCGACACGATCGACGCGCCGCTGCTGGCGCAAGCCGGGGAAAAGCTGAAGCTGATCGCCAATTATGGCTCTGGTGTGGATCACATCGATGTCGCCACCGCCCGCCAGCGCGGCGTCATCGTGTCGAACACGCCGGGCGTGGTGACCGAAGACACCGCCGATATGGCGATGGCACTGATTCTTGCTGTAATCCGCCGCATCCCCGAGGGATTGCAGATCATGCAGTCCGGCAACTGGACTGGCTGGTCCCCCATGGCGCTTCTGGGCGGGCGGCTGGGCGGGCGCCGGCTTGGCATCCTGGGAATGGGGCGGATCGGGCAGGCGGTGGCGCGGCGCGCCCGCGCCTTCGGGCTTCAGGTCCACTACCACAACCGCAAGCGCCTGCGGCCCGAGGTCGAGGCCGAGCATGAGGCGACCTATTGGGAAAGCCTCGACCAGATGCTTGCCCGCATGGACGTCCTGTCGATCAACTGCCCGCATACCCCTTCGACATTCCACCTGCTGAATGCCCGGCGGCTGCGACTGATGAAGCCATCGGCCGTCGTGGTGAACACCAGCCGGGGCGAGGTTGTCGACGAAAATGCCCTGACGCGTGCGCTGCGGGCCGGCGAACTGGCCGGGGCGGGTCTTGACGTCTATGAGCGCGGCATCGACCTCAACCCCCGGTTGCGAGAATTGCCGAACGTGGTCTGTCTGCCGCATATGGGATCTGCCACGGTCGAGGGCCGAATCGAGATGGGCGAGAAGGTCATCATCAACATAAAGACCTTCGCCGATGGCCATCGCCCGCCCGATCAAGTGGTCCCCGGCCAGTTCTAAAGGCGATTTCAGTGGTGATTTGTGCCATTCTCGCAACGCAGTCTTGTGATGCAGTGTGAACTTGGTGTTATCCGTTGAAGCGTCCAACCGCGCTGGTTAGGGTCGGTTACGCCCTGTCAATCAGACGGGAACGTCTAATCATTCGGAGACTATCATGAAAAAACTTATCGCCTCGGTCATGGCGCTGACCCTCGGCACCTCGGCAGCAATGGCTGGCGGCCTGGTCGTCGTCGAAGAAGAAGCCGAAGTCGTCGCTGAAAAGCCCGCTTCGTCGATCGGCATCCTGCCGCTGCTGCTGATCCCGATCATCCTCTGCGTCGCACTTTGCGGCGGCGATGACGACACCGTCTACTAAGAATCTTCAGATCGGCTGTCTGCATTTGCAGCGGCCAGTCGGAACAGGCTGAACCGGTTTTGTGCCGGTTCGGCTTTCTTATATCCGTTTGATGTTGGGTCCGGGTCGGTGCCTCTGCGTCGGGTAAAGCCAGATGTCCGTCCGTTGACCGCACAGGGCTAACCAATCAACCTGGATAATCGGCAACTGCCCGTGCGTCCGATACCCTAAGGAGGTTTCAATGAAGACCCTGATGGCTTCGGTGGCGGCAAGCGCCTTTGTGCTTGCAACCTCGACTGCTTACGCTGGTGGCCCGGTTGTCGTCGAAGAAGAAGCCGAAGTCGTCGCTGAAAAGCCCGCTTCGTCGATCGGCATCCTGCCGCTTCTCTTGATCCCGATCCTCCTCTGCGTCGCACTCTGCGGCGGTGATGATGAGGATCCCCAAGGCGGAAAAGATTAACCTTTCGGGATTGGTTGGGCCATCTGTTGATCCGCCACGGGACCTGATCAGGGCAGGTGCGGTAACATCGCACCCTTCATTGTGTGTCTGGTGTGTCCGGTCATTTTGCAACAGTTGGCATCCCCCGATGCCAACTGCCTCAAAAGAATTTGAGCGACTGACACGTTTACGGTAGGATTTGTTTCGCAGACATGGGGTATTTTGTCCCGTGACTTGCCGATTGGAGGCACTCATGAAATCAATCCTCGCAACCGCTCTCGCTACTGCGATGCTGCTTTCCGCGACGACCGCCTTTGCTGGTGGCCCGGTTGTCGTCGAAGAAGAAGCTGAAGTCGTCGCTGAAAAACCGGCGTCATCGATCGGCATCCTGCCGCTTCTGCTGATCCCGATCATCCTTTGCGTCGCACTCTGCGGCGGTGATGATGATGAGCAGACCCCAGAGCCTGTCGACTCCGTCGCCCCCTGATCTCCACTGTTCCCTGCAACCGTGAAAGGAGGTCCTGGATGAACAAACCGCTTGTATCTGCCATCGCAGCGTCGCTCGCGCTGTCGGCAGCCACAGCTTATGCTGGTGGCCCGGTGGTCGTCGAAGAAGAAGCTGAAGTTGTCGCTGAAAAGCCGGCATCATCGATCGGTATCCTGCCGCTTCTGCTGATCCCGATCATCCTCTGCGTCGCACTCTGCGGCGGTGATGATGATGACACGCCACCTCCGTCTCCGGGCTAAGAGTCCTGCGGACTCGCTGGCGAACAGACAGAACGATTTCTTCGGCCCGGCGGCGCATCATGCGCCGCCGGGTTTTCGTTTCAGAACCGGTCAGGCCGATAGGGTCTGATATCGATTGCAGGCTTTTTCCCGGCGACCAGATCCGCGACGATCCGTGCCGTCACAGGCGCGAGTGTGACACCCAGATGCCCATGTCCGAAGGCGTGGATCACTTCGTCGCCGCCGGTTGACGGCCCGATGACCGGCAGGCTGTCGGGAAGCGAGGGGCGAAAACCCATCCAGTCGCGGTCCGGCTCGGGAAGATCGGGAAAGAATGCCCGGGCGCCTTCGACCAGCTTGCGCACCCGGTGGGGCGAGGGTGGCAGGGTAAGCCCGCCCAGTTCCACCGTGCCCGCTACACGCAGCCGCCCGGCCATCGGGCAGAAGTAGAACCCGCGCGATGCGGGGCAGGCGGGGCGGGACAGGAGCGGCTTGGCCATGTCCCATTCGACGTGATAGCCGCGTTCGGTGTCCAGCGGGATCCGGTCCCCCGCAGCCCGCGCCAGCGCCCGCGAATGGGCGCCCGCCGCGATGACCACCCTGCGCGCGTGGAGATGCAACCCCGGCCCCTCGACCACCGCGCCATCGGGCCCGCGCGTCAGCCGTTCCGCCCGCGCCTCCACCAGCCGCGCTTTGGGCAGCACCGCCGCGACGATCAGCCGCATCATCCGGCCCGGATCATCAAGGAAAGTGGCATCGGAAAAGAACGCGGCCCCGGCCATGCCATGGGGCAAACTCGGCTCCAGCTCGGCCAGCCGGTCGGGGCCGATCAGGTCGACCTCTACCCCCAGCGCCCGACGCTTGGTCATCTCGGCCCCGGCGGCGGCATAGGCTTGCGGCGACTCATACAGATAGAGACACCCTCGCCGCTGCAGGATACCCGCCCCGGCGACCTGCAGCGCCAGATTGTCCCAGCGCTCTCCAGCCCCGGAAAGCAGCGCGGCAATCGCCTGCGCATTGTGCATCGCGGGTTTGGGCATCGACTGCAGCAGGAACCGCAGAAGCCAGGGCATCAGGCTGGGCAGCGCCCGGTGCCGGATCGCCAGCGGTGAGGTATGGCTGAACATCAGCGATGGCAGAGACCGCAGAACCTCGGGCGTGCCGACAGGGCTGACGGCATAGCCGGCGATGGTGCCTGCATTGCCATAGCTTGCGCCCATCCCCGGAGCGGCAGGATCGACCAGCACCACCTCGTGCCCCGCCTCGACCAGCTCCAGCGCGATGGCGAGACCCACCACACCGGCGCCGATCACGGCGATTTCGGTTCTGTCACGCGCAACCATCACAATTCCCCGACCGCCCGCCGCACCCGAGGGCGTGGCGGGCAAAGGCCTTACATGCAGGCCTGATACAGCGCGCGGGTATTCTCGCGCGTCATCGCGATCGGGTTGCCGCCGCAGGACGGGTCTTCCAGCGCCATGTCGGTCAGCATCTCCAGATCGCTGGCCTTCACGCCCATCGCCGTCAGGTTTGCGGGGATGGCAAGCCCGGCGCGCAGGTCCATGATCCACGCCCGGAACCCGTCGAAGCCGCCATTGATGCCGATATAGGCCGCCGCAGCCTCGATCCGCCGTTCGATCGCCGGGCGGTTGAAGTCGAGCACCATGGGCATCACCACAGCATTCGTGGTGCCGTGGTGGGTGCCGTAAACCGCGCCGACCGGGTGGGACAGCGAGTGGATCGCGCCAAGGCCCTTCTGGAAGGCGACCGCGCCCATGGCTGCCGCCGACATCATGTGCGCGCGGGCGTCCAGATCGTCGGGCGTGCCATAGACGCGTGGCAGGTTCTCGAACACCAGCCGCATGCCTTCCAGCGCGATGCCCTGGCTCATCGGGTGGTAGAAGGGGCTGCAATAGGCCTCAAGGCAATGCGCAAGCGCATCCATGCCGGTCCCTGCGGTGATGAATTTCGGCATCCCCACGGTCAGGGCCGGGTCGCAGATCGTGACGACGGGCATCAGCTTGGGGTGGAAGATGATCTTCTTCTTGTGGGTGGCCGAGTTTGTCAACACTCCGGCCCGGCCCACTTCCGACCCGGTCCCCGCCGTGGTCGGAACCGCGATGATCGGGGCGATCCTGGCGACATCGGCCCGGCTGTACCAGTCGTCGATATCCTCCAGATCCCAGACGCTCAGGTCTTTGCGCTGATGCGCCATCAAGGCGATCATCTTGCCAAGGTCGAGGGCCGAGCCGCCGCCGAAGCAGATCACCCCGTCATGCCCGCCTTTCAGGTAGACCGCGATCCCGGCGGTCATGTTGGCTTCGTTCGGGTTCGGGTCAACGTCGGAAAACACCGCCCGGCCCATCCCCGCCTTCTCCAGCACATCCAATGCGGCGGCGGTGATCGGCAGCGACGCCAGCGCCTTGTCGGTGACAAGGAGCGGCTTTTTCAGCCCGGCGCCGGCGGCATGTTCGGCCAGTTCCGAAATCCGGCCGACGCCGAACTTGATGGCAGTGGGGTAGGACCAGTTGCGGTTGGGAACGGAGTGGCTCATCTCAGACCTTCTTCAGATGATAGGATTTCGGCCGGGTCACCGAATGAAACCCGAGATAGGACAGCGACCCGCCGCGCCCGGTGTCCTTGCAGCCGGTCCAGCAAAGCGCGGGGTCAAGGTAATCGGCGCGGTTCATGAACACGGTGCCTGTCTCGACCTGCTCACCCAGTTTCGCCGCCGTGTCATAGTCCTGCGTCCAGATGCTTGCGGTCAGGCCGTAGGGAGAGTCGTTCATCAGCCGCAGCGCCTCGGCATCGTCCTTGACCTTCATGATGCCGACGACGGGGCCGAAGGATTCCTCCATCATCACCCGCATGGAATGGTCAACGTTCACAAGCACCTGTGGCGCAAGGTAGGCGCCCCCGTCATCCGCCGGGAAGAGCGCGGGGTCGATGAGCGGCTTCGCTCCCTTGGCCACAGCCTCTACAATCTGGTCGCGCACGACCTTGGCAAAGCGCTTGTTGGCCATCGGGCCAAGCGTGCTTTCGGGGTCGAACGGGTTGCCCAGCTTCAGCGCATTGACCCAGGCGACGGCCTTTTCAACGAAGGCGTCGTAGAGTGATTCATGCACATAAATCCGCTCGATCCCGCAGCAGCATTGCCCGGCGTTGTACATCGCGCCATCCATCAGCGTGTCGACCGCCGCCTCCAGGTTGGCATCTGCGCGCACATAACCGGGGTCCTTGCCGCCAAGCTCCAGCCCCAGGGGCGTGAACGTCCCCGCCGCCGCCCGTTCCATCGCCTGCCCGCCAGCAACCGAGCCGGTGAAGTTCACGAACCCGAAACTGCGCGCTGCGATCAGCGCCTCGGTCGTCGCGTGGTCGAGAACGACGTTCTGGAACACATCCAGCGGAACGCCGCCCGCGTGGAAGGCTTCGGCCAACCGCTCACCGACCAGCATGGTCTGGCTGGCGTGTTTCAGAATCACGCTGTTCCCGGCAATCAGGGCCGGGACCAGCGTGTTGATCGTGGTAAGGTAGGGATAGTTCCACGGCGCCACGATGAAGACCACACCAACCGGGTCGCGGGCGATGTAGCGGCGGAACTTGTCGCTGTCCTCGACGATCATCGGGGCGAGGGTCGCCGCCGCGATTTCGGACATGTATTCGGTCCGGGCATTCACTCCGCCGAACTCGCCGCCAAAGCGGGTGGGGCGGCCCATCTGCCAGGCGATCTCTTCGACGATCACGCCCTTCATCTCGTTCAGCTTGGCGACGCCGGCCTTGACCAGCGCGATCCGTTGGTCCAGCGGACGCGCGGCCCAACCTTTCTGGGCGGCCTTCGCCTTGGCTACCGCGGCCTTCGCGGCCTCGGGCGTCAGGGGCATGCGGGTCGCGTAGACCGAGCCATCAACGGGGGAAATCAGTTCAATCGGTTTCATCGTATCCTCGTAAAGCGGGCCTTGCCCCGCCAGCATTCCGGAAAGGACGGGGCTTGCCCCGCCCCACAAGTCATGCGCGTTCCAGCAGCCGACCCCGTTCGAAGTCCGTGACGACGCGGTCGGTTTCGGCAATCTCCCATTTGGCGGCGTGGTGATAGTGGTCAATCACGTCATCACCAAAAGCGCTGCGCAGCATGGTCGAGCCTTTCAGCAACTCAGCCGCCTCGCGCAGGTTGTGTGGAATCTCGCGGATGCCTTTGGCGGAATACATGTCGCCCCGCATTTCCGGTTCCAGCGCCATCTTCTTCTCGATCCCGTCCAGCCCAGCCGCCAGAAGCGCGGCACAGGCCAGATAGGGGTTCACGTCGCTGCCGGGAATGCGGCATTCCACCCTTACGGCCTTGGTATGCACGCCGCAGACCCGGAAGCCGGCAGTGCGGTTGTCGGCGCTCCACACTGCCTTGGTTGGCGCGAACATCCCCACGGTAAACCGCTTGTAGCTGTTGACGTAGGGCGCGAGGAAGGCGGTGATGTCGCGGGCATGGTGAAGCTGACCGGCAAGATAGTGCTTCATCAGGTCGGACATGCCATGCCCATCGCCCTTGTCGGCAAAGGCCGGTTTGCCGTCCTTGGTCCACAGGCTTTGATGGATGTGGCTTGAGGAGCCGGCCTTGCGGTGGTCATACTTGGCCATGAAGGTCACCGACTTGCCCTTGGTCCAGGCAATTTCCTTGACCGCGTTCTTGATGATCACATGGTTGTCGGCGGTGTCCAGCGCGTCGGAATAGCGGTAGTTCACCTCTTCCTGACCGGCCTCCGCCTCGCCCTTGGTGTTTTCAACCGGGATGCCCGCGCCGTAAAGCCCGTTGCGGATCGCCCGCATCACATCCTCTTCCTTGGTGGTCTGGAAGATGTGGTAATCCTCGTTATAGGCACTGACCGGTTTCAGGGCAGCCAGACCGCCGTCCCGCAGGTTTTCGTAGGAGTTCTCGAAAAGGTAGAACTCCAGTTCCGTCGCCATCATCGGCTCGAACCCCATCGCCCGCGCCCGCGCAACCTGCCGCTTCAGGATGGAACGCGGGGCATGGGGGATGTCGGCGTGGGTGGTATGGTCCTGCGTGTCGCCCAGCACCAGCGCGGTGCCCGGCAGCCAGGGGATCCGCCGCAGCGTCGCCATGTCCGGCTTCAGCACATAGTCGCCATAGCCGGTTTCCCAGCTGGTCGATTTGTAACCCTGAACCGTCGTCATCTCCATGTCCACGGTCAGAAGGTAGTTGCAGCAATGGGTCTCCTCCCAGCCGCCATCGACGAAGAATTGCGCGTGAAAGCGCTTTCCCATCAGGCGGCCCTGCATGTCGATGCCAGCCGCGACAACCGTATCGATTTCGCCGCTTTTCACAGCGGCCTTCAGTTCTTCAAGAGTCATATTGCCGGGCATATCGCGCTTCTTTCAAATATCGGATGTGGTGGAGGGACCTCTGCGGCCCCGGTCAAGCGGTGAGGATGCCATGCCCCCCACCGCCAAACTCGGGCTTGCGCGGCCAGCAGGGGCCGCAGCAGGTGTCTTGCGGATCAGACCGCATCCAGACGTTCTCCCCAGGCCACAGGCAACGGACCTGTGAGTTTGATCATTCATTCACAGGTCGGGGCCGGTCCGCAACCCCCCAGCCGTCTGCATCTGCGCGCCCGTCACCGCATTCAGCACCACGGCGGCAAGCAGGACCCCGCCGCCGACAAAAGTTGCGGCGCTTGCCGTCTCGCCCAGGAACGCGAATACCCAGACGGGCGCCAGCAGCACCTCGATCAGCGACAGCAGCGTCAGGTCGGCCGCCGCGATCACCCGGCTTCCCAGCGTGTACATCACCATGCCCAGCGCAAGAACCACCGCCCCGATCCCGGCCGAGACGCCCGTGTCCCAGGCCGAGACGACAAGCGTGTCGCCCTGCGCGATCAGGATCGCCCCGGCGGCCATGATCGAAAAGACGCCCCCAAGCATCGACACCGGCAGCATGTCGGACAGCTTTCCCCAGCGCAGTGCCACCGAGAACGCCCCGAACCCCACTGCAGACAGAAGCGCCGCGATATTGCCGTCAAGTTCGCCCATCGCCAGGCCCTCGCGCACCATCAGGAACATCCCGAACACCGCCAGTCCGATGGCCGCCCAGGTCCAGGAGCGAACCCTTTCGCCCAGGATCATCCAGCCCAGCACCGCCGCGACGAAGGGCGAGGCGGTGAACAGGAACACCGCATTGGCAATCGTCGTGGTCTGGATCGCATAGATCGCGCCGGCAAAGGCAAAGACCAGACCAAACCCGCCGACGGCCCCGGCCAGTCCGACCTGGAGCAGCGCACCGAACGGGCGACCGTCCGACTTCCACCAGATGAAGGCCAGCAACACCGGAACCATCCCGACCGACCGCCAGAACAGAATCTGCCAGACCGAGGCCGCCTCGATTTGCCGCAGGCCAAGTCCCATCAGCGACCACAGGCTTCCAGCCGCCAGCACCAGCGCCACGCCCTGCCTGTACCGCATCGCCTACCCCAAATCGCATCCCACCGGGCATTGGGTGACATGGACGAAGGGATTTGGCTGTTCCGTTCCCGACGTCGGTTTGTCAGTAACCGCGCGTCCGGTCGACAAGGTGCAGGAAGGGTTCGCCGGCCTCGCCCCGCCGGATGTTTTCGGCGATCACCCGGGCGGCAGTGGAGGCGCGGGTGTCGGCGGCGATATGCGGCGTCACAGTCACGCGCGGGTGGATCCAGTAAGGGTGTTCCGCAGGCAGGGGTTCGACGCGGAACACGTCCAGCGTGGCTTGGCCTATCTGCCCTGCGTCCAATGCCGCCAGCAAGGCCGCATCGTCGATCAGCGCGCCGCGTCCCGGGTTCAGGATCACCGCGCCCTCCGGCATGAGGGCCAGCCGTTCGGCATTCAGAAGGTTTTCCGTCTCGGGGGTCTTCGGTAGCAGCAGGACCACGATCTGCGCCCCCTGCAACGCTTCGGTCAGCCCCGCCTCACCGTGCAGACACCCCGGCTTTTCCGTGCGGCTCCAGCCCGTCACCGGGAAGTTCAGCGCCCGCAGCGCCGAAGCACAGGCCGCCCCCAACGCGCCCATGCCCAGCACCGTCACTGGCCGTTCGCGTGCCAATGGCGGGCAGGTCGGGTCCCAGACATGGCCGGGGTTCACGATATGCCGGTCCATCCCAAGATGGTGCCGCAGGGTGTGGCCAACCACCCATTCCACCATGCCTTCGGTCAATCCCGGGTCGACCATCCGGCAAAGGGGCTGGGTCAGCGTGGCATTGCCCACGATCCGCTCAACTCCGGCCCAAAGGCTGAGCACGGCTTTGGTCCGGTTGTAAGGGGTGAAGTCCTGCAAGGGCGACGATGGCGCGTAGACGATGTAATCCACCGTTTCGGGCAGGGCGTCAGTGACGACCTCAGCCGCGACCCCCGCCTCGCCCAGCGCTTTTGGCAGTTCCGTCTGATACTCGGCCCAAAGCGCGGGCGCGGCGAAAAGGATAGTGGTCATCGGATATCCAAGCCTGTTATCGCGGCCTGTGCACATGCGCGCTTTGCACAAGGCCAAAGCCCACCAGAAGCACCAGCATCGCCGACCCTCCGTAGCTGAGCAACGGCAAGGGCACCCCCACAACCGGGGCCAAGCCCATCACCATCGACAGGTTGACCGCGATGTAGAAGAAGAAGTTCGCCGCCACCCCCACGATCAACAGGGACGAGAACCGGTCGCGGTTCTGGAACGCCGCCACCAGACAGAATCCGATGATCAGCGCGTATAGCGCCAGGAGGGAAAAGGCTCCGAGGAAACCGAAATCCTCGGCCAGGGTGGTGAAGATGAAATCGGTGTGCTTTTCGGGCAGGAAGTTCAACCGGCTTTGCGTTCCCTGCATGAACCCCTTGCCGGACCAGCCACCGGACCCCAGCGCAATCTTGGCCTGGATGATGTTGTAGCCCGCGCCCAGGGGATCTGCAGTCGGATCGAGGAAAGTGTCGATCCGCCGGTACTGGTAATCATGCAGGAACTGCCATGGCGTGCCGCGCAAGGTAAAGACGCTGACCACCGCGCCGACGCCAACGGCCAGTACACCGGCGAAATACCAAAGACTGACTCCGGCGGCGAACATCACGGTGCCCCCGGCAAGGATCAGCATCAGCGAGGTGCCGAGGTTGGGCTGGATCAAGACCAGCGCCGTCGGTACCACGGTCAGAAGGATCGGGATCAGCACATAAAGCGGCCGCGACACCCGTCTGTGGTCCAGCCAGTCGTAATAGGCCGCCAGCATCATCACGAGGGTGAATTTCATCATCTCGGACGGCTGCAACCGGATAAATCCAAGGTCGATCCAGCGCTGCGCGCCCATGCCCATTTCGCCGAAGAATTCCACGAACAGCAGCAGGATGAAGGACACAAGATAGGCCAGCCCCGCCATGTTGCGCCAGAACCAGATCGGCACCATGGCCACGATGAACATCAGGACCATGCCGACCGCAAAGCGCTCCATCTGCGACCGCGCCCAGGTGTCCAGGTCTCCCCCGGCGATCGAGTAAAGCATCAGAAATCCGACCGAGGCGACGGCGGTGATCAGCACCACCAAGGGCCAGTTCACGTACAGGATCTTGCGCAATCCGACGGGGGCCTGTTTGACGCGGTATTCAAGAAAACTCATGCGGGGCCCCCTATGCCCGGATCCGAAGCGGGGTCAGACCGGTTACCGGGTCACGCAGCGGCAAATCGTTCAGCATGCTTTCGATCCGGCTCCGCTGGCTTGCGGGATAGGCATCCAACGGCGGTAGCCCGTCGGACATTGCCCGCAGGATCACGTCGCGGCAGATGGGGGCGGCGGCAGTGGACCCGCCTCCGCCATGCTCGACCACGACGGACACCGCATAGCGCGGCGCGTCAAAAGGCGCAAAGCCGACGAACAGCGCATGGTCGCGCCGGTTCCACGGCAGATCGTCGTTCGAGATCACGCCAGCCGCGCGTTCGGCCGCCGTGATGTTGCGGACCTGGCTGGTGCCGGTCTTGCCTGCCATAGCCAGCGTCGGCTCGACGATCCGGCTGGATTTCGCGGTCCCCTTTTCACCGTTCACCACCATGTTCATCCCCTGCCTGATCGCGGCCAGATACTCGGCCGTGATCGCCAGCGGCGGCATCTCGGGGACCGGAAGTTCCTTGTCGTTCACCATCCGCACCAGCCGCGGCACGACCGCGCGGCCACTGGCGATCCGCGCCGTCATCACGGCCAGCTGCAACGGCGACGTCAGCACATATCCCTGCCCGATCGAGGAGTTGATCGTGTCGCCGATCCGCCATTCGGCCTTGTGGCGTTCCAGCTTCCATTGCCTGTCGGGCATGGTCCCGTCGGTGACCGCCGACATCGGGATGTCAAACCGCTGGCCCAGACCCAGCTTGCGGCCCATTTCCGCGATCTTGTCGATCCCGACCTTCTGCGCGATGTCGTAATAGAACACGTCGCAGCTTTCGGTCAGGCTGCGCTCCAGGCTGACCGTGCCGTGGCCCTCGTGTTTCCAGCAATGGAACCGCCGCCCGCCGAACTCGATATAGCCGGGGCAGCGGACGCGGGTGTCCGGGGTCACAACCCCCGCCTCCAGCGCCGCAAGGGCGGTGACCATCTTGAAGGTCGATCCCGGAGGATAGGCGCCCGACACGGCCTTGTTCGCCAGGGGGCGGTGGTCGTCCTCCATCAGCACGTTGTAATCGGTATGGCTTATCCCGCGCACGAAGAGGTTCGGGTCAAACGACGGGGACGAGGCCGCGCAGATGATGTCGCCGTTCGTCACGTCCAAGACCACGACAGCGGCACTTTCCTCGCCCAGCCGGGCCTGCGCGAAGTTCTGCACCCCGGAATCGATCGTCAGGCGGATGTCCGTTCCCGGATCGCCCTCTTCCCGCTCCAGTTCGCGCATGACCCTGCCGGCCGAGTTCACCTCGATCCGCTTGGTCCCGGCGCGGCCACGCAAGGTGTCTTCCATCCACTTTTCCACCCCGATCTTGCCGATCTGGAACTTGGGGATCTTCAGCAGCGGGTCCGGCGTCTCCAGCGCCTCAAGGTCCTTTTCGCTGACCGGGCCGACATAGCCGACCACATGCGCGAAGTCGAAATCAAGCGGATAGCGCCGGGAATGGCCTACCTCGGGGACCACGCCGGGCAGGGCGGGGGCATTCAGCGCCACCTTCGAGAAATCGTCCCAGCTTAACCGTTCGGCCACAGTGACCGGCACGAAGGCCCGCAACGCGTTCACTTCCTGGATGCTGCGCTCCAGTTCTTCGGGCGGTATCGGGATGATCTCGGCCAGCCGCCGCAGGACCAGATCGGCATCCCCCGCCGCCTCACGCGTGATGACCACGCGGTAGTTCTGTTCGTTCGCGGCGATCAGCTTGCCGTTGCGATCGTGGATCAGACCGCGTTCCGGCGGGACCAGTCGGATGTTGATCCGGTTTTCCTCGGCCAGAAGCTTGAATTCGTCGGCCTGATCGACCTGCAGATAGCGCATGCGCACGCCGAGGACGGCCACCACCGCCCCCATCGCGCCGCCCAGCATCAGCGTGCGGCGGTTCAGGGTGTGGGCCACTTCCTCGGTTTCGCGCGCGGTCCGTTTCACAGCCGCCTCCCGAAATTGTCCACTTCGCCCGTCGCGGGTTTCCTGAGGTCGAGGACCAGCCGCGACAGCGCCACCACCAGGGGATAAAGCGCAATCGACCACAGAAACTGGACGATGGCAAATCCGAAGGCTGGCTGCGGCACGAAGGCCACGGCCAGCACCACCCGGTAGGCCAGCATCATTCCCAGCATCGCCCCCGCGATCAGCATCCATTCGGCCACGAAGTTCAGCTCTCGCGTCAGCGCGATCCGGGAGCGCAGGAATTCCGTGGTGAGCACGACGATAGCCGTCCACAGACCGGGTGGCCGCATCAGGATCAGGTCTTCGGCCAGGATCACGATCAGGATCATCGGCATCGGCAGGAAATCCGGCCGCCGCACCACCCAGGCCAGGATGATGGAGATCAGGAGGTCCGGCCCGGGCAGGCCGCCCGGCTCGTGCCCCAGCGGCAGCAGCCGCAGGAACAGCAGCACCAAGGCGAGCGCCAGGAACAGCGCGCGATACAGCCAATGCTCCTGCTGCCAGAAATTACCCATCTCCGGCCCCCGCGTCGGTGCCTTCGGCCGCGCCCGATCCGCCAGCTTCGACATCGCCGCCGTCAGTAGCTGCCGGCGGGGCACCCGCTGCGGATTCCAGCGCCTCGGCCGAGGTGTCGGGCAGGGGCGGCAGCACCGGCGGCGCCACCAGACTGCCGGGGTCGGTGATTGGGTCCAGCATGTGGCTGCGCAGCACGCGCAGGAATTCCAGCCGCTGAAAATCTGCTGCCAGCACCACGCGCAGCCGCTTGTCGGTGCCCAGAGCCACCTGCCCGACCAGAAGGCCCGCCGGGAACACGCCGCCATCGCCTGAGGTCACCACCCGGTCGCCGGGGCGCACTTCGTCGGTGTCCTCGATGAACTCAAGCGGCGGCAGGGGCGAGTTGTCGCCGCTGAGCAGGGCCTTTTGCCCCGAGGGCTGGATCGTCACCGGGATCCGGCTGTTCGAATCGGTGACCAGGATTACCCGCGCTGTCCGCGTCCCCACACCAGAGATCCGCCCCACGAGGCCGATCCCGTCCATGGTCGCCCAGCCGTCGCGGATGCCGTCCCGCTCGCCCACGTTCAACAGGACCGACTGGCGGAACGGGCTGCCGCTGTCGGCCATGACGACGCCGGTCACGTAGGTCAGTTTCGGGTCAAGCCGCACCTTGCTCAGGTCCAGCAGCCGGGCGTTCTTCTGCTCCAGCTGCAATGCGGCCTCTTTCCAGGCCTTCATCTGCTGCAGCTCGCGCTTCAACTCCTGATTCTGTTCATAAATCCGGGTGTAGGACTGGAAGTCGTCGATCATCCCGGCAACCAGCGTGACCGGGCGCATCGCCCAGTCGAGGTTCGGCACTACCGCGTCGATCAGCCCGGCCCGGAACCGTTCCACGCGGGGGCTATCGATCCGCCATATCAGGAAGATGCCCAGTAGAAACAGCACCGCAATCGCCACCAGCAGCCGGCGCAGGGGGCGTTGGAACTCTTCCGGTCCGATACGTGTCTTCGCCACGGGTCTGCCTTTCCAAGCGGCGCGGGCGCGCCCCTCCTCAGGTATCGTAGTCGATCACATGCCGAAGCTGCTTTTCATATTCCAGCGCTTTCCCTGTTCCCAGGGCAACACAATTCAGTGACTCGTTTGCCACCGAAATCGAAAGTCCTGTCTGTTCGCGCAAGCTCAGGTCCAGCTCGCCCAGCAGCGCGCCGCCCCCGGTCAGCATCACGCCACGGTCAACGATGTCGGCCGCGAGGTCCGGCGGCGTCGCCTCCAGCGCCTGCATCACGGCGTCGCAAATCTGCTGGACCGGTTCGGCCAGCGCCTCGGCGACCTGCGCCTGGTTGATCTCGGTTTCCTTAGGTACGCCGTTCAGCAGGTCACGCCCCCGGATCGTCATCGACGCGCCGCGTCCGTCATCGGGCATCCGTGCCGTGCCGATGCTGGTCTTGATCCGCTCGGCCGTCGATTCCCCGATCAGGAGGTTCTGGTGCCGGCGCAGGTAGCTGACAATCGCCTCGTCCATCCGGTCGCCGCCGACGCGGACCGACCGGGCATAGACGATGTCGCCCAGAGACAGCACCGCCACCTCGGTTGTGCCGCCGCCAATGTCCACGACCATGTTGCCGGTGGGTTCGGTGATGGGCATCCCTGCGCCAATCGCCGCCGCGATGGGTTCCGCGATCAGCCCGGCGCGCTTGGCCCCTGCCGACAGCACCGACTGCCGGATGGCGCGCTTTTCCACCGGGGTCGCGCCATAGGGCACGCAGACGATGATCTTCGGTTTCGAAAACGTTGACCGCTTGTGAACCTTGCGGATGAAATGCTTGATCATCTCTTCCGCAGCTTCAAAGTCGGCAATCACGCCGTCGCGCATCGGGCGGATCGCCTCGATCGTGCCGGGAGTGCGGCCCAACATCAGCTTGGCATCCTCGCCCACCGCGAGGACGACCTTCTTGCCGTCCTTGACGTGATAGGCGACCACCGAAGGTTCGTTCAGCACGATCCCCTTGCCGCGAATGTAGACCAGCGTGTTCGCCGTGCCGAGGTCGATCGCCATGTCAGACGAAAAAAGGCCGGGAAATAAGAACATTCAAGGGATCCCCATGTGCAAGCAGTAATGACCCGGCGACTCAAGATCAATGCGGGCGCCTTCATATAAGGACCTGTACTGAGGAGCGAAAGGCCTTGTAGCACAGCACGCGGTCGCCCGCTTACACAATCGCTTGCTTGTGAAAATGCGCTGTTTTGGGCGATTTTCTGGGCTTCTGGGATGAAAGAATTGACCTTGTCGAACGTTCTGACGATCCTGTGATCGCAGGCGGCCTTCGGAGGCAGGACATGACTGGCGTTTCAGGGCAGGTGGCACTGGTTACCGGGGCCGGTTCGGCGGGGGGAATCGGCTTTGCCATCGCCCGGGCGCTCGTTGCCGGTGGGGCAAAGGTCTGCGTCACCGCCACCACTCCGCGCATCCATGACCGTGCCGCCGAGCTTGGGGTCATGTCCCACATCGCCGACCTGACCGACCCGGCGCAGGTCGCCGGTCTTTTCGCAGCGGTCGAGGCGCGACTTGGGCCGGTGACCACGCTGATCAACAACGCTGGCATGGTCCAGACCGGCAAGGACATCGACCGCCAGCCGCTTGCCGGATGGTCGGATCAGGCCTGGGCGCTTCACATGGCGCTAAACATCAACACGACATTCCATTGCTGCCGCGCCGCTTTGCCCGGCATGGCCGCGCGGGCCTATGGCCGCATCGTCAACATCAGCAGCGTCACCGGCCCCTTGGTCGCCATCGACGGCAGTTCCGCCTACGCCACCGCCAAGGCCGGGATCACCGGCATGACCCGGTCCATCGCGTTGGAGTATGGCCGTCAAGGCATCACCTGCAACGCGGTCCTGCCCGGCTGGATCCAGACCGAAAGCTCATCCGAAGCCGAGATCCGCGCCGGTCAGGCCACCCCCGCAGGCCGCTCTGGCACGCCGGGAGAGGTTGCCGCTTGCGCGCTCTTCCTCGCCTCGCGGGAAGCATCCTATGTCACCGGCGCGATGCTGGTTGTGGACGGCGGCAATACGCTGCAAGAGATCAAGGGATGAGTGATCCCGTTTTCCTTCCTGGTGTCCCAGCCGCAGCCGTGCTTGCAGCACTCCGCCGCGCCCCTGGCCACGAACTCGTTTCCGGCAAGTTCGACAATCCGGACTCTTCCGCGGCACTGGTCGCAAATGCTTTCGGCTGGTTTCTTGACCGCCCCAAATCATTGCCGCCTTTGCCAGGCGTTCCGATGGGTCAGCCTGACGACGTGCAGATCGAGGCCGAGATGCGGTTTCCTTGGTCAGGTGGACGTCACCCCTGGATGGACGCAGTGCTTACCACGCCGACGACTTTGGTCGGCGTGGAGTCCAAGCGCTATGAACCATTTCGCCCTCGCAAGACCTCAAGTTTTTCCGAAGCCTACGATAGCCGGGATTGGGGCCCTGGCATGGCCCGGTTCACCGCGATGCGCCTCGCCTTGACCGCAGGCCGCCAGACCTATCGCCATCTTGATGCAGTGCAGCTGGTCAAGCAGGCTTACGGCTTGAAGACCCAAAGCGTAAAGCGCGGGCGCGGCGCAGTTCTGGTCTACTTGCACGCCGCACCCGCCGAGTGGTCGAACGGCAAACCCGTCGACCCGAAAGCCATCACCCGGCATCAGACGGAAATCGCCGACTTCGCCCGCGCCGTGAGAGGCGACGACGTGAGCTTTGTCGCGTTGCGCTGGTCCGACCTGCTGGCGCAATGGTCGACAACACCGGGCCTTGCCGCCCACGCAGCGGCGCTGAGCGGGTGGTTCGGCGGGTTATAGGGCCGGTTTCGCTTTCCCCTGGAGCGAAAGCGGGCCTGCAAGCGAACTATTCCCCGTGGTAGCTGACCGTTTTCACATCCTCACCCGGAGCGGTCTTCTGGCGGCGGATGATCAGCCGGTTGAGCGCGTTGATATAGGCCCTGGTCGAGGCGACGATGGTGTCGGTATCGGCGGCGGAGCCGGTCACGATCCGTCCGTCCTCCTCCAGCCGCACCGACACGGTCGCTTGCGCGTCGGTGCCTTCGGTCACGGCATGGACCTGGTAGACCAGCAGCCGCGCCTTGTGCGGGAAGAGCATCTTCACGCAGTTGAAGGCCGCGTCCACCGGTCCATCGCCGGTCGCGTCGATGTGGTGGTCCTTGCCGTCGATGGTGAGGATCATGTCGGCCTCTTGCGGGCCTTCGGTGCCACAGATCACCCGCAACTTCTTGAGCTGGAGGTATTCGTAGGCATCGTTGGTCTGCTCGTCCGAGACCAGAGCGATCAGGTCGTCGTCGTAGACTTCCTTCTTGCGGTCGGCCAGGGCCTTGAAGCGGACGAAGACGTCGTTCAGCTGGTTGTCGGCGAGGTCGAACCCCAGTTCCCTGAGCTTCGCCCGCAGCGCGGCGCGGCCCGAGTGCTTGCCCATCGTCAGGTTCTTCTGGTTCAGACCGATATCCTCGGGACGCATGATCTCGAAGGTCTGGACGTTTTTCAGCACCCCATCCTGATGGATGCCGCTTTCGTGCAGGAAGGCGTTCTTGCCGACGATGGCCTTGTTGAACTGGACCGGAAAGCCGGAGACCTGAGAGACCCGGCGCGAGAGGTTCATGATCTTGGTCGTGTCGATGCCGGTCTGGAACGGCAGGATGTCGTTGCGAACCCGCATTGCCATCACCACCTCTTCCAGCGCGGTGTTCCCAGCCCGCTCACCGAGCCCGTTGATCGTGCATTCGATCTGCCGCGCCCCGGCCTCGACGGCGGCGAGCGCGTTTGCGGTCGCCATGCCGAGGTCGTTGTGGCAGTGGGTGGCGAAGATGATCTCGTCGGCGCCCGGAACCCGTTCCAGCAGCATCTTGATGATCTTGGCAGATTCCATCGGGTAGGTGTAGCCGACGGTATCGGGGATGTTGATCGTCGTGGC
>PNJK01000049.1 GCA_013821825.1 Rhodobacter sp.
TTCGGTGTTATGTTGAGTTCAACATAACACCGACAGCGCAACCGGTGAACACGGTGATCTCCTCGACATCATTCGCGAACGCACGGGCATCACCCGCTTTCCCGACCTTCTTGCCGAGGCCCGCGCACATCTTGGCCGTCCGCAGCCGGTTCTCCCGGATGCCAATTCCCCGCGCAGCCGAAAATCCCCCTCGGGGACACCCGCAGCGGCATCGCGCTTGTTTGCGGCCTCGCTGCCTTTGGCGGGTTCACTGGCAGAAACCTATCTGCGCGCTCGGAGCATCACCCAAACGTTGCCGAGCTCGACCCTGCGCTTCCACCAGAAGTGCTGGCATCGGGATGAGGGTCAGACCAAGCCTGTGCCCAGACCTGCGATGATTGCCGCGGTCACCGATGAGGCAGGGGTCTTACAAGGGGTACATCGAACTTGGTTGGCGCCTGACGGTCAGGACAAGGCGGCTGTCGACACACCGCGGCGGGCTATGGGTCACCTCCTCGGAAATGCCGTCAGGATCGCCCCCGCAGATCAAACTCTGGTGCTGGGCGAAGGCATCGAGACCATGCTTTCCGTGCGCGAGGCTGTACCTTCCTTGCCGGTCTGGTCGGCGCTCTCGTCGTCTCACCTCGGGGCTGTCCTGTTGCCGGCAGGGTTGCAGCGCCTCTACATCGCCATCGACCGCGATCCGGCGGGGCAGCGCGCGGCAGAAAAGTTGACCGCCAGAGCAACCGAGGCCGGGATTGCCGTACGGGTGCTCGAGCCGCGGCTCGGTGATTTCAACGATGATCTCCGCGCCCACGGCGTTGAAGCGCTGCGCCAGCATTTGGCTGCGCAGATTGTCTCTGAGGATCAGCACCGACTGAAGATCTGAGCCCACGAGCGCAAAAGCAGTCTGGCAAAGCGGGGCAGGCGGCGCACATCGCCCAAGGGAAATTCGGTCGTGGTCTGTTGCCATGCCCCGCCTGTCAAACCCGCCCGACACCCGCACGTCCTTCAAGAGATGGGCAGGCGGCCGTCAAAGGGGCCGCCCCTTCAAGGACGGGGGGCAACTGATTTCCGCCGCGGGGGACGAGCCCCCGCTTTGCATCGCGAAGCAAATCAGCCGCCCCCCGTCCTCCTCCACATGCGTTCCGGCCCCAAAGAGGGGGTGAAGGGGCGTCCCCAGTGACAGCTTTCGCAGCCCATGAAGGCCGCGCGGGATGTCGCGCGGGCCCGAGCAGCCGGAGGCAAAAGACCATGACGACCCAATTCCAGAGCGAAGATTTCGACCGCAGCCCCGCACTTTCCCAGACTGCCTGGGCGCTTCAGGAGCTTCAGCTCTACGGCACCCGTGCCTTTCAGGACGAAGCCGATCTGCGTCCGATGCCGGAGCCCGCGCGCCTCATCGACGCGGTCAGCGATATCTTCGATGCCCTCGTCGCAACCCTCGCAGACACCCGCATGGAACCTGACCTCGAAGAATTGCTCTGGGGCCAGGTCAACCTTTTCCACCGCGCAGCCGCCCGCACGGAACGCTTGCTCGACGACAACGAAGTAGCGCAACACCGCCTGCAGCGTGAACAGGACGGCTCCGAGGTGAAATCGACCGAGCTTGAGCGCCTGACGGCCGAAGGCACCAGCCTTGTCGAACGGCGGCATTGTCTGGAAGCCTTCCGCGACCGCAGCGCCGAGGCGTTTGAGCTGCACACCGGTTCGACCTGGCGACCACGCTCTGGCTCGATGGTGAACCACCGCCACCTGACGGCGGCCCTGATCGACAGCCGCGACTTCCTCTCCGCCAAACGACATGCCGAAAACGAAGTGCTTCTCCCCGCGGGCCCCAAGGTTGCCCTTACCGGCGGGACCGACTTCAACGATCACCGCCTGATCTGGGGCAAGCTCGATCAAGTCCAGACCAAATATCCCGACATGGTCCTTCTCCACGGTGGAAGCCCGAAGGGTGCCGAACTCATCGCCGCGAAATGGGCCGATGCCCGCAAGGTCACACAGGTTGCCTTCAAGCCTGATTGGACCAAACACGCCAAGGCCGCACCGTTCAAGCGCAACGACGCCATGCTGGACGTGCTGCCCGTGGGCGTTCTCGTCTTCCCGGGCAATGGCATCCAGGAGAACCTCGCTGACAAGGCCAAGAAGCTGGGCATCCCGGTCCTGAAGTTCGAGAAGGGGGCGTGAGCCCCCTCTTATTCATCTACCGGATTGGTTCTGACCATTCTGCTTGCTCTTGACGCAACTGAACGCATCGGCCATTTTGACGGTGGCCTTCAGCACAGGCCTGTGTGTCCGCCATGCAAAGCCTAGCAGTGCTTTATCCATGTCACCCCGTTCCCTTTCGAACGGGTCTGATTAGTAGCGGGCACCTAGTCGGATCCGGGAATTGGAATGGATCATGACCGCTCACGACTACCTTAAAGACCTAAAACGCATTGCGAAGGATTGTGCACGCGCAAGCGGTGCGGAACAACTTCATGAAGTGCAAAAGAGGGCCGCCCAAGCCATCGGTTTTGCACATTGGCATGCGCTCGCCAGCAAAGCGAAGATGGGCTGGCAACCGACAGTTGATGACATCGTCAGGGTTGAAGAAATCTTGCGTGGTGAAGAAAGCTACCCCGACGAGGGGTTGATCGGCCAGCACCCCTATAAGCTTGACGATGTCCTCCGTGACACGAGGATGAGGGGGCGCGGCTGGTGCATCTACATCGGAGAGGCGCCATCAAGCAAACCGCAGTTGCTGATTACCGATCGGCGTTTCAAGAATAATCCGATCCAGGACCCAGACTTTGTGGCGAAGGCGCTTCCGATTGCGAAGTGGAAAGCAAAGCAAGTTCGAGCAGAAATCGCGCGAGACTGGCCGAGAAATTCAACGAAGCCGGATGCAGAGGGTCGAGCGATGCATCCGCTCAATCATGTTCGTTCTGACAAATGGTACTGCATGCATTGCGATGGTGAGTCTTCCGGAATCCAGATGGCCCAAAATCTATGGCACTGCCCTTACTGCGGAGCTACGCCACTCGATATGCTCAGTGAACCTTTCCTGACGGCGGAACAGCCAGATACGGAAAACGCCCCAGCTTGATCATTCCATCGGTCTGAATGACTGGTACCCGCTTGAACGCGGGTGCCAGATTTTCTGGCCACGAGGATTCCAAGTTGAGGCGATGAGTGAACATCAACGCATTTAGACAGATCGAAGACCATGCAAAGCACAGTTGAAAAAACCAGAGCGGCAGTCCACACGCTGATTCAATCCCTTGACCCAGCATTGATCGCGTTGGTTGGAACGTCCCGTGACCTCGAAGCCATCGTCGACAAGCAGTTCGACTGGCAGGTGCGAGCCCATCGGTGGTACGCGGTGATATCGCGCGGTGATCATATCCATGCCGTCGCAGATATCGACGGCCGACGGATTTCCCTTCAGCGGTACGTGATGAAGCTTCAGTATCCGGATCGCAGCTATGACGAAGTGAAGCAGGTCTCTTTTGAGAACAAGATCACGTTCGACTGCCGAATTTCCAACCTTGAAAATCTTGTCGGTCGCCAAGCGGTCATGCGCAATAGGCGGTCAAAGCGGAACACCTCCTCACAGTACAAAGGGGTGATCAAGGCGCTCGGTCCGGATGGCTCCTCACGATGGCGCACGCAAATCATGGCGGACCATGGTTCGATGGGCATCGGCGTCTACGAGGACGAACACTGGGCAGCGACAGTTTACGATGCGGCCGCCTATCTTCTTTTCGAAGGGGAGGCGCTATACAACTTCCCCGGTAGGCCGCCCGATCACGAGGCACTTCTGATCGCGGCCACAAAGATCGCGCGGTATCGGGCCAAGGCAAAGCGTCAGAAAGGTGCTGCGGCAGGACAGAAAATCCTGATAGAAGTGGGAAAATCTACCTGATATAGTGATTTCAGTCATCTGGATCACTATATGTTCGATCATCCCGTCCAGCTTGAAGTCTTCCCAACCGACCTCCACTTGAGGCGGATTGATCCTGCCTGCAACATGCGTCGCTTCTACCGGCTTAGCGTTCAGCGCGACCTTTTTGGCGGCGCGTGCCTCATTCGGGAATGGGGCCGGATTGGGTATCGGGGCCAGGTCTTGATTGAAACCCATGATGACGAAGCCAAGGCGATCACCGCGTTGATGAAACTGGCCGCGGTCAAACGCAAACGGGGCTATGCCCTCCCTCATGCGACTGCGCTGCCAGAGGTGCGAAAACTGAAGCAACGATAGTGCCCGGGCCTTGGTCAGCGTCAGCAATGCCTTGTTTTGACAGCCATTCCAGCTAGGGTTGCAGAAAAGCATGCCGGGGCAGTTTATGTTTGACCAGATCATTTCCAAGTACGGTGCGACCGCCAAGGCCAAACTTTCCAGCCCTGCAATCACGGGCGCTCCGGAAGACAACATCCGCGCACCGCTGGAAGAACTGATCACTGCCCTCGCTATAGCGGCGGGCCAGCAACCCGGTTGGGTCACGCTTGTCGGCGAAAGCACCCTGTCGGCCTTGGGAACGCGGCCCGACTATGCCGTCACCGTCCGCAGTGCTCTGACGGGTTTCATCGAACTGAAAGCCCCCGGCAAAGGGTCCGATCCGCGCAAATTCAGCGACCCGCATGACAAGCGCCAGTGGCAGAAGCTGAAATCCTTGCCCAACCTGCTCTACAGTGACGGGCAATCCTTCAGCCTCTGGCAGAACGGCGCGCTCGTTGGCCAGATCATTCATCTGTCCGGCGATCTGGACTCAGCGGGTGCCAAGCTTACCGCCCCTCAAACGCTCGTTACCCTTCTCACGGATTTCCTTAGCTGGAGCCCGATCCCGCCCGACAGCCCGCGCAAACTGGCCGAGGTTTCGGCGCGCCTGTGCCGTTTGCTGCGTGACGAGGTGCTGGAAGAGCTGGAAAACGGCACCCAAAGCCTGACAGACCTTGCCACCGAGTGGCGGGGGCTCCTTTTCCCGCAAGCCGATGACGCGCAGTTCGCCGATGGCTATGCGCAGGCCGTCACCTTCGGCCTGTTGATGGCACGGGCGCAGGACATTCCCTTGGACAAGGGCATCGCCCATGCCGCCCTGGCCCTGCGCGATACGAACACGCTGATCGGCACCGCATTGCGCTTGTTGACCGACGATCCGCAGACGCAAAAGGCCCTCTCCACCGCCACCTCGACCCTGACCCGCGTGCTGCATGAGGTGCATTGGCCAACCCTTTCCAAGGGCAAGCCCGATGCCTGGCTCTATTTCTACGAAGACTTCCTCGAGGTGTACGACAACGCCCTGCGCAAGAAAACCGGTAGCTACTACACCCCGCCGGAGGTGGTGCAGGCCATGGTCCGCCTGACGGATGAGGCTTTGCGCGACCCCGCGCTGTTCGGCCGCCATGAAGGCTTAGCTGCCAAGGATGTCACCATCGCCGATCCGGCAACGGGCACCGGCACCTTCCTTCTCGGCGTGCTGCGCAAGATCGCCGAGACGGTGGCCGACGATCAGGGCGCGGGCGCGGTTGGCCCCGCCTTGGGGGCGGCGGCGCATCGGTTGATCGGGTTCGAATTGCAGTTCGGCCCCTTCGCCGTGGCGCAGTTGCGGCTGATGGCGGAAATGCGGGCACTGATGGGGGCGGCGGCCACCGGCACCGGGGCCGGAGGCAACCTGCCGCAGCCGCGCCTCTATGTGACCGACACCTTGGGCGACCCCTATGCCGAGCAGACGCGATTTTCCACCATGCTCGCCCCAATCGGCAATTCGCGGAAGGAGGCGAATGCCATCAAGCGGGATGAGCCGATCACCGTGGTCATCGGCAACCCGCCTTACAAGGTGGATGCGGCGGGGCAGGGCGGATGGGTGGAAAAGGGCAGCCCAGGACGGCCGTCCCCGATGGACCTTTGGGCTCCCTTGCCCGAATGGGGGTTGGGCGCACATGCCAAGCATCTGAAGAACCTCTATGTGTTCTTCTGGCGGTGGGCTGCGTGGAAGGTCTTTGGCTCTGGCCATGCCGAGGCAACGGGCGAGCCCGAGGTTCATCGGCCCGGAATTGTTTGCTTCATCACCGCGTCAGGCTTTCTGAATGGGCCGGGGTTTCAGCAGATGCGCGCTGATCTGCGCAAAAGCTGCTCTGACATCTGGGTGATCGACGCTTCGCCTGAGGGGCATCAGCCTGCTGTCAACACCCGCCTGTTTCAGGGGGTCCAGCAGGAAATCTGCATCGTTCTGGCGCTGCGCCGCCCCGATGCAAAGGTGGGAGAGTTGGCGCGCATCCGCTATCGCGCGCTTCCAGAAACCCATCGCGAAGACAAGTTCCTTGCACTGACTGGCCTGACATTGACGGACGATGGCTGGCAAGATGGCGAGACCAGTTTGCGCGGGCCGTTTCTGCCCGAACGCGGCTTGGGTTGGGGTGCCTATCCGGCATTGCTTGATTTGTTCGACTGGTCGACACCGGGGGTCAAGACGCACCGCACGTGGGTGATTGCGCCGGATGCACCCTCACTAAGCAGTCGATGGGACCAACTTCGGGCTGCCCGTGATCCAAAGCTGAAAGACGATCTGTTTCACCCGGATCGTGACCGCACACTGGACCGCACTGTCAAAGTGCCCCTCGGGCATCAACCGCTTCGGGCAGTCTCCGTGGCCTTAGACAATGGGCCGGTCGTGCCTCCAGTGCGCTACGGCTTCAGAAGTCTCGACCGTCAGTGGATTATTCCTGACCATCGGCTTCTAAGTCAGGCACGTCCTGACCTTTGGGCCATGGACGGAAATGCACAGGTCTATCTCACCGCTTTGGACTCGAATGAGCCCGGTGACGGACCTGCCTTGTCCTTCACCGGGCTGATCCCTGATCAGCACCATTTCAAAGGCAGTTTCGGGGGCCGTGCTGTTCCCCTGTGGCGCGATGCCGCCGCGACTGTTCCGAACATCAAAGCCCCACTCCTCGCCCACCTCACCACCACCTACGACAAACCCATCTCCGCGCCCGACGTGATGGCCTATGTCGCCGCCCTGCT
Source organism: Rhodobacter sp. (assembly GCA_013821825.1). Taxonomy (GTDB): domain Bacteria; phylum Pseudomonadota; class Alphaproteobacteria; order Rhodobacterales; family Rhodobacteraceae; genus Tabrizicola. The sequence continues at coordinate 6,989 of PNJK01000049.1, forward strand.
GGCGCATCCAGCCTTCACCGCTCGCTTTAAGGAGGACCTGATCCGCCCCGGCCTGCGCGTGCCAGTCACGGCAGACGCGACCTTGTTCGACCGCGCGGTTGCCTTGGGCCACGAAGTCATTTGGCTGCATACCTATGGCGAACGCTTTGCCGACCCTGCGTCTGGCCGCCCCTCTGCGCCCCCGCGGATGCCCAAGGGGCAAGGGCCGACAATCCCGGTTGGCGGCACCATCCCCGGCGCGCCAAACCCCTTGCCCGACACGATGCACCACGACCTTTCCACGGGTCGGCTGCATGTCGGGGAGGGGTTCATTGAAAACGTCCCAACCGCCGTGGCCGAGTATCAGGTTTCTGGTCGCAGCGTGCTGCGCCAGTGGTTCAGCTATCGCAAGGCCGACCGCACCCGCCCGGTCATCGGCGACCGCCGCCCGCCATCCGCGCTGGACAAGATCCAGCCCGATCACTGGTTGCCCGAGTATACCGAAGACCTGCTGAACCTGCTGCACGTCCTTGGTCGATTGGTGGCATTGGAACCCGCACAGGCCACCCTCCTGGACGAAATCTGCGCTGCCCCCTTGCTGACCGAGGCATCGCTGACGGGCGCAGGGGCCTTGGCATCGGCACCAGTGGTCAAGGGCAAGAAAGCCAAAGCCGCAGCCCAACCCGGTCTGTTCGACTGAGCGCGGCACGGCTTTGACCATCGGCTTATGCCCAAGCTCTGCCTTGCGGGACCTATCCTGTTGAACAGTCATTGCGCAACGACAGTTTGGTCTGTGCACGTCACTGTCGCTGAGGTCGCGCCCGCAACCGACCTTGCCGTGATATTCCTTGCATCTTCCCGTTAACCCCGCCGCGACATCGGACTGGTGCCATCAGGGCGGCACGAACCATCACCCTCATGCCCAAAGATCGCAGATTGCGAGACTGGCCAGCGACCCGCGTTGGCTAGCGTTACATTCGGTTTGTCGGTTCAACTCGCCTCTATTCTCGGGCTGGCCCCATCGACAGTCCGGGCACTGCAAGTCGTGCGTTGTCGTTGACATGGCCCCTCCCTCTTTCCGGGTTTTTTCTTCCTAGGCCTGACACTGCCGTTTGCGGGTTCGAGCGGTTCTGCCCTGCCGCTTCCCATGATCCGGGCTCAGGCACCTCCCTTCGACTGACAATCCCCTAAGCCTGTTCGGCCTCTGGCTCGCAACCCCGCTCAGGGCCGGGCCGTGTTGGTAGCGTGCCGCTCCCTGCCCGCACCACCCCGGCCCTTCGGGGGTTTCCGGTGGCGGAAGAGCCACCGTGCAAGCCTCAGCCGACAGGCTTCATTCGGGTCTTGTCGAAGGGATGGTCCCTTCAGCCAGATACAGGAGCTTCACATGCAGAACATCGTCATCCTCGCCGGTAACATCGGTCAGTCCCCGGAAGTCCGCACCACGCAGGGCGGGACCAAGATCACAAACTTCACCCTCGCCACCTCGCGCCCGCGCCTGTCCGAAGGCCGGGTTCAGCGCGACGAGAACGGCTACCGCGTGATGGACACCGAATGGCACCGCATCACCTGCTTCAACGGTCTCGGCAAGACGGTCGCCGACAACTGCGAAAAGGGCATGAAGGTGATGGTCCACGGCCGCATCCACTACACCAAGTGGACCGATGCCGCCGGGGTCGACCGCTATGGCTGCGAGATTATAGCCGAGAAGGTCGACTTCCTGAGCCGCCCGAAGGCCGGTGAAGGCGAAGACCCCGAACTGGTCGACCGCGAGGATCAGTTCGCGGGCTGACACCCCTCAGATCAGACCCGGTGGCGCAAGCCGCCGGGTCTCTTCGTTAACCCAGCGAGCAGGCGCGAAAGCCTGCCCGGAGAAAGATGCGGACAAGCTGCGCCGCGCCAACCCAATTCAGGCCTGGATCAACTCAGACAAGACCAATGCCTTCTTTGCCCGCCGCTTGTTGGGCGTGTACCAGACTGTCTTGCGTTCGCCGGTTTGGCTGAACTCATAGGTCACCCCAAGGATCGTCTCACGCCGATCCGGATCGACCATCCACTCGACCGGCGTGCCAATGTCGAATTCAGACGGCGGGATAGTGCGCTTGAGGGCAGGGGCTTCTGTGCTGGTCATTGTTCGTCTCCCTCGTTTGTTGTCTGAATTTTCGCCTTGGCCAGGGCTTCGTCGAAGGCGTCCTGGAACCGGGCGCGGTAGGCGGGACCCATGGCACGCGCCAATCCAAGGATGCCAAGCGGGTCGTGGATTTTCGCGAGGTCAGCCGCGAACTGCGGCCGCAAGGTCAAGGTCACGCTGGTCGGATGCTTGCCGCGTGCGCCGCGGGATTCCTCGACTTCCGGCATCCCATCACGTTCCCAATCGTCAAAGACCTGATCGCGCAGACTCTGGGCAATGCGACGGATCAAAAACTGGACGGTGCAACGTGCAACCGCTGCCCAAGCTTCTGCCAGCCGCGCCTGACGTGTGGTCAGCGACAATGAGACATGGACAACCTGCCCGCGGGCAGCTGATCCGCTGGCAATACCATTCGCCTTCCCACCCCAAGCCTTCTGGGCAATGAAGACCTTCTCCTCTTCCCGGGTCTCTTCTTTGGGCTCAAAGGGTTTGACGCTGACTTCGCCTGCGTTGCCATTTGGCGTAGTTGTAGCCGCAGTCGCCAATGACGGTGGTTTCGGTTCCGCCATGGCCTCAACCGACTTTGGCGGCACCGGGATTGACCGGTCGGTCGCATCACGCGCACCCGTGTTCCCACCAAACCCCAACTTGGCCGAGAACCCCGCGTCCTGGCGGATGATCCGCATCATGTCTTTGCGCTGCGCCATCATGCGACCTCCGCCGGGACGAGGATCAACTGGTCGATTTCCTCCAAAAGGTCCCCTGCCTCCTTCACGGCACTTTGGACATGGGCAGCAAGCGCCCGGTTCGGCGTCTTGTCCGCGATCACCCCGAGAAGCCCTTCTCGGTCCATTCGAACATAAGCGGCGCGGCTGCCAAGATAGGTCTCAAGGGCAGGCAAGGACTGGAACAGCTCTTCAGCCACCGCGCGCTCGGTCTCTGAGACCCGCACAGGCACCCGGTTGAGCAACACAGAAAAACCCGCCAGTTCGTCAGGCTTTTCCACTCGGCCACGCAGCTTCAGGTACCAATTGGCGGTTTCCATCGTCTCGCTCAGATCGCCCCGCGACAGCATCATCGGGCAGATGATCCGGTGCGCTGCGACCGCCAGAACGTCCTGCGCTTCTGACCCGCCGCCGAAGGTGTCGATCAGGATGAGGTGCTCTTGATCGGGCTGCTCGTAGATCTGCCCGATAGCCTCTGCCACCCGGTGGGCATCGAGCGTGTGGATCACTTCAACCAAGGAAGACCAGTTGCCTGCCGCCTGTCCCGCCTGCATCCACTTGAGGCAGGATTTTGAGGCATCGGTGTCGAAGATCGTCACCGTCTCGCCCCGTGCAGCCGCAGCAGACGCCAATGCGCGGCAGAGGGTGCTCTTGCCCGATCCCCCCTTGCGGTTCATCACCAGCACAACACGTATTCCGTAACCCATACCACCTTCCTCACTTCGCCGATTGCATTTCTCACAATGCGGATCGCGTAAATCTTTTATCTTAACTCACATCGCTTTAATCTGAACGCCCACTGCGGATATCAGAAACCGGCTCGCGCAAATCTTATTGCGCAAGGCATATCTCTTTAATCCGAAATCTGATTACTGGATGCGTATGTCTTTTATCCGATCGCGCAATGCGCGTATCACAAGGCGCAACCCCGAACACACATCCCAGATGCCACAAGACGCATCCCACACTTCCTTTCTCCGGACCCTGAACACTGAACGACAGGGTCCGTACTGTAAACAAAACAAGGCTTTAGTCCCATACTCACAAGGAAAATGCGCCTCTGGCCACGTGGCTGGGGGTGCACCATCCCTGTCTTGCCTTGTGTGTTGCGCGATCAGCGAAACGCATTCGGTGGCGGGGGAGTTACCCAAGGTCAGCACAATCTGCAAGAGCATAAATCGCGCTTAGATTGCACTTGAAAGGGAGGTGAAGGAAGGGATAGGAAGAGTGGCAGGAAATGCGATGTGTCTACAAATAATCGGTGGCAGAAGTTGGCGGTAAAATCAGACCTTCGCGAAACAAGACTTAAGTCAAAGTCCGGTGTTTCTGACCAAGTTGGCAATGAAGTTGCTGATTCTGCAGCGCAGCAAGTCGGTGGACGGGGGCGGCCTCGGTCGGAGGACAAGGGCCAGGTCGTGAGTTGTCGTCTGCCTGCCGAAGAGCTGCATGCCTTCGATGCGCTCTGCACCCAGCTTGGCGCGAAATCCCGCTCGGACGGTGTGCGCTCGGTCGTGCGGATGGCCTCTGGTTTCCTCGAGTTCAGCCGGGAGGACAGCGCTAGGTTAGAGGAAATCCGCTACGAGCTGGGAAAGATCGGCACCAACGTGAACCAGATTGCTCTTGCTGCAAACCGGGGCAGGGCGCCGATGGTGAAGGCACAGTGGGCTTCGGTGGATGAATTGCGGAGGTCGCTGCCGATGGTGGCGAAGGCGTTGAGCCAGATCATTGCGGAACGCCGGCGTCAGGGCGTCGCGCTATTCCGCAAGTTTGTCGAGGCTCAGGAGGGCGCGCGCCATGGTTAAGCTTGGATCGCGTCCCATCGGGGTTGCAGAGGCGGTTCTCGGGGAGATCAACTTCCTGCGGCCGCAGCAGGGCAGGGTGAAGGCGGGCAGTTCCTCGTCCCCTAAGCGCGGCTTCGGTTTCTCGGCCCGGGCCAGCCAGCTGTGGCGGTTTTCGCTGGGGTCGAACGCGGCGGTGCTCAAGAAGATCGGCAAGGGTGGAACGGCCAATGCCAAGGAGCTGGCTGCCCAGATGGACTATCTGTTCTCGAAGTCAGCCTCGATCTTCGGCAATGGGGTCGCACTGGATGCCGACGCCAAGGGTCTGACCAAGGAGGAGCGCAGTGACATCGTCGGCGACTGGCTCGAGGATTGGCGCGGATCACCGAAGAACGGCCACACCACCCATCTGCTGATGAGCTTCCCGTCCCATGTCCGGCCGGAGAAGGCAAAGCTGATTTCCGAGGCCTGGGCCTTCGAGATGTTTCAGTCGGGCGAGCATCAGGACGATGTCTGGTCCTATGTCGCGGCCCTGCACACCGACAAGGCCCATCCCCATGTCCACATGGTCATTAACAACCGGGGCACGGTGAACGACAGCTGGTTCTTTATGGCCAAGGAGCATGCCTTCAATCTGGATGTCATGAAGGAGCGCATGGTGGCGATCGCGGCCGAGGAGGGCGTATTCCTGGATGCCACTTCGCGCGCCGAGCGTGGCTTGCTGACCTATGGGCCGTCGCGGGCAGAGATCGAGCGGGCGCGGGTTGAGGGTCGGGCACCCGAGGAGCGGCCGCGTGAGGGTAAGGCGCTGGAGGATGCCTTGGCCACGATGGCGCGCACGGCGGATGCTATGCGCAGTCTGAGCCATGTGGCGGCGCTGACGGGTTTGCCGGAGATTGGCGAGAAGATTGCCAAGGCGGAAGAAGCCTTGCGGCGGGGCGGGGTGCTGCAGCCGTTTCCGGGTGATGTGGCCACAGCGGAGCGGGCCGATCTTGACCGGCATTTCAGCGGATGGATGGCGGAGGCGGAGGGCAAGATCCGGAAGATGCCTGTCGCCGAGCGCAAGCACATGCGGGACGAGCTTTATGGTTATGCCATCGATATCGCCAAAGGGTTGGGCGATGCCCGCGGAGCGCAACTGCTGCAGATGCTGCCGCAAACAAAGCTCTATTCGACGGGTCTTGAGGGTGACCGGCTGACGCAGGGCAGGGAGGCCGTTGATCTGCAGCCAGGTGCCGCCGACCGGCTGAAAACGGATATCGTCGGCAAGGCTGTGGCTTTGGGTCTCAGTGGTGACCGGATGGCCGAGCGGCTGGAAACGGGGGCAGTCAATGCCTGGGAAGAGCGCGATTGGGTACGGAGTGACTTGCTGGCCCTTTCTGGACGGCGGCGTTCAGATCTTCGCAACCGGGATCAAAGCCGGAAGGTCGTCGATGATCTTGAAGGTTTCTATGAGGCCGCGGCCAAGCTAATCGAGCATGCCCGCGAACATGATGTGGCACCGGACAATGACCGGCTGCTGCGGGCCCTCGGGTCGATGGGCCGCATCATGCAGGCGGATGGCAAGGTCGAGTTTCGGGGAGATGCGCATGCTGAGCGCTTCGCCGATGAGTTGCGTCAGCGGTATGGCAAAGGGGTTGTCGCGGAACTCGCCAGCGGGCGCACGGAAGCACTGGCCGGGGATTTCGAGGATGCAGACCAGCGGAAGTGGATCGCGCGGGCGGTTGTTTCGGCCGCCAAGTCGCATGTGGCTTTCGGGCTGACGCTGAAAGAAGCACGGCAAAGTGAGCGAAGTTTGTCAGACCGAATTGATCGCCAAGCCAAAACGGACTGGGAGCGGTGATTGACGTTGTGGGCGGACGCCGGCTTGACGGCGGTGCAGCACGGCGATCGCTGCAACCCTATGGAAGCAGACGTTCCGGCGGACCGCAGCGAGATCGCAGCCGGATCTACCATGAAGGGGCAAAGCAGTTTGATGGTAGTGAGGCGGAACGGTCGCGCGAAGGCTTAAGATCGGACGCTCCGCACATGCCAAAATGAGCCTCACATTGTAGTAGATCAAGTTCTTTTGCAGAGTGAGCAGAGTACCTGAAAGTGTTTCGATTCGTCGGATATTGGGCAAGCGCCGTTGACTTGATGGTGCTCTCAGATCAATCACATATCGCAGCATCATCGTGCTGCTCAAAAGCCTGGTGGAAATGATGCGAGTAGCTCGAATCGTGATTCAGAATTTTCGCACGTTCGCGTCACTCGACGTGAATGTCGCAGATGATTTATGCTGCATCATCGGAGAAAATAATACTGGCAAGACTGCGATCCTTCGCGCAATCCAGATCTGCCTGGACAATATGCTGCCATCGACTTTCCGAGCGCTCCTGCGCGAGGATATCCATTCTGCAGTCGACATCTCCAATCCGAGCCAGGTTCTGATCGGCATTGAACTGACCGGCTTCGAGGGGCGAGTGAACGAAGAGGCACTGGTCAGCACATGGAAGACCGCCCCAGATCGAGCACGCATTTTCTATCGCTTCCGCCCGCGACCGTCTGTCCGCGAGCAGCTCGCCAGTGGTGACATTGCCCACGGTACGTTAACTCTTGAGGACTATCAGTGGGAAATACGTGGTGGTGGTGACCCGGCCATCGACCTCACCGAAATTGATTGGGATGAGGAAGGAATCGGCGAGTCGGTGCGGTTCGCGGATCTACAATCCTACCTTTTGGTTAACCTGCCTGCACTCCGCGATGTTGAGAATGACTTGCGCAATCCCCGCCAGTCACCGCTCATCCGCTTGATCGAAGCCTTCGAGATCGATGTGACTGAACAGGACGCGTTGATTGCGGTCCTCGACGAGGCCAATCAGGCGATCGCGCGCTCGGCGACCATCGCCGAGATTGCTGCAGCGATCGACACTCGGTTCAAGGAAGTGTCCGGCCCCGCGTTCGAAATGAATGCAACGCTTGGCCTTTCCGCCGCAACATTCCGCGCGATCATGCGGAACCTGAAGATCATTCTGTCGGACCGCTCTCTGACCTCCTTCGAACCCGGTCGTAACGGCCTCGGTATGAACAATATTCTCTACATCGCTATCTTGATGGAATATCTTCAAAGGCGGGTTGCGCTCAACCGCTCGGCCGGACAGCTAATTCTGATAGAGGAGCCCGAAGCGCACCTCCATCCCCAGCTACAATATTCACTGATCGCGGCCCTGCGAGCGATTGGCGTGCAGACCATCCTTACGAGTCACAGCACCCAAGTGACTTCGCAGGTGCCATTGAGCAGCATCGTGTCTCTCACCAAACGCGACGACGCGACCATCGCCGCAGGGAATCTGGCGCTCAACGCCACACTGACAGCGCCGGAGATTGCTGATCTCGAACGCTATCTCGATGCTACAAAGAGCGCATTGCTTTACGCTCGCAAGGTCATGCTGGTGGAAGGGCCGGCCGAGATGTTCCTAGTCCCTGCGTTAATCGAGCAAGTGTATGGCGTGAAGCTCGAGCGGCTCGGAATTTCGGTCATCGCAATCCACGGAGTTCATTTTGACGTATACTCCAAGTTGTTTCGCGCTGGTTCTTTAGAAAAGAAATGCGCCATTGTCGCCGATGCCGACATGAAGCCGTCCGATGCCGAGGATTTTGACCCGGAAATCGATGCACCGGATTTATCGGCGTTAGCGGGCGAATTCGTGTCTGTATTCCTGGGTGCGACTACATTTGAACTCGAACTCGTATCAGTGGGGCGCCTGCCGATGCTGATCGAAACCGTGCGCGCTCTCGGTGCCCCGCAAATTCTAGCGCAGATGGAGCGTGGTCTCGCCGCCCTCCATCGAGGTGAAATGGAGCTAGACGACGAAGTGGCACTACGAGTTGAACTTGGCCGCATAACACTCAATGCCGCCAAGCGATTTGGCAAAGCCCGCTTCGCGCAGATCGCGGCCCGCTACGCCCATCTTGCTACCGATCTGCCTGTTTACATTGAACATGCCTATGAATGGCTTACCGAATGATCCCATTGACCTCAGAACAACGGGAAGCGGTCGACTACGACGGTAATCTGCTGCTGACAGCCTGTCCTGGTAGTGGAAAAACGCGTGTCATCCTAGCAAAGCTGCTGACCTTGGCGGATCAACTGGTCGGCACGCCACATTTCATCGGATGCATCACTTATACCAACGCTGCGGTCGACGAGATCGAAGCGCGGCTGCGCACATATGGCAACAATGCGATCACTGATCGCTGCGAGATATCTACGATCCACGCCTTCTGCCTGCAATTCATCCTACGCCCCTACGGTTGGCTTATTCCCGAGGTGCCGAAGCGCTTCCAAGTGCTCTCCCGCGAGAATAGTCTGTTCGAGCAAATCGTCACGGCCGTTGAGGATGCCCTGGGCCGCAAACCCGCGGGCATGGTTTTCGATGACTATGAATCACTGCGTATCGATGTGAACGGCCGTCCTTGTGGCCAAGGGCTCGAAACCGGGATTGTCACCGCTGAAGCTGCCTCCCTCTACTGGGATAGGGTGCGTGCCCACGGCTATCTCGATTTTGCGATGATCCTCTACTACTCGTGGAAAATCCTCGAGCAGCATCCATTCGTGGGACGCGGAGTGGCGAGCCGCTTCGCGTGGCTGCTAATCGATGAATTCCAGGATACCACTGATATTCAGATTGCCATCTTCGGGGCACTCCAGCTTTTCCTCCACACCCGCTTCTTCCTTGTGGGTGACCAGAACCAGTCGATCATGCGTTTTGCCGGCGCCCGCCCCGAACTGGCAGAGCAGTTCAGCGACCAGATCAACGCACACCGCAATATAGCGCTAACCGGCAATTTCCGATGCGGGCCGGCGATCGTTACTACTGCGGCGAGGCTCATTCCGACTGTTCCGGGGATGCAGTCGGTGGGCGATGCGGCTCTGTTCCCGGCGCAGGTGAACTACGTCAACGTTGGTCGGCCGATTGATGCCATCACCGATCACTTCCTGCCCAGCCTGCAGAACGCCGGCATTCCTCTCGGGAAGGCCGCAATCCTCGCACCATGGTGGACGCATCTCATCCCTGTAGCCCGCGCGCTTCGCGAATTCGATGTGCCGGTGTTTGGTCCGGGCGCTCGACCCTATAGGCGACGCCGGCTGCTTGCTGGACTTGCCGAGCAGCTCGGGGCATGCGCCGAAGCTGGCAATTACCTCGGACTGCCAGGTGTCGAGCGGGCGCTGTTTCGCCTGATCGGTGATCTTACTGGAAGTTCGCGTTACGACATATTCAGTTATCAGGGTCGCCGGGTCGCGCTTGGTCTGATTTACCTCGCTCGCGAACTCGCCGAACGCCACCCCGGCGGTGTCGCTTGGCTGCGCGCCATCGCCCTCTCTGCCGGAAGCTATCTCGAACGAGAAGAGTGGCTGCCTGGTGCCGCCAAACAGCCTTTGATTGATTCGGCGGAAGAAATGCTCTCGGATATGCAGTCCAACAAAGTCGATCTAGCGAACCTACTCATTTCCGATATGGGCCTGTTCGCCAATCCAGAACATGCGCTAAAGTTGATTACCCTGCACAATTCCAAGGGGCGGGAATTTGATGGTGTCGCTCTGATTTGCATGAATGACGGTAGTATCCCGCATTTTTCGACATCGACACAAGAGGCCTATGACGAAGCACGGCGGCTGTTTTACGTTGGGCTGACGCGAGCTAAACGCGTCCTTGTCATTGCGTCTGATCAGTCTCACTGGAGAAATAAGCCGACCCCGTTCATCGCGGAGGCAGGCCTTGGATAGTCACGTAGGCCTTGCAGAACGCTGAGCTCCTCTGCTGAAGTCTCTTTAGGCCGTGATGAGGGGAAAGAAATGCCAGTTAGGAAAGCGCGTGTGCTCGGACTGGGTGTTTATGACGAGGCGAGGCAGGCGAGCCTGCGGAGCCAAGACTGGCAGGACATTCGAACCAGGATCAATCACGCGAGGCCTGTACCATTGGCATTTTGCCTCGGATGCAATGAACCGGCCCATGTCAAAGCCGCCACATCTACCGAGCGCACCCCACACTTCGCTCATTACAAGGGAGGCGGTCTGTCTTGCTCTTGGGGGGAAGACGAGAACCGTAATCCGGATGATGTAAGGGCATCAATCTACAACGGAAATCAGGAATCACCTCTCCACAAGAGCATTTGCCTTCAGGTGTTGGAACTGATCAGCCTGGACCCTCGATATGAGCTAGGATCCGGTGTGGTCGATGGCTACCTTCCTCCCAACGACGGAGGTAGGGGCAGATGGCCAGATGTGAGGTTTAACCTCGACGGTTTAGGGAAATTTGCCGTCGAGGTGCAGCTCGCACCGAGTTTGGCGACGGAGGTGGTGGCTCGTAGCAAGTATTATCTCTCCCAAAGCATTCACCTTATTTGGTTAGTTCCGTGGTATACCTTCGATCGTGTCGCTCGTGCATTTACCGCTGACATCGCACAAGAGGCAGGGGGGAATCTTTTCGTGCTCGACGACAGCGCTGTGGCGGCCTCACTGGCACGCCAGACACTCTGCCTTTGGGCGGCTTGGCAAGCCGACAATGGGATGGAGCGGAGGCTTATTTGCCTCGACGATCTTGAATATCGATCAGACCGCCACCCCCTGTTGAAGGACGTGGCTACACCTGCAGTGTTCCGAGAGGCATCACTGAGGCGAGAAAGCCTGATCGCTGAGTTGATCAGGACCAAAGGCAATTGGTCGTCCGCTATAGTTCACCCTGTCACAGGCGAACGTGACGACGATTTCGATCGGCTTCTACGAGTTATGTTCTCGATATGGGCAGAGGCAGACGGCAGGTGGTCGAACTTTTTGAATAGGCAGGAGAACATTACGGGACTCTTAAACGCCTACCTGAACTCCCAAGACGGTCAGTGCCGCGCACAGATTATAAATCACATGCTGACGCGAACTCGTGCAAAAGGCCAAGTACGCGCAACAGTCTGGGACAAAATGAGAGATGCTTTGCAGTACCCTCAGCTCAGTGTGGCAGACCCGACTGTTTCAGAAGCGATGTCTTACTTTCCCGAGGTCTACCGAGTGGACCTTCGAGGAGATCCGATACGAACTAACATCCTGCCAGACTGGGCTACGTAAGCTAGCCATTTGATTTCAACACGAGGCATGCGGTCGTTGCCTTTAGGGCTCTGCCGCTGCTTTGGAGCGGCATCTTCGAAATGGGCCGACCTCGCCAGGCGAGGCTTAAGATTAATCGAGACCGTCAAACGGTCGACTACTGTGCCACAGCATGTTGCTCGGAGTGCCGATCGGACCATGCCCGGCTGGACGAGCAGGTGTCCTGCCTCCGACCCTGGAAACTTGATTGCGTGACTAGGAACGTGCTCCAGCCCAGCCGAGGTCACGTCAAAGCATCTCTTCCGCTCACCGATGACACTCGGCGCCTTTCGCGCCGTATCTCGATCCTGCAAAGTATTCGTCACGCGCTCGACTAGACCGATCAGCCAGCAGGCGATGCGGGTGCGGATAGCGAAATTGAGCGAGACGCGGACATGCTCAGTCATGCCTTTTGTCCGACACATGGGACCGAGGGTCAGAATATCGATGTTCAGGGCCACGTGATCGCCTCATGATTGTGCTTGCAGGAATCGGAGTGACCTGCATCATGCTATGCATGAACCTGATATTCCCCATAAATTTCATTGGCCACGACGAGTGGTTAGACAGCGGCTACGATCTCAACTTAGCGGGCGGTGAGGTCATCACCCGAGACGGTGAACTGATCGGTCGATGGCAGGTGATTGATTACGACCCGAATGCCGAATACGGCGAAGAGGATGGACGCTATGAGTTTACCCCTCAGGGCGGGGTTGCTGCAACGATCACCGAGGGCTTTGCACACCTAGACTTCAGGATCAGCCGTGGCTTCGCACTATCCAATATCACTCGAGCGATCCGAGACTGGTATGAAGCCGAGAACCCCGATTTCCCAATTTCATCGAGGCGTCACCCCGAGTAGCAAAACGCCCTCGGTAATTCGGATACGCTCAGCCGGTTGCAGTTCTCAGCTTGATATGAGGCAATGGCTTTCATTCTTGGGAATAACCCAGATATTGCGAGCGCTGCCACATTTTAACTTTAACTGACTAGGCCTGTCACATAGGGGCCCAGGAGGAAAATTGCCGGGACCATCGGAAAAGACTATTCGCAGATTGTTTGCTCTATCGGGAAATGCATGCGCGTTTCCGGATTGCCCATCACCGATTGTCGAGGCAGAGGGAACGATCACAGGCGAAATCTGCCATGTGCGGGCGCAAAGCGAAGGCGGCCCGAGATATAGGGCATCCCAGACAGAACAGGAAAGGCATGCCTTTGGCAACCTGATCCTTCTGTGCCGACGGCACCACAAGATTATCGACACGGAGCCAGACATCTACTCGGTCGAGGTGCTCGAAAAAATGAAGGCGCTCCACGCAACGCGATTTGGCCGGTCCGAGCAGGCAAGCGACGCCATATTTGCCAAACTACTGCTGAACGCGAAACGTGTGGTTGAGATCAACAAAAACAGCGGAAATATCGTAGTCAATAGTCCTGGGGCCGTTGTGGGCAGAACGATAAATCTAAGCACATCTCGCAAAGCTGTTCACGTTCATCCTGCGGCGGGTACAATCGGCGCTGATCAGAATGCCAGCCGTTACATTCAGCATTTGATCAGCCGCTACAACGAATTCGCCTCCAAAGAGCCTACACGAGCATCCAAGTTCAGCTTTGGCGCGATATCCAAGAACATCGAGCATAAATTCGGAGCGCAGTGGAAATTACTTTCGATGGCGGCTTTCGCCGATCTTTGTACCTATCTGCATACCCGGATTGACAAGACGCGTTTCGCCAAGCTGAACAAGTCCAATGGACACTCCTCGTACTCAAGCTTCACCAAGTATACACAAGAAATGCAATCGCGAACCGAAAAGTGACTATGAATCAATGGGTCCGCCAAACGTCAAGCGCTCATCATGGCATGGAGTTCGCTGCGGCGCCAGTCAAACGTTGGCATCAGGTAGTGCGGCCACGCAGCATCGGTCGAGGCCGACCGTCCGCTAAATCCCGGACACGTAGATCCGGGCTCTACCAACGCAAGGGGCAGGGAGCGGCCTTTCGCGATTGCTGTACCCAGAACTCAATCGTGCAAGAGCGTCGACTCGCGGGACAACTCTGACAATTTCCTTTGGGTTCGCAGAAATACCTTGCTACCCCGTCAGGCTGCCACCAAACCACCGTAGGCGCTCGACTGTCCTAGCCTCTAGGCCGCAATCTGGTTGCAGTACGAACATCCTGCGCAACAGCTGTACTCGCTTGCAGCCATTGGCGCATTTCTCTGAATACAGGTTGGGCGCCAGTTGGATCCTCCAAAGTCAGGGCGACGGCAAAGGGAACCCCTTCCGCAGGAAATTGCGCTTCGGCGCGGACCAAACTCGTAACTTCCAATCGCCATTGTGAAGAGCTTCCATTCTCAGCAAACATGCTCTCATACTGCTTGGAGGGCCACCATTTCAGGCCATGATCAATGAGAGCCTTTTCTGGGATGGCAAGGTTGGTCGATTTCGGCAGATAGCGCGCCGCGATCTGGTTCGTGAACCTAACGCTGCCATCGGAAGCTGGCTCCGCTTGGCGTTGTTTTAGCGAAGCTTCCAGATTGACGCGGATGAACTCGGCACCAAAGGCTGGATCCAGCGGGGGCGCATAAACGAGAGTCATCTTAGCGCGTCCCGAACAGCGTCCACCCGCGACTAGGCTCTGCGGCCAGGTGAACGGAAACCGAAGGATGACGGGCTTCTTTTCGCCAATGCTGAGGCGGCTTTGGAAAAGTAGTGTAATTTGATGATCGTCTGTTTCCAGCATCGTGCTGACGGCCTGCGGCTTACCAAAACCAGCAAACTGCCGACCGATATCTTTCAGCCCGCGTTTTGTCAGTGGCTCTGGCATGGTAGTGTGATGCAGCAGCATTGCGCGGAGCGCCTCCACTGAGAGACCGCCCTCGGTAGCGATGTCCAGACCCGCAAGGGTTCGGGCTACGAGTGGTGCGGCGAAACTCGTGCCGACGACGTCTCGCTTGATCCCTAAGGGGGAAAGCGATGACAGACCCGTTGAGGCTCCTGGCGCAACTCCGCCTGTCCCGCCGTAGAATGCGACATCCGGTTTGACGCCCACCTGGAGTCCCGGCCCGCGAGCTGTGTAGACGGTGGGTGCGTCCTCAATCTGTAGAGTCCCGGGCGGATTTAAAGCACCCACTGAGATTGATCTAACACTCTCTGCTGGTTTGAAAATCGTATCCGGCGATGTTCGTGATGCGAAATAGCTGACTACGTCGGCCGGACGCTTCTGCCACGGGGAACGTGATTGAGAAGGGGCCAAATTCCCAGCTGAGTTAACGAAGATTACGCCATAGGTATCCGCGATCTGATCGAGTCTGGAGGCGTAGATGCTGTAACGATGCCGATCAACTGGTGCGACCGCATTGATCGAAAGGTTGAACACCCTGACGCCCCTTTCACTTCTAGCTTCCGCCACAGCTTGCTCGATTTCCTCAAGAAAATCGGAGAAGCCCCTTGGATATCGGGCCATGAAGGATCCACTCGGATAGAGCGGGATATCAAAAAGGAGGCAGCCGTTTGCTTCGGGAGCGACCGCCGGGCTGTTGAGGGTCTGACCTATGGTCAGCAACCCGGCGACGTTGGTCCCGTGGGCTGTGTCGTACTCCCCTGGCGAAAGATAGTCGAAGCGGCCAACTACCCAACCATCGAGGACGGAGGAAACACCAGAGTCGATAACACCGACGACCGGGTAGATCGACTGATCCTGCCGAGCCGGGACCGAAACAGGCGTGGTGTCCTCGTCCGACCTCGGGACTGAGCTGTCGTCAGTAAGCTCAAGCAGAACTGGCGGTAAGATTGCACGAACCAGTGGATGCTTCTGCAGCGCAGTGAGCGCCGTCTCATTTCTTTCGGGATTGCGGTCCATGGAGTATGCACTGAGGGCAACTCGTGTGTCGCTTCCTGCCACTCCCGCCCTGTTGTCGATCAATGCTTCTTCGGGCTGTGTGGTGAGTTGAACCTCAAGAACTGGCGTCCGCCCGACCTCAAAAGCGAGAAAGCTTCGCGCGCCCATGCCAAGCGACAATAGCAACTGTTCGAGCGACCGCCGAAGCGCAATCCTGCCCAGCGGATCGTCTGCGATAACCCTGTCAGACGGTGTCTCGAAAAGCTCAACCTGATATCCGGACACTGCCCGGGGGTCTGCTAGGGCAGCGAGCGCGGCCGAGGTTGAGAACGCGCGCTTTTGTTCTGGAGGCGCAATCGCAATGGATTCGATGGCACCAACTTCGGCGCGTGCGGTAGAGGGGGCCTTGTACGGCAAACCGTCGGTGCGCCGAATTTTGATCTCAACGGTTGCCTCTGCCTCCACAATGCGCTGCCGCAAGGCGTGCAGGTAAATCAAAGGCGCTCGGAAATACAGCGTTCCAACGGCGTCTGCTCCGACGCACGGGAACTGATCTGGTTTAAAGAGCCTCCATACAGGGCGGTACGATTTTGCAAGCGCTTCGTTTCGCATTTGTACCTTGAGGTACGCAGCCGGTCCGTAGGGACTATTTCGAATGTCATTTATCACGCCATCGATTGCAGCCAGGAGCGATGCTTGGTGCGCAACGAACGCCCGGTCGGCGCCGTCGAAAAAGTCTTTGTTCCGTGGGGGCTGGCCCGGGTCTGGCGCTTGATGGAAGTCGCGGTCATTCAGAATGATCTGAACTGGATTATTGGGCATGCGAAACCTCCATCAGCGGCAAATGTCGTTTCGACTTCTTAAGATCACTAACTCTTGACTGCCCATATCCTGTCGCTTCGCCTATCTCGGTTTGCTTAAGTGCAAGCGCGCTATCGTTGGCGATCAAGCTGACAAAAGCCTCCTGATCTGCGCCGAGGATGCGCGCGGGCACATGGTCATGGTGAGGCGTACGGGCAAATACGCTACTCAAAGCACGGAATAGCCCTGGTCCGTCGCGAGTTTCCCCGCTCAGTGCCACCGTCCGTTTCACGGCCGTGCAAATTCTCTCTATGTCCGCCCCTGTGCGGCCGGTTAGACAGTATGAAAAGACCCCGAGTGTCGATGCGGGCGCATCTATCGGCTTAAGGAAGCGACCGATGAGGTTCTCTCGTGCGTTTTCATCTGGCTCACTGAGCTGTAGGTGCGTTTCGAACCGTCGCCATACGGCTGGGTCGAGAAGCTTATCATGGTTCGTGATGGCGATGGTGATTCCGAAGCTCCGTCGGAGGTCCAGGTTTTGCAGCAACGTATTGACCACGCGCTTTATCTCGCCGACTTCCTGCGGATCGTCCCTAAGCTTTGCCAACGCATCGAACTCGTCAAGAAGAAGTACACATGCGTAGCGATTCGAAAATTCAAAAAGGTTCGCGATATTTCTGGCGGTGGTGCCCAAGAATGATGAAATGAGGCCATCGATGCGCGCCGTAATCAGTGGTAAGCCCAGCTGCGCAGCAATGTAGCGAGCCGTGATGGTTTTTCCTGAACCAGGTGGGCCGTAGATCAACAACGATCGCGTTGGCGCTACGCCGACGGATTGTAACGCGGCTTCATTCGTCCATTCTCGGAGCAGGCCTTCCACGGACTCCAAAACTAGAGCCGAGTAAACAGGCGATTGACCGTTTTTTTCTGGGAAATCGATCATGCACAACCGTGCTCCGGTCTCCCGATCAATCGGTGGGTTCACGCCGAGCTCGAGCCTCTCCCCGACAATTTGCGCGCGCGACATTTCTACCTTGCTCGGCGCCAGTTCTTGCGTGTCACGCGCGGCAGAGCGAAGTCGTTCCAGTGTGGCCGCCTCCTTAGTGGCGCCGGTCTTTTCCAAACGGTCACGCAAGCGCAAGACCTGCTGGTCTACTGCCTCCCGGTCACCTGCGAGGCCCGCCCTGATGATGCTTTGAACGGCCGCAAAGTGTTCCATATCTTGGGTCCTGCAATTTGAATCGTCTGATACCGGTGTGTATCGCTGTTTTGCCGATCTGACAAGGCAAATGTGGGCGCGATATCGGAAAGTAGAACTATTGAATCTGTCATCTGGCGGTTCGAATCTGTAGCTGGCCATTGAGATCACGATGCTTTGGATGCGCCCTTGCCCGTAAGCGGCAAGGGCGCTTTGCCCGCGCGATGCCCGCCTAGCGGAATCTATGTTGAGTTCCGGGTTGAACAGGTGCCGCTGTATTCTCTGACAGGGCTCTGGGCGATCCGCGGTGGCTGTTTCGGGCGGGTAGCCGCTCACCAACGCGCAAGAAAGTCGGATGGTTATCCTTCCTTGAATGCATAGCATCGCACCGGCAGGGCAGACCGCAAGCTTCGCGTATTCGTCGTGGCAAGTATGGAGGGGGGGGCAGGACGCCAACAATTTGAGCAGCCTCAGCCTCAAACGACCGTCAGGGGCCGGGTGCATCCTCAACCCAACCGAAGGTCAAGCGCTAGCGGCTTCCCTTTCCAACAGACCTCGCAGCAGAGCCATACGTTCCCCGCTGAAATCACCTTCCCTAAGCGTCAGCCCCTGCAGTGCGCGCACGAAGAACTGGCGGAAATCCCTTCGCTCCTCGCACCAAGCGAGCAACTTCACTCCCTGGGGCGGATGTACGAGGGCCAGCGGTAGGACCGTACGCGTGGTCTGTTGCCCCGAAAGGTCAGTGTAACCGAAGGCCACCGGCTGGCTGGCACGGATCGCCCCATGGAGCGCGGATAGATCTGCTGCCGCCGCATCAGGCAGATCCCCGTGCCAATAGGCGGCGGGTCGCACGTCCAGCAACTGGTAGATGCGGCCGAGAAGGGCGGCTTCAGGATCGGTTTCCGCC
>PNJK01000050.1 GCA_013821825.1 Rhodobacter sp.
TCCGCGACCGGCTGGAACGCGAATACAACCTCGACCTGATCACCACCGCGCCCTCCGTGGTCTTCAAGCTTTACATGAAGGACGGCGAGGTCCGCGATCTGCACAACCCCGCCGACATGCCCGACCTGACCTACATCGACCATATCGAGGAGCCGCGGATCAAGGCGACCATCATGGTCCCCGACGAATACCTTGGCGATATCCTGAAGCTTTGCCAGGACCGCCGCGGCATCCAGACCAACCTCACCTACGCCGGTCAGCGCGCGCTGGTGGAATACGACCTCCCCCTCGCCGAGGTGGTCTTCGACTTCTACGACCGGCTGAAATCGGTGACCAAGGGCTACGCGAGCTTCGACTACCAGATCTCCGGCTACCGCGAGGATCACCTGGTGAAAATGTCGATCCTGGTGAACGACGAACCCGTCGATGCCCTCTCGATGATGGTCCACCGCGACAGGGCCGAGGCGCGCGGTCGTGGCATGGTCGAGAAGCTGAAGGATCTGATCCCCCGCCACATGTTCAAGATCCCGATCCAGGCCGCGATTGGGGGGAGGGTGATTGCGCGCGAAACCCTCTCGGCCATGCGCAAGGACGTGACGGCGAAGTGCTATGGCGGCGACGCGACCCGGAAGAAGAAATTGCTGGAGAAGCAGAAAGCCGGC
Organism: Rhodobacter sp.; assembly: GCA_013821825.1. Classification (GTDB taxonomy): domain Bacteria; phylum Pseudomonadota; class Alphaproteobacteria; order Rhodobacterales; family Rhodobacteraceae; genus Tabrizicola. The sequence continues at coordinate 663 of PNJK01000050.1, forward strand.
AAGAAGAAGATGCGCCAGTTCGGGAAAGTCGAGATCCCGCAGGAGGCGTTCATCTCGGCGTTGAAGATGGATGGGTGAGGGGAAGGCCAACTCATGATGATCGAATTGCCTAAAGTCTCCTTCTCTGAGCTTGAAATCGAGAAGTTCATTCATTCGTCTGAGAACTATCTTCCGCAGTATAGAACACTGAGGCTTTTAGGGGCGTCAATTTCAAATGCCGACGAAGCAATGTCTCTGGCCTTGGCGGTATATGGCTGGATGCCAACGATTCTTCGGTCGTAGGAAATCTCCAATGAGCAAGTGGAACTAGTTCGGCAGTCCAAAGACATCGGCTCGGCTGTTTCGGTTGTGCGAGATTTTGAAATACCCCCAGTAAATAATAGCTGGGTCGGAAGCAGCAAGTTCTTGCACTTTCTGAATCCTGATTGCTTCCCAATCTGGGATAGTCATATTGCCAGGGCATTTGGATGGGCTCGCCGTGATCAGTATGAATCTTCTTCGCGATACATCGCCTACATGATGGCTATGCGTGACTTGCTTCCGTTGTCGGAAGAAAGCACTTCCCAAACAATAGGTCGGATCAAGGTTCAGTTTGGTTATGAGATTAGCCCACTGCGAGCACTAGAGTTTCTGATTTTCTCTGAATCTCGTATGCGGCATCGTGGGCAGTAAGCGTAGCAAGCGTCGGGCGCATACTCACACGCACCACCCCTACCCATAAACCCCGCCCCTCACCCCCACCCGGACCACAACCACCACCAACCGGCCATCCTCGACCCGATAGACGATCCGCCAATCCCCCACCCGGACGCGCCACTGATCCGACTCGCCAACCAGCTTCACGCAACCCGGTGGGCGAGGGTTCACTGCCAGCTTCTCGATTGCCCGCCTGATCGGCGCTGACAGCCGGGCGTCGCGGATCGCCCGCAGCTCTTTGATGGCGCAGGGCGTATAGTCGATCTGGTAGCGGGTCATTCCGGCTTCAGGTCAGCTTCGATCTCGGCCCACAGGGCCTCGTGGCTGATCCGCTCTGCCGGATTCGCCTGATACTCCGCCCAGGCCTGATCCCCCAGCCGGGCCAGTTCCGCATCCTCCAGCCGCTCATAATATTCCATCGCCTCGACCGAAATCATGACGGCCACCGCCTTGCCATGCTTTTTGATCGTGACATCCTCATGCCCATGCTGGACCTTGCCCAAAAGGTCGGCAAGATTGTCCCGCGCTTCCGATACCGTGACTTCGATCATTGCTGCCCTCATTTCGTACGAAACGCAATATACGTTACATCCGTACGAAAATCAAGCTCACCGCACCCACTGCACCAGTTCCTCCGGCCCCCCGTCCACCGCATATTTCCGCTGCATCGCCTCCTGCACCTTCACCCTTGCGGCCTGCACCACCGGCGGACCCTCGTCCTCCCACGGCTCCCCCAGCTCCCGCTCCAGATCCCCAAACTGCGGTTTCGGGCCGTCCAGCCCTTCCTCCCGCCGCCGGTGATGCGCGATCGTCTCCGCCCCCCGGATCACCCCCGCCAGCCGGGCGTGCATGTAGGTTTTCAACACGTCATTGATCCGCGGCCCATAGTCCGGCCCCATCGACTTGAAGAACTTCACCACGTCCGCCTCCAGCCGCAGGTTGACCTTCACCTTCTCGGCCCGGGGCGTCTCTTGCGCGATCTCGTGCCACTCCTCCGGGATGCGCCCCGTCATCTCGATAGAGTTGTGCAGGTCCCATTCCAGGCGCCGCATCACGTCCATCATGTAACTCATCTGCGCCCGTTGCCGGGGCGTCTGGTTCCGAAGGTTGGGCATGGGCAGGCTCCTTTGCGGCCCCCAGACCAGCACCCAAGAGTTAACGCCAGCCGTCTCCACCGCCCGGAAGACGCAAGGAAGACAGATGGAAGACGGATGGAAGACGCTTAACCCCCCGTTAACCAAACCCTGCAATCCTTGCGGCATGAAAGCCCTTGTCCCGTTGATTTTCCTCGCCGCCTGCGGTGCTTCCGCCGCCCCCGAATTCTTCGGTGCGCAGCGCAGCGATATCACCGTAAATGGCCGTGACTACACGGTTTTCCAGAAGGGGGAGCGGGTAGAGGTTATCCGCCTCGGCTACGCCACACGCGGCGACCATCAGGCGATCCGCGCCACGATGATCGACCTCATTCCCCGCGTCACCGGCTGCAAGTTGCGCGAAACAACGTTAACCGGCGACAGCGGAGAAATGCGCGGCTCGCTCGACTGCCCGGCTTGACATAAACCCCTGAAAAGCGAAGAAGCAGGCACCGAAACGGGGGCCCGCAATGCCGAAGATCGACCTTACCCGCCGCCTCCCCGAGGCCCGGATCCCGGAACTTCCGAACCCCTATTTCGGCAAGGTCCGCGATTGCTACGACCTTCCCGACGGCACCCGGCTTCTGATCTCCTCCGACCGGATTTCGGCGTTCGATCAGATACTTGCGGTGATCCCGTGGAAGGGCCAGGTCCTGACCCAGCTGGCCCGCTACTGGTTCGACCACACCGCCGACATTGCCGCGAACCACGTGATCGGCTACCCAGACCCCAACGTCGTCCACTGCAAGCGCGTGGCAATCCTGCCGGTGGAAATCGTCGTCCGGGGCTATCTGGCCGGTACCACCTCAACCTCCATCTTGACCCAGTATCGCAAGGGCCTGCGCGACATGTACGGCCACCACCTGCCGGATGGCCTGCGCGACAATCAGGCCCTGCCCCAAGCGATCGTCACCCCGACCTCGAAGGCCTTCGACGGCGGCCATGACGAGCCGCTCACGGCCGATGAAATTGTCAGCACCGGCCTGTTAACGAAATCGCAATGGGATGAGATTAGTGCAAAGGCGCTGGCCCTGTTTGCAAGGGGACAGCAAATCGCAGCAGAACGCGGCCTGATCCTTGTCGACACGAAATACGAATTCGGCACCGATGCCGATGGCAACATCCTTCTTGCCGACGAGATTCACACGCCCGACAGCAGCCGCTACTGGATTGCCGATGGCTATCAGGCGGCGCTGACCAACGCGACCCGACCGCCAAGTTTTGACAAGGACGTCATCCGGTCCTGGGTTGTTGCCCGCTGCGATCCGTACAAGGACAAGATCCCGGAAATCCCGCAGGAGATGATCGAGAAGACCGCCCGGGTCTACATCGACGCCTTTGAGGCGATCACCGGCCAGACCTTCATCCCCGACACGCGCGGGGAAAGCCCGTTGGCCCGGATCCGGAACAACCTTGCGCCGTTCTTCACGGCCTGAAGTGGCCTGTTTGCGCTAACACGACAAGCTGGTCTAGTCTGCGGTCCAAAGGGGAGGTTCCGATGATTCTCAGCTGTGGCGAAGCGCTGATCGACATGCTGCCGCGCACCTCGACAACGGGCGAGGCCTGCTTTGCACCCTACGCTGGGGGGGCGGTATTCAACACCGCCATCGCTCTGGGGCGGCTTGGCGCGCCTTCGGCGTTCTTTTCCGGCATTTCGACTGACATGCTCGGCGAAATCCTTGCTGATACCCTGGCCGCGTCGAAGGTCGATACCTCGCTTTGCGCCCGATCCGCGCGCCCGACGACCGTCGCTTTCGTCAAGCTCGTCAACGGTCAGGCGACCTATGCGTTCTACGACGAAGGCACCGCTGGCCGGATGCTTGCCGAGGCCGATCTTCCAACCTTGCCGTCCCGGATCGACACCCTGTTCGTCGGTGGCATCAGCCTGGTGAACGACCCCGCCGCCAGCACCTATGAGGCCCTGCAGGCGCGCGAATGCGGCACCCGGGTCACGATGATCGACCCCAACATCCGCCCCGGTTTCATCGCCGGACGCGAGGCCGAATACCGCGCCCGCATCGAACGGATGATCGCCCGGGCCGATATCGTGAAACTGTCGGACGAAGACCTGCATTGGCTGGAAGGGCCGGGCGACCTGACCGCGCTGGCGCGGGAGGTTCTGGCCAAGGGGCCAAAGGTCGTCTTCATCACCCAAGGCGCACAGGGCGCGCGGGCGGTGACGGCGGGGCAGGACCGCTTTGTGGCCTCGCAGAAGGTCACCGTGGTCGATACCGTTGGCGCGGGCGACACCTTCAACGCGGGTGTTCTGGCCGCGCTGCATGCGGCCGGCGCGCTGACCAAGGCTGGCGTCGCGACGCTGTCCGATGCCACGCTTGACGCGGCCCTGTCGCTGGGCTCGCGGGCGGCGGCGGTGACGGTCAGCCGCGCTGGCGCCAATCCGCCCTGGTCGGACGAGTTGTGAGGGCGGTCCTTCAGCGCGTCTCAAGCGCCGAGGTGCGGGTCGACGGCATCCTGATCGGCGCCACCGGGCAGGGCTTTCTGATCCTGGTCTGCGCCATGGCCGGCGACACCGAGGCAACGGCAGCCAAACTGGCAGCCAAGGTCGCCAAGCTGCGGGTTTTCAAGGACGATCAGGGCAAGATGAACCTGTCGGTCCGTGACATCGGCGGCTCGGCCCTGGTGGTAAGCCAGTTCACCCTTGCCGCCGATCTGCGCGGCAATCGTCCGGGCTTTTCCACCGCCGCGCCGCCCGATCTGGGCGAGCGGCTTTATCACCACTTCAGCGCCTGCCTTGCAAGCGAAGGAGTGCCGGTGGCCAAAGGCCAGTTCGGGGCGGACATGGCTGTCAGCCTTACAAATGACGGGCCGGTGACCATCTGGATGGACACTGACACGCTCTGAAATCCCGACAATCGTCTTCTTGGGGCGGTCAGTTGAAAGGATTGCCCGAGTTCACCCGACCGATCACGTCGCCGCACTCGACCAGCGCGTCGATCGAGGCGCGCGACCCTGCCAGCGAATAGTTCTGCACGTCCGACCCATCGGCCGACCGCAGGTACAGCCGGTTGCCCCTTGCCACCTCGACGATGAAGTTCACACCGGCCTGATCGTCGGGCAGATAGAACAGCACCGAATTCAGGTAAAGCTCGGCATTCGTCAGGTTCCAAGGTGCGCGACGGTCGATCTGCACTTCAAGATCGGCCGTATCGCCCTCGCCGAACTCCCACGCGGTCGAATAGAATTGCAACTGCACCGCGCCATCTGGAAATGTCCAGATCGAGAAGCTTTCGCCGGGGGCCGAAACCTGCGCCACGCAGCCGACCGAGCCGTCGTCCCAGCCCACGACCTCGACCTGCCAATGCTTGTACGAGAACAACACTTCCGACTCTTGCGCCACAGCACTTCCCGCCGTTGCGGCGAAAAGCGCAGCTGCCATGCCCATCCTTAGCATCATTTTCACCGTCCCGATCAGCCGCGTCCCCTGACCGACTGTCACCCCGGCAGACGATTCAGGCAAATGAAACCTGCTGTCATCTATAAGAAAGTCGCGGCTGGACCAGAATCCCCGGCCAATCGATGTCAGTGTCAGGCGGCCCATTCCCAGGGGTTGTTGAACTGGCCCAGGATGCCGGCCACCGCATCATCCCCGACCGGGGCCGACCGTTCCAGCCTGGCGACAAGGCCGCGCTTCTTGTCTTCGACGACAGCTGAAACCCGGGCGGGGATTCCTGCGTCCGAAAGGGCGGCGTTGTAGGTCCGGGTGATCGCCATGCGCCGAAGCGCGGGCTTGAAGACCTTGCCGATAGCGGTTTTCGGCAGTTCCGGCAGCACCTCGATGTATTTCGGCAAGGCCGCGCGTTCGTGGATGTGCTGGTTGGCATAGGCCATCAGATCATCTACCGACGCCGAGGCGCCTTTGACCAGTTCGACATAGGCCGCCGGCAATTCGCCCGCATGGGGGTCCGGCTGGCCGATGGCCCCGACAAAGGCCACAGCTTCATGCCCCATCAGCGCCTCTTCGATGATCGCCGGGTCGATGTTGTGGCCACCCCGGATGATCAGGTCCTTGGCCCTGCCGGTGATGAAGAGATATCCGTCGGCGTCCATCCGCCCCAGATCGCCGGTGCGCAGGAACCGGCCTTCGGCGAACAGCTCCTTGTTCTTGTCGGCCTCGGTATAGGTGGACCCGTCAAAGACACCCGGGCTGGAGACGCAGATCTCGCCCACCTCGTCCACCGCGCATTCGCGATAGCCGATTGCACCCGCACTCGTGAGGATCCGGACATGGGTATGCGGGAACGGAATGCCGACCGAGCCGATCTTCTTGATGCCGCCCGGAGGATTGATCGAGACGAGGCAGGTCGCCTCGGTCAGGCCGTAGCCTTCGATGATCTGCACGCCGGTGGCCTTTTCGAACCGGTTGAAAAGTTCGATCGGCAGCGGGGCCGAGCCCGATATCGCGTTGCGCAGGGTCGACACATCGGCATTGATCGGGCGCTGCATCAGGGCCGACAGCGCAGTCGGCACGGTGATCATGTAGGTCACCTTCCAGCGCTCGATCAGCTTCCAGAAATTGTCGAACACCCCCTCGCCCCGATAGCCCTGCGGCGTCGGGAACACGACATGCGCCCCGGATGCGATCATCGACATCAACACCGGATAGGCGGCAAGGACGTGGAAAAGCGGCAGGGGGCAAAGCAGCGTATCGGTTTCCTTGAACAGAAGCCGCGCGCCGATCCAGCCGTTGTAGACCATGCCGGACACCTTGTGCTGCGCGACCTTGGGCATCCCGGTCGTGCCGCCGGTGTGGAAGTAGGCGGCGACCCGGTCCTCCAGCACATCCGGGAAGCTCAGCCTGGTCGACGGCATCCTTGCCGCTTCGGCCCTGAAGTCGCGAACGTCGGCGGTGTGGTCGACCGGGTTCCTTGGCCGGATCAGCGGCACGATCAGCTTTTTCAGGCCAGAGAGGTAGGGGACGAGGTCCACCTCCAGCACGGTCTTCACAGAAGGAGAGAACCTCACCGCTGCGGCGACTTTCTGCGCCAGATCGGTCTTGGGGAAGGCCTTCAGCGTGACGACCACCCTGGCCTTGGATTCTCGCAGGATGGCGCTGATCTGCTCGGCCTCAAGCAGCGGGTTGATCGGGTTCACGATCCCCGCCACGGAGCCCGCCAGCAGCGTGATCGCCGTTTCCGGCGCATTCGGCATGATGAAGGCGACGACGTCCTTCTCTCCCACGCCAAGGGACCGGAACAGGTTGGCCGCCCGCGTCACCTCTGCGTGCAGGTCCGACCAGGTCAGCGTCATCGCTTTGGTTGTCGGGCCGGACAGAAGCTGGTAGCTCATCGCCGACCGGCTGCCATGCGCGGTCTTCGCGCGGGTCAGGAATTCGTACATCGACCTGGCCTGGCCGCGTTCGGCCCAGGGAGCCTCTGCCTCGATGGCCCTGACATCCGCAAGCGTTGCGAAAGCGTTCATTGTATCCTCCCCTAAGCTGCCCGCTGTGGCCGCAAGCTTCAGGGTAGGATGGAGGGTGGTTCGGCGTTTGTGAAGTCGGTTTGTCCCGCGCCAACCCGATGGCAACGCAAGGTCAGACCGTGCCATCGGTGAACTGCAGCCGCGCCAGCCGCGCATAAAGGCCGCCTTCGGCCACCAGAGCGTCATGCGTGCCCATGGCGACGATCCGGCCCTGGTCAAAGATCACGATCCGGTCGGCGCGCTTGACCGTGGCCAGACGGTGGGCGACGACAAGGGTCGTGCGCCCTTTCGACAACCGCTCTACCGCCGTTTGCACCGCCCGCTCGCTTTCGGCATCCAGCGCCGAGGTCGCCTCGTCCAAGAGCAGGATCCTTGCGTCGCGCAGGATCGCGCGGGCGATGGCCACCCGCTGCTTCTGTCCGCCCGACAGCATCACGCCGCGTTCGCCCAGATAGCTGTCATAGCCCTGCGGCAGCGCCATAAGGAAATCATGCGCGGCGGCGGCACGCGCGGCTTCCTCCACCTCGGCGTCCGAGGCATCGGGCCGACCGAAGCGGATGTTTTCCCGCGCCGAAGTGGCGAAGATCACCGGGTCCTGCGGCACCAGCGCCATCGCAGAGCGGAAATCGCCGCGGGACATGGCGGACAGGTCGATCCCGTCCAGCGTGATCCGCCCCGATTGCGGGTCGTAGAACCGCAAGAGGAGTTGCAGGATCGTGGTCTTGCCCGCGCCGGAAGGTCCGACCAGCGCCACCGTCTCGCCCGGGGCCACATGCAGGCTAACCCCGTTCAATGCCGAGGTTTCGGGCCGCGCGGGATAGCGGAAGGTCACGTCCTGAAACGCGATCTCGCCGCGCACCGGGCGGGGCAGGGCGACTGGCTGTGCCGGGTCCCGCACCGCGTCTTCGCTGTGCAACAGCTCGACCAGGCGCTCCGTGGCACCCGCCGCACGCTGCAACTCGCCCCAGATTTCCGAAAGCGCCCCTACCGCCCCGGCGACCATCACGGCATAGATGACGAACTGGATCAGTTCACCCACGGTCATCGCGTCCTGCCGCACGTCGCGCGCGCCGACCCACAGGACGCCGACAATTCCGGCAAAGGTCAGGAAGATCACGATCACCGTCATCACCGCCCGCGTGCCGATGCGGGTCTTGGCCGACAGGTAGGATTTCTCGGTCACCTCCGCGAAGGCCGCCCGGGTCGGCCCCTCATGGGTGAAGGCCTGTACCGTCTGCACCGAACTCAGCGCTTCCGAGGCCGAGCCCGAGGAGGACGCGATCCAGTCCTGATTTTCCCGCGACAGCCGGCGCAGCCTGCGGCCCAGCACGATGATCGGCACCACGATGGCGGGCACGATCAGCAGCACAAGGCCGGTCAGCTTGGCCGAGGTCAGGAACAGCAGGACCAGCCCCCCGATCAGCATCAGCAGGTTGCGCAGCGCGACCGACACCGACGATCCGATGACCGACAGGATCAGCGTGGTGTCAGTGGTGATCCGGCTCAGGACCTCGCCGGTCATGATGCGCTCGAAGAAGGCCGGGCTCATCCCCAGCACGCGGTCGAACAATGCGCGGCGGATGTCGGCCACCACACGCTCGCCCAGGCGGGTGACCAGATAATACCGCAGACCGGTGCCAAGCGCCAAAAGGGCGGCAATCCCAAGGGCGGCCGTGAAATACTGGTCCAGCAGCGCAGCGTCGCTCGAGTTGAAGCCGTCCACCACCCGGCGCACCGCCAAAGGCAGGATCAGGCTGACCGAGGCCGTGAGCATCAGCGCCATGAGGGCCAGGATCAACAGGCCGCGATAGGGCCGCAAGAACGGCACCAGCCCGCGCAACGCGCCAACCTGTTTCGACTTCGGCCGATCTTCTGCCGTCGCGGTCGTGTCGGACATGGATCCCCCCTTGCCTGCGCGGTCCGGTTTAGTGCGACAGGGCGGGGGCCACAAGCATCGCCTGACCGGGTAATGCGGGCAAAGTGCCGCGCAGCCCCTTTTCCGCGCCCGTGCCCCGTGCCACGGTGCAGCCGAAAGGACCCGATCCGATGCCCGATACCACCACCTTCGCTGCCGCCGATGGTTGCCGCCTTGCCCTTCGTGACGAAGGCGCGGGCTTGCCGCTTTTGTGTCTGCCGGGCCTGACCCGCAGCATGGACGATTTCGACTACCTCGTCCCGCACCTGCCGCCCCTGCGGCTGATCCGGATGGATTATCGCGGCCGGGGGCAAAGCGATTGGACCGGACCCGCGACCTATACCCTGGAACAGGAGGCGAAGGATGCGCTTGCCCTTCTGGATCATCTGGGTGTGGGAAAGGCCGCCATCCTTGGCACCTCGCGCGGCGGGCTGATCGGGATGGTGCTGGGGGCGACGGCGCGAAACCGGGTGCTGGGCCTTTGCCTGAACGACATCGGCCCCGAGATTGCGCGCGACGGCCTGGTCCGCATCTCCGACTACGTCGGCCGTAACCCGGCGGACAAGACCTGTGCAGGCTTTGCCGAGCGGCTGGCAAAGACCCCCGGCTTTGCGGGCGTGCCGATGTCCCGCTGGCTGGACGAGGCGCGCAAGCTGGCTGTGGAAACGCCCGACGGCCTGCGCATCCCCTATGATCCCGCCTTGCGAGAGGCCTTCCTTGCCGGCCTCGACGGACCACCGGTTGACCTCTGGCCCCTTTTTGACGTGCTGGCGGGCCTGCCGCTGGCCCTGATCCGGGGCGCGAATTCGGACCTGCTGACGGCGGACACCGCAGCAAAGATGCGCGCCCGCCGCCCCGACATGGCCTATGCCGAGGTGCCGGACCGCGCCCATGTCCCGTTTCTTGACGAACCTCAGGCTTTGGCCCTGATCCACGGCTTTCTGCAGGCCGTCGCATGACCGACATCGGCAGGATCACCGCAGCCGCTCAGCGCCTGTCCGGCCATGTCCGGGTCACTCCTCTGCTGAACGCGCCACTCCTGGACCGGATCGCAGGGCGCCGGGTCCTGGTGAAGGCCGAATGCCTGCAACTGACCGGCAGCTTCAAGGCCAGAGGCGGCTGGTCCGCCGTCTCGGCGCTTGACCCGCAGGCCCGGGCGCGGGGCGTGATCGCCTATTCCTCCGGCAACCACGCGCAGGGCGTTGCCCTGGCCGCCGCGCGTCACGAAGCCCCTTGCGTGATCCTGATGCCCTCTGACGCTCCAGCAGTGAAGGTCGCCAACACCCGCTCCTATGGGGCCGAAGTGGTTCTTTATGACCGCCAGACCGAAGACCGTGACGCAATCGGTGCAAAGCTGGCCGAAGATCGTGGCCTGACCCTGATCAAGCCTTTCGACAACGCTGAAGTGATCGCGGGGCAGGGCACCGTCGGCCTTGAGCTTGCCACCCAGACCGCCGAGGCCATGGCGGCCAATGCCCCGGTCCTTGTCTGCTGCGGCGGCGGCGGCCTTGCCGCTGGCATCGCCTTGGCGCTGGAGGCACACGCGCCTGGTCTGACGGTCCGCACCGTGGAACCACTTGGCTTTGACGACATGGCCCGCTCGCTGGCCGCAGGCAAACGGCTGAAGAACCCCGCCGCCACCGGGTCGGTCTGCGATGCAATCCTGACGCCCAGCCCCGGAGAGCTGACCTTTCCCGTCCTACAGCGCCTTGCCGGCCCCGGCCTTGCGGTCAGCGACGATCAGGCGCTTCAGGCCGTGGCGCTGGCCTTCGCCCACCTCCGCATCGTGCTTGAGCCCGGCGGCGCCGTGGCGCTGGCCGCCGCGCTTTTCGCGCCCGACCTGCCGGGCACGGTGATCGCCGTCGCCACTGGCGGCAACGTCGATCCCGCTCTTTTCGCCACCACGCTGGAACGGTTCGCCTGATGCTGGTCTGGCTGGACGACCTGCGCCTGAACGCCGAGGTGTCGGGCCCGGACACTGCCCCGCCCCTGGTGCTGGTCCACGGCCTCGGCACCGACCTGACGGTCTGGGACGCCATCCTTCCCGCCCTTGCGGCGCACCGAACCCTGCGCCTTGACCTGCGCGGCCATGGGCTGTCCGACACCCCGCCACCGCCTTACGCGATGGGCGCACTTGTCCGCGACGCCGAGCGGCTGATGCAGCACTTCGCGCTGAAGGATGCCGTGATCCTTGGCGCGGGAGAGGGTGGCCTTGTCGCACAAGGCCTTGCTGTCAAGCGCCTTGATCCGGTGCGCGCCATGGTCCTGACCGGATCCGCCACCCGCTTTGGCAATCCCGACCTCTGGGACCGGCGCATCGCCGGCTTGCGCGACCATGGCCCCGACATCGACGCCGAATGCGCCACGCTTCTTGGACCGCGCTGGCATGATCTGCCCGCCGCCGCCGCGACGCGACGGATGCTGGCCCGCACCAGACCCGAGGGGTGGCAAGGCCTCGCTGCCGCCGTCGCGAACACCGATTTCTACCAGACCACGGCCACCCTGACCCTGCCGACACTGGTCCTTGCGGGCGGCGACGATCGCAAGACCCCGCCCGACATGCAGCGCGAGACCGCTGCCCTTGTCACCGGGGCCGACTTCCAGGTGCTGCCCGGCGCCGGCCACCTTGCCATGCTGACCCACCCGCAGCCCTTCGCGGTGAGGCTTGGCGCTTTCCTGACAAGGATCGGCCATGTCTGATATCCTGCTTGTCCACGGCTCCTGGCACGGTGCCTGGTGCTGGGACAGAGTGATCCCCGCCCTTGCCCGCCTCGGGATCACCGCCACCGCCATCGACCTGCCCGGACGCGACGGCAGCCCGACGACGCTGGAGGGCTACGCAAAGGCGATCCTTGCCGCCGCCAGCCCCGGCACGGTGCTTGTCGGCCATTCCGCCGGCGGCTACGCGATCACCGCCGCCGCCGAGGACGACCCGGCGCGTTTTGCCGGTCTGATCTACCTCTGCGCCTACCTTCCTGCCTTCGGCCAAAGCCTTGCCGAGATGCGCCGCGCCGGACCAAGCCAACCCCTCCTCCCCGCAATCCGCATGGCGGCGGACCGGAGCAGCTTCACCATCGACCCCGGACTTGCCCCGGCGGTCCTCTATCACGATTGCCCGGCCGAGGTTTCGGCCCAAGCCGTCGCCCGCCTTTGCCCGCAGCCCGTGACGCCGCAGGAAACACCACTCTGGCCCAAGGCCGCTCCGACCCTGCCGCGCCACTACATCATCTGCGGCGATGACAGGGCGATTCCGCCCGACCATCAGGCCCGGATGGCACGCGATCTGCCGCCCGATGCAGTGACCAGGCTGAACGCCAGCCATTCGCCCTTCCTGTCGATGCCGGACCGGCTGTCCGTCCGCCTTGCAGAAATCCTGCGCCAGTTTCGCTCTGTTCGGTCAATCGACGGTGCAGCTTGACAGAATCGAACATCAGCCCGGCGAGCAACCGCCTCGCCCTCTCCTTCATCCTGACAACCAAGACGCAGGACGCGATCGGCATCGGCCTGATCTTTCCGGTGATGCCCGACCTGATTCAAGAGGTGACAGGCCGACCCCCGTCCGAGGCAGCACTCTGAGGCGGCGTCCTCGCCCCCTCTTTCGCGGCGATTCAGTTCCTGTTCGGCCCGATGAGCGCGGCCGCCGCTTCGCGCTGATCGGGGCAGGGCTCGGCGTGGGCTTCGTGCTTGGCCGCCTGATCGGTGGACCCCTCGCTGCCATCAACACCCGCGCGCCCTTCTACGCCGCCGGAGGTCTTGCGCTGGCCAAGATGGCCTTCGGCTTTCTTGTCCTGCTCGAAACCGTCACCGCCGCCAGCCGCCACCCGTTCTCGCTGGCCCGCGCCAACCCGCTGGGGGCGCTGCGCGCCCTTGACCGGCTGCCGGGGCTGCGCCTGACGCTGGCGGTGTTCCTCCTCCTTGGCATCGCGATGAACGTCTGGCCGGCGGTCCGGGCCCATTTCGGCCAGGCCCGCTTCGGCTGGGACAGCAGGATGGTCGGCGTGTCCCTTGCGATCTGCGGCGTCTCCTTCGCAGCGGGTCAGGCGCTTCTGGTCGGCCCGCTGATCCGCCGCTTCGGCGAGAGGCGCCGTGCATTGCGGCATATGGGTCAACGTGGTCACGCTTCCCGGCCTCGGCCTTGTCACCACGCTTGGCGGCGTGGTCACCCCGCCGCTGCAAGCCATCGCCTCCAGCGCCGCCCCCGCCGACGCGCAGGGCGTCTTCCCCAGCCTGAATCCCATCGCCATGATCACCGCCCCGCTTATCATGACCACGACCTCTGCCAGCTCCACCGGCCCACGAGCCCCCGTCCTCCCCCCCCGGCGCGCCGTTCCTTCGGGCGGCCCTTCCGATGATTGCCGGCATGGCGCTTCACGTCCTCGGCCCCACCCTGGCCGGGGTCCGCGGTCCTGAAACGGCATCGGCGGTCGCAATCGACGGTGCATTGGCGCGATTTAGCCCCTAGCTTCCTCTCTGCACAAATATCCCACGGGGGTGCGGGGGTGTGAAACCCCCGCTCTGCCAGCAGCCAGAAGGACCAGCGCCATGAAGCTGAAGCACCTTGATATCTTTACCGTCGCCCCGCCCTTTCCCGGCTGGGGCGGGCGCTACTGGATCTTTCCGAAGCTGACGACCGACACCGGCCTTGTCGGCTATGGCGAATGCTATGCCTCGACCGTCGGTCCAAAGGCGATGCGGGCCGTCATCGAGGACGTGTTCGACCGTCACATGGCCGGCGAGAACCCGGAAAACATCGAGCTGATGTTCCGTCGCGCCTATTCCTCCGGCTTCACCCAGCGGCCCGATCCCACCGTGATGGGCGCGTTTTCGGGGCTGGAGATTGCCTGCTGGGACATCCTCGGCAAAGCCCGCAACCGCCCGGTCTGGGCGCTCTTGGGCGGCAAGATCAACGACCGGATCCGCAGCTACACCTATCTCTACCCCGAACCGGGACAGGAATCGGCCGGGTTCTGGGTCGATCCCGATGCCGCCGCAGCCGCCGCGGTCCGCTTCATGAACCTGGGCTTCACCGCGGTCAAATTCGACCCCGCCGGCCCCTATACCATCCGTGGCGGCCATGAACCCGCGATGTCCGACATCACCCGCAGCGTCGCGTTCTGCAAGGCGATCCGCGATGCGGTGGGCGACCGGGTTGACCTCCTCTTCGGCACCCACGGCCAGTTCTCCACCCCCGGCGCCATCCGCATGGGCCGCGAGCTGGAACCCTACAATCCGCTCTGGTACGAAGAACCGATCCCGCCGGACAACCTGCTGGAATTCGCCGAAGTCGCGAAATCCGTCCGCGTCCCCCTGGCCACGGGCGAACGCATGACGACCAAGGCCGAATTCGGCACCCTCCTGCGCGCGGGCGGGGTCAAGATCCTGCAACCGGCGCTGGGCCGCGTCGGCGGGATCTGGGAGGCGAAGAAGATCGCCGCCATGGCCGAGATCTTCAACGCCCAGATGGCCCCGCACCTTTACGCCGGCCCCGTCGAATGGGCCGCGAACGTCCACTTCGCCGCTTCGATCCCCAATCTCCTGATCGCCGAAACCATCGAAACCGGCGGTGCCTTCCACCAGAAGCTGATCCGCAATTCGATCAAATGGGAAGACGGTTACATCATCCCCCCGGATGCCCCGGGCCTTGGCATCGACTTCGATGAGGATGTCGCCCGCGCGCATCCCTACACCGGCACCGGTCTGCATCTGCAGATGCAGGAAGCGCCCTGCGACTATCGCCATGGTAACCGCTTCGAAGGCGGCGCGCCCGCCGCGAAAACCTGACGGCCCGGACCCTGCGGCAAAGCAGGCCGTGGCAACGCCGTCCGAATGGGCTCGATGCCCATGAGGACGGCGGTTCTTTCGGGAAACTGGCGGGCCCGGAAGGAATCGAACCCTCAACCTCGGACTTAGAAGGTCCTTGCTCTATCCAGTTGAGCTACGGGCCCGCGCGCCGCCTCTTTTGCTGCAAGGCCAAAGGTCAGGCAAGCACCATTGTCATGAACACCGAATTCGGGTCGTCCACGTAACCCTCGAAGGCCGGGCAGTCCACGAAGCCTGCCCGCGCATAAAGTGCGCGCGCCGCGACAAAGGTCGGCTGCACGCCGGTCTCGAGGCTCAGCCTTGCAAAGCCCTCGGCCCGGGCCTCTGCCACCAGATGCTCCAGCATTGCCTTCGACAGCCCGCGCCCCCGCGCCTCATGCAGCACATGCATTGACTTGATCTCGGCATGGACCGCGTCGATCCGCTTGAACGCCCCCATCGCCAGCGGGTTTCCGCCGTCCCGCAGCACGAAAAACCGGATGCCGGGGGCCGCAAGCGCGGCCTTGTCCATCATGTGGATCGATTCCGGCGGGGTGTCTGCATGCATGTCCGCAGTGTGGCGCTGGAACAAAAGCTCCAGATCCGGGGTCAACGGGTGTTCCTCGGCGATCAGGACCGCCATTTCAATGCGTCCAGGCGCCCTTGCGGTCGGTCGCGAAGTTTTCGCCATAGCCGCGCGGGCGGATGATGGCGCGGCGCGGTTTCGGTTCCTGCACGTCGGCCTCGATGCCGTTTTCCGCCGCATAGGCCAGCGCCGCCTCGCGGTTGTCAAAGCGCAGCCGTACCTGGGTCTGGGTGTCATCGGACGAGGTCCAGCCCATCAGCGGATCAACCTCACGCTCGGAGGCGGGGGCGAATTCCAGCACCCATTGATGGGTTTTGGCGGTTCCCGACTGCATCGCGGTTCTGGCTGGCTGATAGATACGGGCGCGCATGACGATCTCCCAAGGTTTGGGACGTTATTCCGAAGCTTTGGGGAAAGCGCAAGCCTGACCTGCGGCGAAGGCGCCCAAACTGAAAGGGCTGTCGGCTGATCCAGGTGAGGGTGTGTGGAGTGTGGGTGGGACCAGCCGACAGCTTCAGTTGCTGCTTGCCCGTTAACCATGCCCGAGTCGTTACGAAATTGCAACCAAAAGATGTATACCGGGATGCATTATTACCTGAAGATGTATCAATCCCACCCCGCCGCCCACCCCGCCGCCCGGTCCGTCGCCCTAGCCCTGCCGCTCGAGCTGCAGGATCATGTAGTGGTTGTAATGCCGGAACGCCTCGGCAGTCCGGGTCTTTTCGGTCAGGCGCTGCATCAGGTTCTCGCGCCGCTTGCGCGACAGAAACAGCGCCGCAACTTTGGCCAAGGCCCAATGCGCCGCCGGTCTCCGGGTCTTGATCTCGGTGCCGACCCGGGTCAGGCCATGGCCGATCACGTTGAACAGCCCCTGCTCCAGGTCGATCGATGGCGCGACCGCCTCGGTGATCTCTTCCTCGGCCCGCACGGCAAAAGGCGACGCCTGAAGCGCCGTGCGGAAAGCTGCCAGTCCGTGCCCGCCGCCCGGCTGCGGTCCATGCGCCTTGCGCCCGGCGAAGGCCGCGCTGCGGAAGCAGTCGGCGATCAGCACCTGACCGCGAGGGGCCAGCAGGCTTGCGGATTTCGGCAGGCTTTCCGGCAGCGGGATATACTGAAAACTCTCCGAAAACAGGCAAAGGTCGAACGGCCCGCTGCCGGTGAAGTCCTCGAAGGTGCACTCATGCACCACCGCGCCCGGCGCGTTCTGTCGGCAACGCCCGGCGAGAAACGCCGAAGGCACGACAATCTCGACCTTGTGGCCAAGGGCAAGCAGCTTCTTCGCCGTCTCGCCCGCGCCGCCGCCAATGTCCAGAATGCGCAACGGCCCTTCCGGCAGATAGCCGAACAGCTTTTCGGTATAGGCATCCTGTGCCCGGCGCAAGTTACCCGCCGAAACCTCAAGCCCGGTCCAGAGGCCGTAATGCAGGTTCTCCGCCCCGGTCAGCCAGCGGATGAACGCCAGCCCCACATCCAGCCCTACGGCGCGCGTATCGATCTTGTCTGCCATCTTGCACCTCTTGGCCCCGTGCCTTAGCCGCTTCGCCGCCCATCGGCAACGGTTTCGCCCCGCAAGCCTGGATCAGTGCTTGAATCGGAACAAAAACAGACCAAATCTACACCTCCCCGAGTCTCCACCAAACCCCGTCCCTGTCTGGAAGCGACCCGCGCCATGCCGCACAACAATTCCAATGCGATCGACGCCCGCCCGGACGTCCTGACCAGACCCAAGCTGGAGGGCGGGCGCCGCTTCACCCTGTCGACGCCGTTCCAGCCTGCGGGCGACCAGCCGACGGCGATTGCGGAACTGAAGGCCGGCGTGCTGGCCGGAGAGCGGGATCAGGTCCTCCTTGGTGCGACCGGCACCGGCAAGACCTTCACCATGGCCAAGGTGATAGAGGAAACCCAGCGCCCGGCGATCATCCTTGCCCCGAACAAGACCCTCGCCGCGCAATTGTATGGCGAATTCAAGGGCTTCTTCCCAGACAACGCGGTGGAATACTTCGTCAGCTACTACGACTACTACCAGCCCGAAGCCTATGTCGCGCGAACGGATACCTATATCGAGAAGGAATCCCAGATCAACGAACAGATCGACCGGATGCGCCACTCCGCCACCCGCGCGCTTCTGGAACGCGACGACGTGATCATCGTCGCCTCCGTCTCCTGCATCTACGGCATCGGCTCGGTCGAGACCTATTCGGCGATGACCCAGGACCTTGTCGTGGGAGGGCTTTACGACCAGCGCAAGGTGATGGCGGAACTCGTCGCCCAGCAATACCGCCGTCTTGAATCATCGTTCCAGCGCGGTGCCTTCCGGGTGCGTGGCGACTCCTTGGAAGTCTGGCCCGCCCACCTTGAGGACCGCGCCTGGCGGTTCTCGTTCTTCGGCGAGGAACTGGAATCGATCACCGAATTCGACCCGCTGACCGGTGCCAGGACCGACAACTTCCGCCAGATCCGCATCTATGCGAACTCCCACTACGTCACCCCGCGCCCGACCCTCCAGCAGGCGATCAAAGGCATCAAGGAGGAGCTTTTCCACCGCCTGAAACAGCTGACCTCCGAAGGCAAGCTCCTCGAAGCCCAACGCCTGGAACAGCGCTGCAATTTCGACCTCGAGATGCTGGAGGCGACGGGCAGTTGTGCCGGGATCGAGAACTATTCCCGCTATCTGACAGGCCGCGCCCCGGGCGAACCGCCGCCGACGCTGTTCGAATTCATCCCCGACAACGCCATTGTTTTTGCCGACGAATCCCACGTCTCCGTCCCCCAGATCGGCGGCATGTACAAGGGCGACTTCCGCCGCAAGTTCACCCTGGCCGAACACGGCTTCCGCCTCCCCTCCTGCATGGACAACCGACCCCTCAAATTCGAGGAATGGGACGCCATGCGCCCCCAATCCGTCTTCGTCTCCGCCACCCCGGCGGCCTGGGAGCTGGAGCAGACCGGCGGCGTCTTCACCGAACAGGTCATCCGCCCCACCGGCCTCGTCGACCCGCAGGTCGAAATCCGCCCCGTCGAAATGCAGGTTGACGATCTTCTGGACGAGATTCGCAAAGTGGCCGCCAAGGGCATGCGCACCCTCGCCACCGTGCTGACCAAACGCATGGCCGAGGATCTGACCGACTACCTGCACGAACAGGGTATCCGGGTGCGCTACATGCATTCGGACATCGACACCATCGAACGCATTGAAATCCTGCGCGATCTTCGCCTCGGTGCCTTCGACGTTCTGGTCGGGATCAACCTCTTGCGCGAGGGCCTCGACATCCCCGAATGCGGGCTCGTGGCGATCCTTGATGCTGACAAGGAAGGCTTCCTCCGCTCGGAAACCAGCCTCATCCAGACCATCGGCCGGGCGGCGCGGAACTCCGAAGGCCGGGTGATCATGTATGCCGACCGGATGACCGGCAGCATGGAGCGCGCCATCGGCGAAACCAACCGCCGCCGCGAAAAGCAGGTGGCCTACAACACGCTCCACGGCATCACGCCCGAGACGATCCGCAAGAACGTCGAGGACGTCCTGTCCGGCCTCTGGCAGGGCGACACCGATCAGGCGCGGATCACGACGAAGGTCGACAAACCCATGGTCGGCCAGAACCTCGCCACCCATCTCGACGCCCTCCGCCTCGCCATGCGCAAGGCCGCCGAGAACCTGGAGTTCGAAGAAGCCGCCCGCCTGCGCGACGAGGTGCGCCGCCTGGAAGCCGTCGAACTCGCCGTCGCCGACGATCCGTTTGCGCGGCAAGAGGTGATCGAGGAAGCGGTGGAAGAGGCGGTGAAGATGTCGGGCCGGAGTACGGGGGGACGGGCCGGGCAGAGGGGCGGCAAGCGGTCGCGGGGGCGGAGGTAGAGTTACCGATCTAATCGTTGGGCAAAGAGGCTCATCGTCAGATTTGCCCAAAGCAAATCTGACCGCGCCCGACCTCCCGGCCCTCGCAAGCGTGCTCGGGCATTCGGCGGGAAAACAGTCCACTGGACTGTTTTCTGATCCGCCTCATCCCCCCGGCATCTGGCAAAGGCGCCTCCCCTCCCCCTCGTGGGGAGGGGATGGGGGTGGGGGCGCCCCCCGTTAAGCCCCCCGATTCGTCCGACCTGGTTAACGCTTTTCCGTCTCCACGCACGTAGAGACGGAAGGAAGACGCAAGGAAGACGGAAGAAAGACAGCGATGTCCAGGCTAACCCATTGAATTAACGCATGGAACGCCGGGAGCCCTAGAACACCCCCACCACCTCATACATCACCGGCTCGAACCCCCGGCACAGGTCGTTGATCTTGCGGTTCCGCTCCCGCATCTCGGGCGTGCGCAGCATCGCCTGATAGTCCTCGCGCCGGGCCCATTGCGAATAGTTGCAGATCCGCGTCCGCGCGTCGTTCATGTGCAGACCCGCCGCGATGAAGCCGGGCTGGTGGCGGATGCATTCCTGATAGGCCGTCTCCAGCGCCTCGACCAGATCGAAGGCCATCGCCGGCGTGGTCTCGAAAGTCGTGATGACTGTTTGTCCTTGGAAATCCTTGACAATCTTGAGCATGTCGTCCTCCCTGCCATGGCCTAGCATGACATGGAATCGGGGTTTGCAGGGATGAAACTTCTTGATCCGGACGACCCGTTCTTTGCGCGCCCCTGGGTGCGCTGGGTGACGGTGCTGGCCCCGCTGGGCTGGGCGGTCGCCGAATTTGCCTGGCTCGGCTCGCCCTTCTGGGGGCTGCTGTTCCTTGCGGCGGGGGTCTACGCCGCCTGGGCGCTGTTCTTTGCCCGCAAACCGGATTGACGGTCAGTCCGTCCAGCCGGGCGGCGGCAGGTTCAACGCCTCCGGGTCAGCAAGATAAACCGCCGTAAGTGCAAGCGCTGCAACGATAATCACCGCAAAAGCGATCTTCCAGATCGACCAGGGCCTCTCGCCCTGAACCTCGCCGGTCTGGCCGTTTACCATAAAGCGATAGCTCTTGCCGTTGTACTTGTAGGCCGCCATCCAGATCGGCAGCAGGATGTGCTTGAAGGTCTCGTCCGACCAGTCCGTCTTCACCGAATGGATGCGCTGTTCATCGCCGCCAATGTCGCGGCGCACATCGCTGCGGATGATGTCCTCCATCCGCTTGCGGGCCTCGTCGTGGCCGTCCGGCAGGGGCACGGTATAGCCTTCGGCCTGGAATCCGGCAAGGAATTCAGGCGAGTAGGGTACCAGTGCCGACAGGCTCCACGGTGTCAGATCATTGCCCAAGCGGGCCGGAAGGCTGGATGAGGCGATGATCAGCACGTCGTCAAACTCGCGCGACACATGGCCCGAGGCGGGATACCAGCGGGTGTGGCGCACCTGTTCCTGACGCCGCTGCATCCGGCCATTGACCCGCACCATGACGGTCCGCGTCTCGTAGTAATATTCCCCACGTTCGCCGGAATAGCGGCTGGCGGTATCGGCGTCGAAGGTCCAGAACGGCGCATAGACCCCGTTCAGCGCGCGCCCCTTGCGGGCGTATTCCAGCAAAGTCCCCGGCGCGAACCACAGGCTGCCCATCCAGGCGACCATCGCCTTGCGCGCTTCGGGTTCGGTCAGGACGAACGGGACAAGGGCCTGCGGCTTGATGTGGCGCCGGGTGCCGGTGTCCAGCACGACGGGTGTGGCACAGAACGGGCATTCGGTGGCATGGGTCGCGCCGGTGATTTCGACCTGCGCGCCGCAGTTCGGGCAAGAGGTGGTGCGCACCTCGACCATGTCGTCGCCGGGCAGCGCATCGCGCAAACCCCTTTCCAGATCAAGCTCTTGCAGGGCGCGCGCCCGGTCGCGCGGGGCTTCGGGCGCTATGGCCTGTACGTGTCCGCAATAGTTGCAGGTCAGGCTGGTCTGCCCGGGCGCATAGCGCAGCTGCGCGCCGCATCGCGCGCAGGGCCAGCGGTATTCCGGGTGGTCGGGCATGAGTCCGATCAGGCCTTGGGCGGCGGCGGCGGCAAGCTGTCAAGCAGTCTGGCAAGGTCGGTTTCGGCAGCCATCTTCCAGCCGTCCTGACCGGGGGTCCAGACCATTGTCGCGCGGCTTAGCTTGCCTGAGCCTGCCATCGCCACCAGGTCGGCCTCTGCGAAGGGGCCGGTCGTGGCGCCGTTTTCGGCCAGATGCCAGACCCGTCCAGCGCTTGCGGCGGCCGGAGCCGGTGGAGGGGTGGCAGCCGGAGCCGTCGGTGCCGCGCCCCAGGGTCCCATGTTCTGCGCCATGCCCGCGCCCATGCCCATTCCCATCCCGGCCCCCATGGCTGCCCCCATGGCCGAACCCGGCTGGCCCATCGCCTCGGCCGCATTGAACTGCATGTACTTGTGCAGATCCCCGGCCACGCCCATCGAGGTGCGCTTGTCCATCGCCTTTTCCACCTCTTCGGGCAGGCTGATGTTTTCAATGTAGAATTCAGGGATCGACAGCCCGTATTCCGCCACCTGCGGCGCAATCGCATTGGCGATGATCTTGCCCAGATCGGCGGTATTGGCGGCCATGTCCAGCACCGGGATGCCGGACTTGGCCAGCACCTGGCTGGCCTGCTGCACGATCACGTTGCGGATCTGAAAGCTGATCTCGTCCGAGGTGAATTCGCCATCGGTGCCGACGACTTCCAGGATGAACTTGCCGGGATCCGTGACCCGCAACGAATAGGTTCCGAAGGCGCGCAGGCGGACCGGGCCGAATTCCGGGTCGCGCGCCATGATCGGGTTCTTGGTGCCCCATTTCTGGTCGTTGAACCGGGTGGTGTTGACGAAATAGACCTCGGACTTGAACGGCGACTGGAACCCGTGGTCCCAGTGCTGCAGCGTGGTCATGATCGGCATGTTGTTGGTTTCAAGCATATAAAGGCCGGGGCCGAAGACATCCGCCAGCTGGCCTTCGTGGATGAAGACCGCCGCCTGACCTTCGCGGACCGTCAGCTTGGCGCCCATCTTGATCGCCTGACCATGCCGGTCAAAGCGCCAGACCATCGTGTCGCGGGTGTCGTCCAGCCACGAAATGACGTCGATGAATTCGCCTTTGAGGAATTCGAAAACCATGGCTACCTCCGTACGGGATTGGTCAATTGTCGCCGCCGAGAAGGCGGCGTGCAAGGGATTCGACGATCGGCCGCGCCTGCGAGGGCGTCATGCCCGGGCGCAATTCGCGGCTGTAAAGGATGCGCAGCATCTGTTCGTCCTGGTCGGTCAGCAGCGCGAATTCCTCATCGTCGTTGAAGATGGACGGGCGCGCGCGCGGGCTGTCGTTCGGCAGACCCAGCGCCTGGGCGATTTCCTCGTGCAAGCAGGACAGGCGCAAGAGGTCCGGGTGTTCGGCGCGAAGCACGGCGAAGGCACGGGTGTAGGCGCCGGTCGAGCCTTCGGACAGCGCAAAGACCAGGCAATAGGTGGAGCGCGGCATGTTGGTGATGCCCGACACCTCGCCCGGCCCAAGGCTGGGGATCGCGGCGCGGATGACTGGACCCAGGGCCTCGCGCTCGTCCTCGGAGACAATGTAGATCAGGAAATTCGGTGCCCTGTCGTCAAGCGACATCGGATGGCCGGTGATCTGCGACAGTCGGGCGAGGTAACTGGCGATCCGGGCCTGGTCGGTGGCCTGGCGGTCCGGCGGCACGCTGGCACCAAAGCGCAGGCCGACGCGGACCGGCACTTCCCAGCGGCGAAGTCGACTTTCGGTCTCCTCGCGCACAAAGCCGCCGGTGCCCCGGCGATATTCGTCGTAAAGCGCGACGCGCATGAAGTTTTCGGCCAGGATCCGGTCGGAATAGGGAACATTGGCGCCGCTGTCGGTGCGCAGCAGGCCCTGGGACAACAGCGTCTGCTGGACCTGCGCGTAGTAGATCATCGCCGCCGCGCTTTTCGGCGTTGGGGTGGGAGGCACAGGCGCGGCTGGGAAAGCGGCCTCCGACGGGCGGGACGGACCGGCGCTCGGCTGGGTGCAGGCCGCTACCGCAAGGCTGGCAGTCCCCGCCAGCAAGATCCGGAAAATCCTGTATCGGGTCATACCGGTCTTCTGCTTGTTCAGGCGTTGGTCGCGGGAGAAATCTGCCGCGCCCGGGCCGAGGCCAGCGTCTCTCGCAGTTCCGCCTCCATCTTCACAAGTTCCGCTTCGGCAGCGGCACGACGCGCCTTGCCCTCGTCCGCGATCGCGAGACTTTCGTTGATCGTGGCGATCAGGGTGGCGTTGGCATGCTTTACCGTGTCGATGTCGAAGACGCCGCGCTCCATTTCCTCGCGGACCACCTTGTTGGCGGTTTGCAGGTTTTCGGCATTGGCCTTCAGAAGCTCGTTTGTCAGATCGTTCGCATCCCTGACCGCCTCGGCGGCTTCTTTCGACCGCTGGATCGTCACCGCCTGCGCCAGCTGGGTTTCCCACAGCGGCACCGTGTTCACCAAGGTCGAGTTGATCTTGGTGACCAGC
>PNJK01000051.1 GCA_013821825.1 Rhodobacter sp.
AAAGCTCGGCCTCCAGCCACTCGATCGCCTGGATGTCGAGGTGGTTGGTCGGCTCGTCCAGAAGCATCAGGTCCGGCGCTTCGGCCAAGAGCTTGGCCAGCGCAGCGCGGCGGCGTTCGCCGCCCGAAGCAGTGACAACCGGGGTTTCGGGGTCGAACTTCAGACCTTCGGCCACGACCGCAAGCCGGTATTCCATGCCGTCGGGCAGGTTGGAGGCGGCGAAATCGCCCAAGGTGGCATAGGCCGAGAGATCGGGGTCCTGCTCCATGTAGCCAACGGTGGTGCCGGGCGCCACGGTGCGGGTGCCACGGTCGGCTTCCGTCAGACCGGCCATCACCTTCATCAGCGTGGATTTGCCGCTGCCATTGCGACCGACAAGGGCCACCCGGTCGCCGGGCTGGACTACAAGGGTCAGATCATCGAAAACGGGATTGCCGCCGAAGGTCAGCGAGATGCCGGAAAGCTGAAGAAGGGGTGCGCGTGCCATGCGGGCGAGGTAGTGGGGGATTTGATCCGCGTCAACGCCCCGCCTGTGCATGGCTGCGATGGTGCCGGGGCAAAGGCTGCAAAAAAAGGACGCGACATGGCACCACTTGACGGCATCACCATCCTCGATCTGACGCATGTGCTGGCCGGTCCCTTCGCCAGCCACACGCTGCAGGACCTTGGCGCGCGGGTGATCAAGGTGGAACGCCCCGGCCTTGGCGACGATACCCGGGCCTACCCGCCGTTCGTTGACGGGGAAAGCGCCTATTTCGCCACGCTGAACGCTGGCAAGCAGTCCATCGCGCTGGATCTGAAAGCGGACGGCGACCGGGCGATCTTTGACCGGCTGCTGGACCGGGCGGATGTGCTGATCGAAAACTACCGTCCGGGCGCCCTGGAGCGCCTTGGTTATGGCTGGCCCGCCCTGCACGCCCGCTTGCCCCGGCTGATCTATGCCGCCGTCTCGGGCTTCGGCCAGACCGGACCCGAGGCGATGAAGCCTGCCTATGACATGGTCGTGCAGGCAAGGGGCGGAGTGATGTCGATCACCGGGGAATCCGGCGGCCCGCCAGTCCGGGTCGGCGCAAGCATCGGTGACATCGTCGCGGGCATGTTCGCAACCCAGGGCATTCTTGCCGCCCTTTACCAACGCGAGACAACCGGCGAAGGCGCTTTGGTCGATGTGGCCATGCTGGATTCGCAACTGGCCATTCAGGAACATTCGGTTGCGATCACCTCGGCCACCGGCACGCCTCCGGGGCGGACAGGCGCGCGGCATCCGACGATCACGCCGTTTTCCACCTATCGCGCGTCGGATGGCTTCGTGGTCATTGCCGCCGGGAATGATGCGATCTTTGCCCGGCTTTGCGATGCTCTTGGCCTCAAGCTGGCGGATGATCCGCGCTTTGCCACCAATGCCGCGCGCTGTGACAATCACGCCCTGCTCAAACGCCTGATCGAGGCGGTGACGCTGGGCGAGACGGTCAGCCACTGGATTGGGGTCCTGGAGGGCGCGAACCTGCCCACGGCCCGGGTGCAGGACATGGCCGAGGTGCTGCGCGACCCGCAGATCCTCGCCCGCAACATGGTGCTGCCAGTGTCGCCGCGCCCGGGTGGGCCCGCGTTCACGTCCACCGGCAACCCGATCAAGATGAGCACCCTGCCCGAGGCCAAAGCGCGACCGCCAGCCCCCGCGCTGGACGGCGACCGGCAGGCGATCCTGGACTGGCTGGACCGGGCCTAGGTTGCAGTGGCCCGCATACCACGGTCGATGCGCAGCCGGATCAGGAACAGGCGATGCAGGAAATGGGCGCCTGCGACGAAGCAGCGCCTCGGATGACGGTAGCGGGCATTGCCATGCCGCAACTGGGGCTTGCAACCGGGACCTGACAGCCTAAGACAGGGCAAGGCCCTGCTGCAGGGCGCAAATCCCAGAACGACCGAGACCGACATGACCGCAGATGCACTCGTGATCTTCACCCCGTCCGGCAAGCGGGGACGGTTTGCCCTTGGCACGCCGGTGCTGACGGCAGCACGGCAATTAGGGGTGGACCTTGATTCCGTCTGCGGCGGGCGGGGCATCTGCTCGAAATGCCAGATCACCCCCGGCTACGGCGAATTTGCCAAGCACGGGGTCACCGTCCGCCCCGACGCGCTGTCGGAATGGAACGCGGTCGAGGACCGCTACAAGCGCATTCGCGGGCTGATCGAGGGGCGGCGGCTTGGCTGTCAGGCTAAGGTGATGGGCGATGTCGTGATCGACGTGCCGCCGGAAAGCCAGGTCCACAAGCAGGTGGTCAGAAAGCGCGTGGAGGCGCGCGAGATTTTCATGGACCCCTCGGTCAAGCTGCATTTCGTCGAGGTGGCCGAGCCTGACATGCACGACCCTTCCGGCGATCTGGAACGCCTGTCGGACGCCCTGCGCGCGCAGTGGGGGATCGAGGAGGTCACCATCGACCTCCCCGTGCTGACCATGTTGCAGCCGATTCTGCGCAAGGGCGAGTGGAAAGTGACCGTGGCGCTGCATCAGGTTCATCCGACCGATGCGCCCCGGATCATGCATCTTTGGCCGGGGCTTTACGAGGGCTCGATCTACGGGGTGGCGGTGGACCTTGGGTCCACGACCATAGCGGGGCACCTGTGCGACTTGCGTTCAGGGTTGGTGGTGGCCTCGTCTGGCCTGATGAACCCGCAGATCCGCTTTGGCGAAGACCTGATGAGCCGGGTCAGCTATTCGATGATGAACCCCACGGGTGCGGCCGAGATGACGGCGGCTGTCCGGGCGGCGATGAACACGCTTTTCGGCCAGCTTTGCGCAGAGGCGGGGGTGGATCGCGGGCTGATCATGGATTCGGTCTTTGTCTGCAACCCGGTCATGCACCACCTCTTCCTTGGAATCGACCCGTACGAGCTGGGCCAGGCGCCGTTTGCGCTGGCCACCTCGAACGCGCTCCGACTGACGGCGCGCGATCTGGAGTTGGAACTGCATCCTGCGGCCCGCGTCTATCTTTTGCCCTGCATCGCCGGGCATGTCGGCGCCGATGCCGCCGCCGTGGCCCTGTCCGAGGCGCCTGACAAGTCGCCGGACCTGATGCTGGTCGTGGACGTAGGCACCAATGCCGAAATCCTGCTGGGCAATACCGAAAAGGTGCTGGCCTGTTCGTCGCCCACTGGTCCGGCGTTCGAGGGCGCGCAGATTTCCAGCGGCCAGCGCGCAGCACCGGGCGCGATCGAGCGGGTTGAGATTGACCCCGTCACCAAGGAGCCGCGCTTCAAGGTGATCGGCAGTGACCTCTGGTCCGACGAGCCGGGGTTCGACGCGGCCACCGCCACGACCGGGATCACCGGCATCTGCGGCTCCGGCATCATCGAAATGGTGGCCGAGATGCGGCTGGCGGGGCTGGTGGATGCCGCCGGGCTGATCGGGTCGCCCGAACAGACCGGAACCGACCGCATCTTCCTTGACGGGCGCACGCATTCCTATCTGGTGCATGACGGCACCGCCGAGGGCGGTCCGAAGATCACCGTCACCAACCGCGACATCCGCGAGATCCAGATGGCCAAGGCCGCGCTTTACTCTGGCGCGCGGCTCCTCATGGACAAGTTCGGGGTCGATCGGGTGGACCGGATCATCCTTGCGGGCGCGTTCGGCGCACATATCAGCCCCAAACACGCGATGGTTCTGGGCATGATCCCGGATGCGCCCCTGGACCGGGTATCCTCGGCCGGGAACGCGGCGGGCACCGGGGCGCGGATCGCGCTCCTCAATCGCGGCGCGCGGGCCGAGATCGAAGCCACCGTGCGCAACATCCAAAAGGTCGAGACCGCCATCGAGCCGCGCTTTCAAGAGCATTTCGTCAATGCGAGCGCCATTCCCAACGCGGTCGAGGCCTTCCCGGAGCTTGAAAAGATCGTCACCCTGCCCGACCTCAGCTTCAACACCGCGGGGTCCGGCGGCGACGGCGGGAGACGGCGGCGGCGCGGGGCATGAGGCCCGGATGGCAGGAAGCCTGGTTTCTTGCCCTCTGCTTTGCGGCTGCGACTGCGATATTCTTCTTGTCGGAACCGGCACGATCCCGGTTCAGCAGTCTTGGCCTTGGTGCGCCACCGCATCTGATGCTGGCTCTGGCAACCGCGCTTGGCACGATGGCAATCATGTCGCTGCGGCGCGGCGGGTTTTTCGCCCCCGCAAAGGGTTCTGGCCTGCGCAAGGCAGCGTTCTGGGCGGCGTTGGTCAGCCCGGTGATCATCGTGCTGGACGTGGCAAGGCCCTTCCCGGCCATGATGAACCAGCCCTGGCCTGACGCCTGGCTGTTCTATCCGGCGATTGCGGTGGTCGCGATGGCGCTGCTGCAGCTGCTGCCTTTGGCGCTGCTTTTTGCCCTGACCGGGCGGGCGCGGCTGTCGGTCGCGCTGGCCGCCCTGCCCGAAGCGGTGATGCAGACTCTGATCGGCGCGGGTCCTTTCGACTGGCAAGCCGCGGCGGTGGCAGGTCTGGTGACAGTGCTGGGGATCGCGGGGATGACGCTGTTTCGCCGTTACGGCATTCTGGCGCTGATCGCGGTCCGGCTTGGCTTTTACCTTGGCTGGAATATCCTGTGGGGCGCGGCCCGTCTGTCGCTTCTGCCTTTCCCGTGACGGCAGGGGGTGAAAGTCCCGAGATGCCGCGATAGCGTCCGCCGCATGACCAATGATCCGATCGCAAATCTGATCCTGAAATGCACGGGTAAGGACGGGTCTTCGGGGTCTTCCCGGAGGCCCGTTCGCATTCGTTTCATTGTTGACCGGATCGGAGGCCATGCCCTACGCTTGCGCCTTGCAAGCCATTTATACCGGAGCAGCTTTCATGGATTTCGCCAAGACGATCCTTGCCGCCGCCCTTTATCAGTCCCTGCTGTCCGCCCCGCTTGCCGCCGAGGGCAAGTCGATCATCGTTCTGGACGCTTCCGGTTCCATGTGGGGCCAGATCGACGGCCGCGCCAAGCTGGAAATCGCGCGTGAGGCGTTGGGGTCGGTGCTGGCCGGTCTTCCGGCTGAAACGGAACTCGGGCTGATGGCCTATGGACACCGCGAGAAGGGCAGCTGCAGCGATATCGAACTGGTGGTGCCGCCCGCAGCCGGGACGGCGCAGGCAATCACCGACGCCGCCAACGCCATGAATTTCCTTGGCAAGACACCCCTGACCGAAGCCGTCCGACGCGCAGCGGGCGAGTTGCGCTCGACCGAGGCGAAGGCGACGGTCATCCTCATCACCGACGGGATCGAGACCTGCGAGGCCGACCCTTGCGCGCTTGGCGCGGAACTGGAAGCCTCGGGCGTGGATTTCACCGCGCATGTGGTGGGCTTTGGCCTGACGGCCGAGGAAGGGGCTACGGTGGCCTGTCTGGCTGAAAAGACCGGTGGCAAATACATCGAGGCGAAGGACGCGGGCGCGCTGGTCGAAGCGCTGACCACCGTCGTCGTGGCCAAGCCGGAGCCGGTTCCTGAACCCCCGCCACCGCCGGTGGCACTGGAAAACAACGTCGATCCGATCCTCTATCTGGCCGAGGGCGGGCCGGAACCGGAAGCGCGCATCCTGCAGGACACCTATTTCGAATTCTTCGCCATCGGCGCCGACGGCAAGGCCACGGACGCGACCACCGGCACGATCTATGGCGCTGGCCTTGGCCGGTTTCCGCCCGGCAAATATCTGCTGCGGACCTCCCTGCACGAAGCGATGGTCGAGCAGGAGATCGAGATCGGCCCGGACACCGAACTTTCGCAGCCCGTGGTCGTGCTGGATGCCGGTATCCTGAACCTTGCCCTTCGCCCCTCGCCCGGGGCCGACCCAGACCCGGATGCCTTTTGGGAGCTGCGCGGCGCGAATGACCTTTACGATAGCGGCTACGGCACCGGTTACCGGGTTGTCCCGTCCGGCGAGCATGCGCTTTTGGCCAGGCTCGGCGCGGCGGAGGTCAGCCAGTCCGTCGTGATCGATGCGGGCAAGGTGACCGATCTTGACCTCGTGCTTGGTGTCGGCCTTGCGGTGGTCGATGCGAGCTATGCCGAAGGCGTCGCGGTCGAGGGCAACGACCATTTCGTCGAGATCCTTGAGGCGAAGAAGGATATCGAGGGCAGCCGCAAGACCGTGGGCTACACCTATGGCGCTGGGGCTAAATTCGACCTGCCGCCCGGCGACTATGTGGCGGTCGTGACGCTTGGTGCGGCAAAGGTCGAGGTGCCTTTCACCGCCAAGGTCGGCGAACGCGTCGACATCGTCGTGCCGCTGAACGCCGGTGTCGCGGCCTTCACCGTGCCCGGCGACAACTTCATCGAGGTTCTCTCGCCGACGAAGGACATCAACGGTAACCGTGCGTCGTTCGGCTATTCCTATGGTCCTGCGTGGCAGTCCACTTTTCCGACCGGCGACTACGTCGCGATCGTGGATTTCGCCGGCACCAAGACCGAGACGCCCTTCACCGTGAAACCGGGCGAGCGTCTGGAACTGACGATCACCGCGCCCTGACAGGGGCCGGACCGGGACCGGGCCGGGGCGCTTGACCTCCGGCCCGGCTTCGCTTACCTCAGTCCCGGTGCGGGTGTAGCTCAATGGTAGAGCAGAAGCTTCCCAAGCTTACGACGAGGGTTCGATTCCCTTCACCCGCTCCAGCTTTTCGCAACGCCGCTCCCGATGGGTGCGGCGTTTCGCATAGGTGGAGGGGCAACCATTGCCACGGCCCGCTTGCCGCAGTCCATATCGGCTGCTACCAGTTTTGCAGCACCGGACCCGTGATTGCGCCAGGGTCAAACCGCTGGGCGCCGGGCCATCTTGCAAAAGGATCTTGCCGATGCGTTCCGGTAGTGCCGCCCTCCTGCCCGCCATCGTGCTGGCTGCCTGCGTCAGCCCCGAGGGGCCAAGCGACCCCTATGCCTTTGTCGGCAGCTGGGATTGCGGCGTCGAGACCTTCACCTTCACCAACACCTCCTACAACAACGGGACCACGACCTATCCGATCCGGTCGGTGGAGAGGGACGGGCGCAACTTCACGCTTCGTTTCGGGAACGGCTACATCCTTGCGCTGGCGGCGGTGACCGAGACCGGGCTGACCTGGGTGTCGGGCACCACGGGCGACCAGCTGAACTGCCTCCGCGTGAAGTAGCTTTCGTTTGCCGCGGCGACGCGTTAGCTACCGTCGCGGATCAACAGGGAGACTTTCATGAACAGCGACATCACCCGCTTCGGCACTGGCGCCCGCATGTCCGAGGCCGTTGCCTTCAACGGCATTCTCTGGGTGGCCGGCCAGGTCGGCGAACCCGGCGCTTCGGTGGCCGGGCAGACCCGGCAGTGCCTGGCCGAGGTCGACCGGATTCTGGCGGCGGCGGGCACCGACAAGACCCGCATCCTGTCAGCCCAGATCTGGCTGTCCGACATCAAGACCTTCGGCGAGATGAATTCGGTCTGGGATGCATGGGTTCCTCAGGGCCATACCCCTGCCCGCGCCACCGGCGAAGCCAAACTTGCGACCCCTGACTACAAGGTCGAAGTCATCGTTACCGCGGCACTCAAGTAAGCCAGCCGCATCGGGAGTTCCTGTCACCTGATGCCAACGGGGCATGCACCCCTGCCGCCCGCGTGGCCTTGCCCCGATCAGACCTTGAGGAACGCCACCAGTGCCGCGGTCGAGCCATCCTTGCCCGTGGTGCCGGCCTTGCCCTCCAGCACCGGCTGCAAGGCCAGCGCCAGTTCCTTGCCCAGTTCAACACCCCACTGGTCGTAGGAGTTGACGCCGAGGACCACGCCTTCGACAAACACCCGGTGTTCGTAAAGGGCAATGATCCGGCCAAGGGTGAACGGAGTCAGCTGGTCATAGGCCAGCACAGTTGACGGCCGGTTGCCGGGGAACACACGATGGCGGGCCTGCTGTTCCAGGTCCGCTCCGGTCAGGCCTTTCTTCGCCATGATCGCCCGCGCCTCCTCCAGGCTGCGGCCGCGTAAAAGCGCTTCGGCCTGCGCCAGGCAGTTCGAGACCAGCAGAAGGTGCTGATGTGCAAGGTCGGGCTCATGCCCCTTGCGGGCAACCAGGAATTCGCACGGCACCACGCGGGTGCCCTGATGGATCAGCTGGTAGAACGCGTGCTGGCCGTTGGTGCCTGGTTCACCCCAGACGACGGGTCCGGAATGGCTGGGAAGGTCGCTGCCGTCAATGGCGACGCGCTTGCCGTTACTCTCCATTTCCAGCTGCTGAAGATAGGCCGGCAAACGGGCAAGGCGCTGGTCATAGGGCAGCACGGCGCGGGTGGCGTGACCGCAGATCTGATTGTGCCAGATGCCGACGAGCGCCAGCATGACGGGCATGTTCCGGGCCAAAGGCGCCGTCACGAAATGGGTGTCCATTGCCCGGCCACCGGCAAGGAACTGGTCGAACGCTTCGGGCCCGACGGCGATCATCAGTGAAAGGCCGATCGGGCCCCACATCGAATAGCGGCCGCCGACCCAATCCTCGAACCCGAAAACACGTTGCGGGTCAATGCCATAAGCAGCAGTCTTGTCGGCTGCCGTGCTGACGGCTGCAAATTGTGCGGCAGGGTTTGCGACCTTCGTCGCCATCCAGCGCTTGGCAGAGTCCGCGTTGGTCATCGTCTCGATCGTGGTGAAGGTCTTGGACGCCACGATCACCAGCGTCGTTTCCGGGTTCAGGCCTTTCAGCGTGTCATGGACATGCGCGCCATCGACGTTCGAGACGAAATGCACCCGTGGCCCGTCGTGGAATGGGGCCAGAGCCAGCGTGGCCATGGCGGGGCCAAGATCGGACCCGCCGATGCCGATATTGACGACATCAGTGATCTTGCCGCCCTGTCCGGTGAAGACGCCCGACCGCACGTCGCGGGCAAACCCGGCGCAGGCGGCACGGATGCGGCGCACCTCAGGCAAGACGTCCGCGCCGTCGACCTTGATGGCCGCGTCATCGCCGGCCCGCAGCGCCACGTGCAGCACGGCGCGGCCTTCGGTCAGGTTGATCTTTTCGCCGGAAAACATCGCAGCGCGCTTGTCGGCCACGCCCGAATCCTCGACCAGCTTGAGCAGGGCCGCGCGGATATCGGTGTCGATTCCGGTCTTGGCATAGTCGAACAGCATGCCGTCCGCCGAAACCGAGAAATCCGCGGCGCGGGCAGCGTCGAAAAGGTCAAGGATATGGCGGCCTTCGGTGGCGGCGTGAAGGCGGTTGAGGTCAGCCCACTTGTCCATGGTTCATTCAGCCCAATGCACGGTTGCGTTATCCAGGACGGCGCGCACCGGCGCCTCAAGCGGGGACAGGCTCAGGGCGCGCTCCAGGGCCGCGCGCTTTTCCGGACCTGTGATCAGAATATGGGTGTTGAAGGCGCCCTTCAGGACGGGCGCCGTCAGGGTGACGCGCGGCTCTCCCGCTGCCTCGGCGCGCATCGGCAGCAAAAGCGGCGCCGACGGCGAAAGTGCGTCTTTCAGCCGGTCGGCACCGGGAAAGAGACTGGCCGTGTGCATGTCCGCCCCCATCCCCAAAAGCAGAACCGAGATCGGCAGATGCGGACGAAGCCCGTCTTCCAGCGCTGGCAGCATCTCCTCCGGGCTCGGGGCCGGGGCGTAAAGCGGGATCAAGCGGGCCTGCGCTGCACGGCCACGGATCAGCCTTTCGCGCACCAGACGGGTGTTCGACCGGTCCGAGCTTTCCGGCACCCAGCGTTCGTCGTTCAGGACAATGGCGACATTGGCCCAGTCGATGTCCACGCCGGAAAGCGTGTCGAAGATCGGCCCTGGCGTCGTGCCACCGGGCACACAAAGCGTGGCCTTGCCATCCCGCCGCAGGAATTCGGCCAATTGCCCGGCAATCACATTCGCCAGACCCAGCATCATCATCTCGCGGTCAGGATAGGTCTCCAGGATCATTCCTTGATCTCCCGCCAGCGCCGCCCGTCGCGGTGCATCAACATGAGGGCATCCTCGGGGCCGGAGGAGCCGGGGTCATAGACCTGCGGCCGGTCGCTGCGCGCCTCCCAGCCCTCGATGATCGGGTCGGTCCAGGCCCATGCGGCCTCGACTTCGTCGCCGCGCATGAACAAGGTCTGGTTGCCCCGTATCACGTCCATGATCAGCCGCTCATAGGCATCCGGGGTTTCATCGGCCTGGTCGCCCAGAACGGCCGCAAAGGACATGTCCAGCGGCACCTGCATCAGGCGCATGCCGCCCGGGCCCGGTTCCTTGATCATCACCATGAGGTTCATCCCCTCATTCGGCTGCAGCCGGATCACCAGCACGTTTTCATGCCAGCCCTTAGCGTCGTCAAAGATCGCATGCGGTGGCTGCTTGAAGGTGATGGCAATTTCCGAGGCGCGGGCGCGCAGCCGCTTGCCGGTGCGCAGATAGAACGGCACCCCCTGCCAGCGCCAGTTCGACACGTTCACTTTCAGGGCGATGTAGCTTTCGGTCTTCGAGGCGGGGTTTTCGGAATGCTCCAGATAGCCGCCTTCTTTCTCGCCCGCAGCATATTGCCCACGCACGATATTTTCCGCCGATACCGGCTTCAGCGCCCGGATCACCTTCAGCTTTTCGTCGCGCACCGCGTCGGGGTCAAAGTGATAGGGCGGCTCCATCGCGATCAGGCACAGCAGCTGCATCATGTGGTTCTGCACCATGTCCCGCATGGCGCCCGACTTGTCGTAATAGGCGCCGCGCCCGTTCACGCCCACCGTTTCGGCCACCGTGATCTGGACGTGATCGACGTATTCGGCCTTCCACAAGGGCTCGAACAGGATGTTGGCAAAGCGCACCGCCATCAGGTTCTGGACGGTTTCCTTCCCCAGATAGTGGTCGATCCGGTAGATCTGCGCTTCGGTAAAGTGCCGGGCTAGTACCCCGTTCAGGGCTTTCGCCGATGCGAGGTCACGTCCAAACGGCTTTTCCACCACGATCCGGCTCCAGGCATCGGCAATGCCATGGTCCGACAGGCGTTGCGCGATGTCGCCGAACAGGCTGGGCGCGACCGAGAAGTAGAATGCGCGTACGACGTTTTCACGCATCATGGCTTTCAGAGTGGCCCAGCCATTGGTGCCGGTGGCGTCGATGGCGACATAGGCGATCCGGGCCAGGAAGGCGTCGATGGCCGCTGCTTCCTGCCGTTCGGCGGGCACGAATTCGGTGATGGCGGCGCGCACCTGTTCGCGGAAGGCGTCTTCGGTCAGGGCGGCACGGGCGGCACCGATGATCCGGCTGTCCTCGGGCATCTGGTTGGCAAGGAATCGGCGGTAAAGGCCGGGAATAATCTTGCGGCGCGCGAGATCACCGGTGCCGCCGAATATGACCAGATCGAAGACATCCACTGGAATGACTCGGGAAACCATGAACATCTCCTTGGCGCGGCTGTTGTTAGCGCTAACGGCGCCCCTTCTACAGGCCGCACGCCGTCGTGTCTAGCACCGCTGCGCGCGCATAGGAACCTCAGGCGAAGCCTAGCCGTCTTCCAGCGCTTGCCAGCGCAGGCGCATCAGGCCCGGCTCGGCGGCCAACCGCTGAATGGCCTGTTCCAGCGCCACTTCACCCATGCCTTCGGAGGTGACAGTGGCGCTAACGTCAATGCCGCGCCCATCCTCGCCCGGCGAGACCTCGATCTCGGACAGGTGCAGCCCGCCAAGCGACAACGTGCGCAGGATCAGATTGCGCGCCTCGGCCTCTTGCGCGTCGGTCACGGTCAGAACCACCCGATAGGTGCGCGTGACAGGCACCCCGGCGCGGGTATGGCGCTTCAGCCATTTGACCAAGGGGCGCAGGCCAAGGTTCACGAACACCACCATCGCGGTCAGAAGCAGCGCGAAATCCCAGGCCCCGGCGCCGGCCATCATCCCGACCCCGGCGGAACACCACAGCGTCGCCGCGGTATTCAGACCGTGGACGTTGAACCCATCGCGGAAGATGATCCCGGCACCCAGAAAACCGATGCCGGACACGACCTGCGCTGCAACGCGGGTCGGGCTGAGCTCATCTGGGTAAAGCCCTGAAAAGGTGACGAAACTGGCAGCACCCAGCGCCACCAGAGCGTTGGTGCGCAGACCGGCCATCCGCTGCCGCACCTGGCGTTCGGAGCCGATGACCGCCCCGCAGGCAAGGGCGGTGAACATGTTCAGCGCCGCCGTTTCGATTCCAATGACCAAGATCCGCCTCCGATATCCCGAGACATCGGATCACGCGGCGCGGGTAATGTAAATGTTTTGTAACGGAATGATGACAGGTGCCCTAGGCGTCCAGTTCGGCATCCCAATAAAGGAAGTCCATCCAGCTGTCGTGCAAATGGTTCGGCGGAAAGCGGCGGCCGTGGGCCTGCATCTCTTCGGCGGATGGTGCGCGTGGCAACCGATTCAGGTACATGCCGACCTGGCGCAAGGTGCGCGACCCTTTGCGCAGGTTGCAGGGGCTGCAGGCGGCGACGACGTTTTCCCAGCTGGTGATCCCGCCTTTCGACCGCGGCAGCACATGGTCAAAGGTCAGATCGCCCTTCGCGCCGCAGTACTGGCAGCAGAATTCGTCCCGCAGAAAAAGATTGAAGCGCGTGAATGCCACGCGCTTCTGGGGTTTGACGTAGTCCTTCAGCACCACGACCGAGGGTATCCGGAAGACCTGGCGTTGGCTGTGCACCACCTGATCATATTCCGCGACGATCTGGACCCGGTCGAGGACGGCCGCCTTGATCGCCTCTTGCCAGGGCCAGAGGCTGAGCGGGTAGTAGCTTAACGGGCGGTAGTCCGCATTCAGCACCAGCGCCGGATAATGCTTCAGCGCCGCTGGGTCGCGCACGAACTGGGTTCTGAAATCGCCGTCCATTCGCAATAAGACTCCGCCACCTACCCGTTGCCGTTGCCGGCGACAGAGCGGGGAGCCCGCCCCATCACCGAAACTATATCTGGCGTTTTCGCCTATGCAACCCCCAACCACCTGATGGCTTGCGGTGTTTTCCACAAGCTCTTGTGCCAATGGAACGTGACGGGGGCATGACATCGGCGGCTATTGGTCGAGCGTGGTGTTCCCGGGGCCGGATGAGGCTGCCTCAGGCCGCCGCCACCGCGCGACCGGTCAGCACCTTGACCAGGTTGGCACGGTATGCAGGCGAGCCGTGCAGGTCGCCGATCATGTCGCCGCTATCGACCGTCAGCCCTGCAACAGCCGTGGCCGCAAAGTCCGCCGATAGCGCCTTTTCCGCCGCCGTCCAGCGAAAGACGCCGTTGTTCGAAGCGCCGGTCACCGCAACGCGAACGGTCCCCCCGTATTTCGCCACGAAAACCCCGGTCAGGGCAAAGCGGCTGGCGGGTTGGTTGAACTTCACATAAGCCGCCTTTTCCGGGATCGGGAAGACCACGCTGGTGATGATCTCACCCTCATCCAGCGCGGTCGAGAAGATGCCCTGGAACCAGTCATCCGCTGCAATCCTGCGCCGGTCGGTGATGATCGTCGCCCCGGAGACCAGGACCGCCGCCGGATAGCAGGCCGCCGGATCGTTGTTGGCAAGGCTGCCGCCGATGGTACCGCGATTGCGCACTGCGGGGTCGCCGATCCCGCCGGCAAGCGCGGCAAGGGCCGGGTAATGCGCCGCCGCTTCGCGCGCGACATCTGAATGCGGGGTCAAGGCGCCGATGTGCAGTCCCGCCCCGCCAATGCAAACGCCCCGCAGCTCGGCGATGCCGGTCAGGCTGACCAGGGTCGAAGGCGCGGCCAGCCGCTGTTTCATCGTCGGGATCAGTGTCTGTCCGCCCGCCAGCACCTGTGCGCCCTCCTGCTTCAGCGCCGCGACTGCATCGGCAACCGAGGCCGGTTTCACGAAGTCGAAGTCATGCATGATCCGTCCTTTCCCTGCGCCGTTGCAGCCGCGAGATCCGCCAAACCCTAACCCCCGGTCAAAGCGTCGACGTCCTGCCCAGAAGCTGCAAGCACCGCCTTGACGATATTGTGATAGCCGGTGCAGCGGCAGATATTGCCGTCAAGGTAATGGCGCACTTCGGCCTCTGTCGGCTTGGGGTTCTCGGCCAGAAGGGCTGCGGCTGACATCACCATGCCCGGCGTGCAGAAGCCGCATTGCAGCCCGTGGTGGTCCTGAAAGGCCTGCTGGATCACCCCCAGCGAGCCATCGGGGTTTGCCATCCCTTCGATCGTGCGCACCTCGGCGCCCGCGACATCAAGGGCGAAGACCGTGCAGCTTTTCACTGCCTTGCCGTCGACATGCACGACACAGGCGCCGCACTGGCTGGTGTCGCAACCGATATGGGTGCCGGTCAGGTGCAATCCATCGCGCAGGAAGTCGGACAGAAGCGTCCGCCCCTCCACCTTTGCCGAGGCTTCGCGGCCATTCACGATCATCCTTACCTTCCTCATGCGTCTTGTCCCTTGGGCAAGGTTGAAGGTTCCTCGGCCGGGGATTCAAACACCTGCTGAAACCGGTTGAAGAATTCATCCGCCATCTTCTTTGCAAAGCCGTCGATGACGCGGCTCCCAAGCTGGGCGATCTTGCCGCCGACGCTTGCCTCGACGGCATAGGTCAGCCGGGTGCCCTCGGAAATCGGTTCAAGACCGACCGTGGCGCCGCCCTTGGCGAACCCCGCGACGCCCCCTTTCCCCTCGCCCGAAATGCGGACCGACTGACCCTCCACAATGTCGGAAAGCTGCACCAGCCCGGTGAAGGTTGCGCTGACCGGGCCGACCTTTTGTTTGACCACCGCCTCATACCCCTTAGTGACCGATCCGGTCAGGCTTTGGCAGCCCGGAATGCAGGCCCGCAACACGCCGGGGTCAAGGATCGCCTGCCAGACGGCAGCCGGTTCGGCGCGGATGTCCCGGCTGTCATTCAGTTGCATCTTGCGATTCCCTTGTGCCCCATCCGGTCAGAGTATGCGAAACCACCCACGCACCCAGAGAGTTTTCGCCCATACCTCGGAAAACCAAGCAATCCGGCGCCGCTTCCCGCCGGTCTTTGGCGACGGCCCTTGCCACGGATTGCCCTGCCCGGCTATCTGACGCCGGTCAAGACGGAGTCTTCGCATGTCCCTTTCCCGCCGCAGCCTTCTGGTTCTTGGTTCCAGCGCGTTTCTGGCCGCCTGTTCCCGGCCGACAGCCCCCGTTGCCTCGCGCAGTGACCTTTTCACCGGCGAGACGCCCGAACTGCGCGCGATGATCCGAAGGTCGGCGAGGGAACTCCAGATCCCCGAAAGCCTGCTGCACCGGGTGATCCAGCGCGAAAGCGGGTACAATCCCGGTGCGCGCAATGGTCCCTACTATGGGCTGATGCAGATCCTGCCGCAGACGGCGCGGACCATGGGATATCGGGGCGCACCGGAAGGCCTGCTCGATCCGGAGACCAACCTGCGCTACGCGGGCCGCTATCTGCGCGGGGCCTGGCTGGTGTCGCGCGGCAACGAGTCCAAGGCGGTGATGTGGTACGCCAAGGGCTATTACTACGAAGCCAAGCGCCTGGGCCTGTTGGAAGAGACCGGACTGCGCACCTGACCGGCGGTCAGTGCCACGCGTCCGGGGCCTCGGCCTTGCGGCGGTTGATGAAGTCGGTCAGACCCTCGCGGATGCCGGCGTCGAGGGCCGGGGGCTCATATTCGGCCAGGCGCCGCTTCCATTGCGCATTGGCGCGGGTGGCCATGTCCTTGGATCCGGCGGCTTCCCATTTCTCGAAGGGCTCGTTGTCCGACAGGGTGCTGTCCCAGAACGCCGTTTCATAATGCTTCATGGTATGCGAGCAGCCGAAGAAATGGTTGCCGGGGCCGACCTCGGCGAAAGCATCGACGGCAAGCTGGTCATCGTCAATCTTCACCCCGTCGAGGTAGGCA
Source organism: Rhodobacter sp. (assembly GCA_013821825.1). Classification (GTDB taxonomy): domain Bacteria; phylum Pseudomonadota; class Alphaproteobacteria; order Rhodobacterales; family Rhodobacteraceae; genus Tabrizicola. The sequence goes on from PNJK01000051.1 coordinate 15,814, forward strand.
TGCAGGGCGCCGCAAAGGTCGGCGTCCATCATGAACTTTTCGTAGGACATGCTGAGCAGACCATCCAGGAAGCCTGCCGAATGCAGGATGAAATTCGCCCCGCAATGGATGGCGGCCAGCATCGACATCGTGCCTTCCATCATCGCCTGCCCGTCCGGCAACTTCGAGGTGGAGAAGTTGCCTGAACAGCGCAGCGGCAGGTTCAGCCGCCGCGCCAGCTGGCCGATGACCTGCGACCCGATCGCGGGTTCGGGCGTGCCGAAGGTGGGTGCGCCCGACCGCAACGACATCGAGCTGAGGAAGTTGCCGAAGATCACCGGCGCGCCCTTGCGTTCCAGCTGGGTCAGCGCACATCCGGCCATCGTCTCGGCCAGCGACTGGACGATGCCGCCCGCGTTCGTCACCGGCCCCATCGCGCCGCCAAGGATGAACGGCACGATGACGGCGGCCTGATTGGCCCGGGCATAGGCGCGCAAGGAGCGGGTCATCGTGCCGTCCCAGACCAAAGGCGAATTGACGTTCACATTCCCAAGAATAACGCAACGATCGTTCACAAACGCCTCGCCAAACACGATCCGCGCCATGTCGATGCTGTCTTCCGACCGCTCTTCGGCTGTGACCGATCCCATGAAGGCCCGGTCCGAAAACTCGATATGCGCCATCACCATGTCCAGATGCCGCTTGTTCACCGGCACGTCGGTCGGTTCGCAGATCGTGCCGCCCGAATGATGGAAGTTCGGCGAGGACTGCGCCAGCTTGATGAAGTTGCGGAAGTCCTCCAGCGTGCCAAAGCGCCGGCCACGGTCCAGGTCCATGACAAAGGGGCTGCCATAGGCGGGCGAGAAGACCACATTCCGGCCGCCGATTTGCACTGAATTGGCCGGGTTGCGGGCGTGCTGGGTGAACTCGGTCGGGGCGGACCGCAGAATCTCGCGCAACATGCCGGGTTCGGATTTCACCAGAACGCCGTCAACCTTGGCCCCGGCCTTGCGCCAATGGTCCAGCGCCACCGGGTCGTCGCGAAACTCGATCCCGGTTTCGGCAAGCACCCGGTCGGCGGCGGCTTCGATCCTCAGCAGGTTTTCTTCGGATAGTACGTCATAGGTCGGGATGTTGCGGACGATGTAGGGCCGCCCCGTGCCGCCACCCTTTTGCGCCCGTTCGGCCTGCCGTGCCTGCCGGCCAGACCGCATCTTGCCCTCGCTCATCGCTGCCCCCTGCCAAACTTGACATAGGTGTCAGGTTTGTCGCTTATGGCATGCCAGTCTGGTCCATCCGCGACATCCGCGGGGCACAATCCGCCGTCAGGTCACCACATTGGGCACGGTTCTGCCGGTATGCGTGTTGATCCCGGCCAGCGCATGCGCCGCGCGGATCACCGGGGCCAGCGCTTCCTGGGCGTCAAGGTCCAGGCCCTCCGGCCCTGCGGCATAGCGCTCCAGATAGACCCGCAGCGTTGCGCCTTCGGTCCCCGTTCCCGACAGGCGATAGACGATGCGGCTGCCATCGGCGAACATGATCCGCACGCCTTGCGCCTTACTGACCGATCCGTCCACCGGGTCGGTATAGGCGAAGTCATCCGCCGCGTTGACGGTCATGCCTTCGACCAGCCTTCCCGGAAGCCCCGCAAGGCTGCCGCGCAGCGCGGCCATCATCGCATCGGCCCTGGCGGTCTCGATCGCCTCGAAATCGTGGCGGCTATAGTAGTTGCGACCGAAGTTCGCCCAGTGTTCCTTCAGGATGTCCGCCACGGACTGCTTGCGCACCGCCAGGATGTTCAGCCACAAAAGGATTGCCCAAAGCCCGTCCTTTTCGCGCACATGATCGGAGCCGGTGCCGAAGGATTCCTCACCGCAGATCGTGGCTTTGCCGGCGTCGAGGAGGTTGCCGAAGAACTTCCAGCCGGTCGGGGTTTCGTATTTCGCGATCCCCAGGGCGTCGGCCACCCGGTCGGCGGCGGCGGATGTCGGCATCGACCGCGCCACCCCCTTCAGGCCCCTGGCATAGCCCGGCGCCAGATGCGCATTGGCCGCGAGTACCGCCAGGCTGTCGGAAGGCGAGACATAGATGCCCCGACCGACCACCATGTTCCGGTCGCCGTCGCCATCCGATGCCGCGCCGAAATCGGGGGCATCGGGGCCCATCATCTCGTCCATCAGGGCCTTGGCCCAGGTCGGGTTCGGGTCCGGGTGCATGCCACCGAAATCCGGAAGGGGCGTGCCGTTGATCACGGTGCCCTTTGCGGCACCCAGCCGGGTTTCAAGGATTTTCACAGCGTAAGGCCCGGTCACGGCGCACATGCTGTCCATCCGCATGCGGAAGCCGCTGTCGAACAGGCTGCGCAGCGCAGGAAAATCGAAGAGGCTTTTCATCAGATCGGCATAGTCGGCCACCGGGTCGACCACTTCGACGACCATCTGCCCAAGCTGGTGCCGCCCGATGTGGCCAAGGTCCACATCCTGCGCCTCAAGGATGTGGTATTCGGTGATCGTCGTGGTGCGCCGGTACATCGCCTCGGTCACGCCTTCCGGCGCGGGACCGCCGTTCGGCATGTTGAACTTCACGCCGAAATCCTCATTCGGCCCGCCGGGGTTGTGGCTGGCCGACATGATGATCCCGCCATCGGTCCGGTTCAGCCGGATCAGGTGGCTGGCCGCCGGGGTCGACAAGATCGCCCCCTGCCCCACGATAACCCGCGCCGCGCCGTTCGCCGCCGCCATCCGCAGGATCACTTGCGCCGCGCGGTCATTGAAATAGCGCCCGTCGCCGCCCAGGACGAAGGTCTTGCCCCCGCCGTCTTCGTTGCGCGCTCCGACCACGTCGAAGATCGCCTGCACGAAATTTTCCAGATAATGCCGCCCCATGAAGACCGGAGTCTTCTTGCGCAGCCCGCTGGTGCCCGGTTTCTGCCCGGCAATCGGCGCGGTTGCGACGGTGGTAAGGTGGGTCATGGCTTTTCTCCCTTGGGCTTTCCGGCCAATGACCGGAACAACAGGACGGACTGTGCGGGGGCTTCGGCAAAGGCGGCGGGCTTGCCGTCGGGCTTCAGATCGGGGCGCGTGGTGTCCAGCATCAGCTCCCACCCCGGCGCGGTGTCGGGGAGATGCAGTGCGGTGGCGGCGCCGGTGTTGAAAACGGCAAATACTGCCTCGGGGTTTGGGTCGCCACCCTCTGCCGCCCTCCGGAGCTCGACGCAAAGACAGCGGAACGCCGGGTCATGCCATTCCTCGGACAGGGGCACCGTGCCATCGGCCCGGCGCCAGATCACATCCGGCACCCCGTCCGAGGGCCGTTCGCGTGCATGGAGGAACCGCCGCTGCCGCAGGACCGGCAAGGACCGGCGCAATGCCACCAGCTTTTGCACAAAGCGCAAAAGGCCGGCATCCGCCTTTGCCCAGTCGATCCAGCTGGTGTCGTTGTCCTGGGCATAGGCGTTGTTGTTGCCGCCCTGCGAGTGGCCGATCTCGTCTCCTGCCAGCAGCAAGGGCACGCCTTGGGAAAGCATCAGCGTGGCCAAGAGGTTGCGCTTGCGCAAGGCCCGGGCCGCCAGAACCTTTGCGTCCTTCGTCGGCCCTTCCAACCCCAGGTTGTCCGAGTGGTTTTCGCGGTGACCGTCGCGATTGTCCTCGCCATTGGCGAAGTTGCGTTTGATCGTGTAGCTGACCAGATCTTCCAGCGTGAAGCCGTCATGGCTGGTGACGAAGTTGATCGAGGATGTCGCCGCCCGCCCGGAATGGTCAAAGCGCTCCGCGCTGCCAAGCACCCGGGCGGCAAGGTCGCGGGTCATCCCGGCATCGCCCTTCCAGAACCGGCGCACCCCGTCGCGGAACTTGTCGTTCCATTCGTGGAACGGGTGCGGATAGGCGCCCAGCTGATAGCCGCCCGGGCCGATGTCCCAAGGTTCGGCGATCAGCTTGACCCGGCTCAGGACCGGGTCCTGCCGGACCACGTCGAAAAAGCCGCCATTCGGATCAAACCCGTGCGCCTCACGCCCAAGGACCGTGCCGAGATCAAAGCGGAAGCCGTCGACATGTCCGGTTTCCACCCAATAGCGCAAGCTGTCCATCACCATCCGCAACACCATCGGATGCGTCAGGTTCAGCGTGTTGCCGGTGCCGGTGTCGTTCACATAATGCCGCCCGCCGCCGGCCAGCCGGTAGTATGAGGCGTTGTCCAGGCCACGGAAGGAAAGTGTCGGGCCCCATTCGTCACCCTCGGCGGTGTGGTTGTAGACCACGTCCAGAATGACCTCGATCCCGGCGGAATGGAACCGGCGGACCATGGTCTGAAACTCCCACAGGGCGCCTTTTGACATGTAGCGCAGTTCCGGCGCAAAGAAGGCCAGCGTGTTGTAGCCCCAATGATTGCGCAGGCCCTTGCCGACCAGAAAGCGGTCGTCGATGAAGGCCTGCACCGGCAGCAGTTCGATCGCCGTGATCCCCAGCTTCAGCAAATGGTCGATCACCGCGTCCGAGCAAAGCCCCAGATAGGTGCCGCGCAGCCCCTTCTCTACGCCCGAGTGCAGCTCGGTCAGCGATTTGACATGTGCCTCGTAGATCACGGTATCAACGCGAGGGGTGCGGGGCGCGATGTCGTTGCCCCAGCTGAAGGACGGGTCGGTCACCACCGCCTTCGGCACCGCGAATGCACTGTCGCGGGTGTCGAAGCTCAGGTCTCCGCGCGGACTGCCGATCTTGTAACCCATCAGCGCGTCAGACCATTTCAGCCGCCCTTCCAGCGCCCGGGCGTATGGGTCGAGGAGCAGCTTGTTCGGGTTGAACCGGTGCCCGAGTTCGGGCGCATAAGGTCCGTGTGCGCGAAAGCCGTAGACCGTGCCGGGGGTCAACCCGCCGACATGGATGTGCCAGATGTCGCCGTCGCGTTCGATGATCGGTATCCGGCACATTTCCTTGCGGCCTTCGGCGTTGCACAAGCAAAGCTCGATCCGTTCGGCATGGGCGGAAAAGACGGCAAAGTTCACCCCGTCGCCGGTAAAGCTGGCCCCCATCGGCCAGGGTCGCCCGGGGCCGACCGAATGGCCCAACAGCCGCGCGGGCAAGTGGGTCGTCTGAGGGGTCACGCGGTCAGCCTTTCGTAAAGCGCGGCATAGGCCTCGGCGCTGGTCTCCCAGCCGACCGGATGCGCCATGGCGTTGGCGCGCAGCTTGGCCCAAAGCCTCGGCTGGCCGTACAGCGCCAGGAGTTGCGCCAGCGCCCGCCCGAAGGCCATCGCGTCGACCGGATGGAACGTGACCCCGGTCGCCACCCCTGCCGTCAGCGTGGCCGGGCTGGCGCCGATCACCGTATCTGCAAGGCCCCCCACCAGCGACACCACCGGCAGCGTGCCATAGCGCAACCCGTACATCTGCGTCAGGCCGCACGGCTCGAACCGGCTGGGGACCAGCACCGCATCGGCGCCGGCAAACAGACGGTGGCTCAGCGCCTCGTCATAGCCGATCCGCACTGCTACCCGGCCGGGAAAGCGCGCGGCTAGGGCTCGCATCTCATTCTCCATCCCGGGATCGCCCGCGCCGAGGACGACAAGCCCCCCGCCCCCCAGCACGAAATCGGGGATCACGGCGGGCAGAAGGTCGATGCCCTTCTGATCGGTCAGCCGGCTGACGACAATGGCCAGGGGGCCGGGCACGTCCAGCCCGAATTCCGCGCTAAGGCTGGCCCGCGCGGCAGCCTTGCCCGCCATTGCCTTGGCGCTGAACGGTGGATCTTCCGCGGCCGGATCCCAGACTTCGGTATCGACACCGTTCAGGATGCCCGAAACGGCCGGCGCCCGCGCCGCGATCACGCCTTGCAGACCCATCCCGAACTCGGGTCGCATCAGTTCCGCGGCATAAGTGGGCGACACCGTGGTAATCCAGTCTGCCGTGACCAGCCCCGCCTTCAGGCTCGAGATCCCGCCATAGTATTCCAGCGCATCCGGATGGAATGCGTGGCCGGGCAAGCGCAGGACGCTCAGCATATGCGCCGGTGCCCAGCCCTGAAAGGCGACGTTGTGGATGGTCAGGACCGACTTGACCCCGCATGAGCCACCGTAGCCTAGATAGGCCGGCGCCAGGCCCGCCTGCCAGTCATGCGCATGCAGGATATCGGGCTGCCAGCCCTCCAGCCCCTCACGCGCGATGCTTGCCCCGACCCAGGACAGCGCGGCAAAACGGACGGCGTTATCGGGATGCTCGGCCACTGGGCCGGAATAGGGTCCGCCCGCGCGGTCATACAGATGCGGCGCGTCCAGCAGCAGAAGGGGAACGCCACCCACCTCGCCTGACAGCACACGCCCCGGCCCGCCCCAAAGATCGGCCTCGCTCCAGACCACCGGCCAATCGGCCGCGTCCGCGCGCAAGCTGCGGTAGGCGGGCAGCAGCACCCGCATCTCCCAGCCCACCGCCGCCAGCGCGGCAGGCAATGCCCCGACCACGTCAGCCAGCCCGCCAGTCTTCACCAGCGGCACGCATTCCGACGCCACTGAAAGCACCCGCCCGCCCATGACCTGCCGCTCCCCGTCTTGCTCTTCAAAATACTTCACGGGTATGACACGGTTTTCGCCGCTGGTTCAAGAAACCGGTGGCAGGGGGGGAGTGCCCCCCCCGGGTATCTTCGCCCGCGAATGCCCGTCAGGACAGCGCCTTGTTCCGAGCGTCAATCATGTCCTGAGTGACCAGAACAATACCGCCTTCCGACCGACGGAACCACTTGGTGTCTTCCTCTGGATCCACGCCAACGACAAGTCCCTCGGGGATAACAACTCCGCGGTCGATCACGCAATTCTTCAACTGGGCCTTGCGGTTGACGATAACCTGCGGCAGCGCCACCACATATTCAAGACTGGAATAGGAGTGCGTCCGGCAGCCGGTGAACAGCAGGCTGTTCGAGACCGCCGAACCCGAGACGATGCAATCCCCCGAAACCAGCGACGACACCGCCGAGCCGCGCCGCCCATCCTCGTCGTGGATGAACTTGGCGGGCGGGACGATCTCGGCATAGGTCCAGATCGGCCAGGCGTTGTCGTAAAGGTCCAGCTTCGGCACAAAGTCCGTCAGGTCGATATTCGCCTGCCAGAAGGCGTCGATCGTGCCCACATCGCGCCAGTAAGGTTCGGTCTCGTGGCCGCTGGTGACACAACTATCGGCGAACTTGTGCGCCACCGCCTTGCCGTTCTTCACGATGTAGGGGATCAGGTCGAAGCCGAAATCATGGGTCGAGGCGTCGTCCGCCATGTCCTTCATCAGAAGGTCGCGCAGGAAGGCCCAGTCGAAGACATAGATTCCCATGCTGGCCAGCGCATGATCCGGATCACCGGGAATCGCCGGCGGGTCCTTCGGCTTTTCCAGAAAGTCGGTGATTCGCATATGCTTGTCGACATGCATCACGCCAAAGGCGCTGGCCTCTTTCCGGGGCACGGTCAGGCAGCCGATGGTGACATCCGCCCCTGCCTCGACATGCTGGCGCAGCATCACCTCGTAGTCCATCTTGTAGATGTGGTCGCCGGCCAGAATGATCGCGTACTTGATGCCATAGCTGTCGATGATGTCGATA
>PNJK01000052.1 GCA_013821825.1 Rhodobacter sp.
GAACCTGGTGCGGATGAAAAGACTCGAACTTTCACTCCGGTTAAGGAACAGCGACCTCAACGCTGCGCGTCTACCAATTCCGCCACATCCGCACGTGGTTCAGCCGTGGACGAGGGCTATCTAGCGGCAGTCGCGGGCGATGAAAAGAGGAATTCGCATCCCCCCTTTCGCGAGGCCGAACATGGCCGGTCAGAAGCTGGAGAAGATCATGAACCGCAGACGCGCGGCCATGATCGCCGCCTGAGCCCCGGCATTGACCGGCGAAATATCCTGAACCGGTGCCGCCGCCAGTTCCGGCACTGGCGGCGGAACAGGTTCGGGCATCACCTCAGCGACAGCTTCCGGGACAACCTCGGGCTCCAGCTTCGGTGCCGGTGTGGCGTCCGGAGCGACGGAGGCGATATTGGCCACTTCCGGCGCGACCAACACCGGGATTTCGGGCGCAACCTCGAAAACCGGCGGCGCGGCTTCCTGAACGGTCGCCCGTGGCTCCAGCTCGGCCGCAGGGCCGTTGATCGTGTAGGCGGCCTTCTTGATCATTGCGTCACGCCCCCTCATGCCGGGAACCACAACCATCCGGCCCCGCCCCATCGCCTCCACCGACATCTCGTACCAGTCCTTTGCCAGATCGGACCGTTCCGTGGCACCGAAGCCCTACGCAAGGTGGTGGCCAAGGTATTCCGAATAATTCGTTTCGCCCATCGCGGTGTGGACGGGGGCCGATCCGATGGCCATGTTCTTGTCGTCCAGAGCATAGCCGACGCCAAGGCAGACCTTCGCCGTGCCGGACTGTCGAGCAGTCCTCATGCCAGAGGACAGGATGAAGCCTTCGACCCTTGCCAGAACCTCGGCCACAGGTTCCAGCGACAACGCGGCGACATGGTCTTTCCGGACCGCGCCGAAGCGCCCATTGGTCGGCGATCTGGTCGGGTAAAGCTTGCGATCTGGGCCATCAGCTCGTTACCCTTGGCCATGGCGAAGGTGCGGGCAAGGCAGAACTGCTCGCCCAGCGCAAAGCTGGCATCCTGCATCCCGACTGCCTTGGTCATTCCGCCGTCGGCGGAGGTGGTCAGGCCGATCTGTTGCATTTTTCACCAAGCGAGCCCTTCGCGTCGGCGGGACTCATGAACGATGGCAGGCTTGGGTCTTCGGCTGCGGCGACGACTTCGGGTTCAGGTTTGGCGCCGATTGCTTCAGGAACAAGCCTCGGCAGGGCGGCTGCGGTGGCAGCGGCCACCGACCCCGGCCATCTCGTCGCGCTGCGCGATCAGGACAGCTTTCAGCCCATGGACACTACCTGCCACCGCCCGCGCAATGACCGGGCCACCCGCGACGGCACTGTGGCTGGAGGAGACAAGGATGATCCGCTCATGCGCGGTCAAGGCGCCGGTCGCGGGGTAGCCGAGGAAGGCCTTAAGTTCGGATATCGCCGCGCGCGACTTCGGGCCGGTGGCGCCATCCGGCGTCCCGACGGGATAGCCGAAACGGTTCAGCGCGATCTGAACCCCCTTGGTCCGCCTTGCGCTGTTTGGCCGAGATTGAGGATTTGGTGGACCTGGTCCCGGCCTTCGTCGATTTTGACAACTTCTTCTTGTTCTCTTCGTTGACGACTGCACCGCCGATGATCGCAGCGGCGATGAAATCCTTGCCATCAGTCCGGGCCGTTACCGTGCGGGGCGACGCTGGCGTCAGCGCGACAGAAGCCAGCAGTGCTGTGGTTGCAATTGCCTTGATCTTCATAGCATCACTCAAAAAGAAAAATGGGATTGACTGGCGCCAGAGCGGCACGGCCTTTACCTGGCGGAGGACGGGATTTCCGCAGGTCTGGCCGGAAAGGGGACGCAACGTGGTGGAATGGCGGCAGATGCCGGGGCTTTCGCCCTATCTCGACACCCTGGCCGAGATGGAGGCCCATGTCGCCGCCATGAACGAAGGCCGCGCGGGCGAGGCGATCTGGCTGCTGGAGCATCCTTCTCTGTACACGGCCGGAACCTCGGCCCGGCCCGAGGATCTGGTGCAACCGGACCGGTTTCCGGTCTACCCCGTTGGCCGTGGCGGGCAGTATACCTATCACGGGCCGGGGCAGCGGGTGATCTACTGCATGCTTGACGTGAAGGCGCGCGGCGGGGACGTGCGCTGCTTTGTCCGCGATCTGGAACGCTGGGTGATCGACACTCTGGCCGAGTTCAACGTGACCGGCGAAGTCCGCCCCGGTCGCGTAGGCGTCTGGGTGCAGCGCCCGGATCGGCCCGGCCATAGCGGCGCCCCGACCGAGGACAAGATCGCCGCCATCGGCATCAAGCTGCGGCGATGGGTCAGCTTTCACGGCATCTCGATCAACGTCGAGCCGGACCTTGGCCACTTCGACGGCATCGTGCCTTGCGGCATCCGCGAACATGGGGTGACCAGCCTTGTCGATCTGGGTCTGCCGGTGACGATGGCCGATCTGGACGCGGCTCTGATGGCCACGTTCGACCGGGCATTCGCCAGAACCTGTGGCTAGACCGGCAAAAGATGCGCAGGCAGGGCGAAAAGCCTGCCACGCAGCCGAGCCGGCCCTCGCTATCGCATGACGAGGGCGTCCCGCCGGGCTGCGACGACGTTGCTATTGCATATCACCCCTCACATTCCCCATGTTGCCACCGTAGGAGCGCTACCTTGCTCCGTGACATGTGAGGACATCATGACGAAGTTCATCCTTCTGGCCGCCACCTTCGCAGCCCTTGCGGCGCCCGCCTTTGCCGGGGAACATGAAGAAGGCGAAGAGGCGTTCAAGAAGTGCAAGGCCTGCCATTCGATCGTTGCCCCGGATGGAACCGAAATCCAGAAGGGCGGCCGCACCGGGCCGAACCTTTATGGCGTGATCGGGCGCGGCGTGGCCGCAGACCCCGATTTCAGCTATGGCGAGTCGATCGCCGCCCTTGGAGCGACCGGGGCTGTCTGGGATGAGGCCAGCCTTGCGGCCTTTGTCGCGAATCCGACCGACTATCTGAAGTCAGCGCTGGGCGATGACGGGGCCAAGTCGAAGATGTCCTTCAAGCTGGCCTCGGACGCCGAGGATGTGGCGGCTTACCTCGCTTCGGTTTCCGAATAAGCCCCGGGCCACCGGCGGCAAAGCCAACGGGCACGACCCTTGCCGGGGTCGCGCCCGACTTCATTCCGGGCAGTCGCAGCGCTCGCCGGTCGAGCGTCATCAAAGGCAAGATTTCTACCCCCTGCGTCAAAGTCATGCATTGCGACGCGCGCCCGCCCCGATTAAAGACGGTAACACAAGGGAACCGGACGGGCCGCATTGCGGCCCGTCAACCGGCATGACGCACAACGACCAAAGCGGGAGACGCCAATGGCGGACGCAGCCATCCACGGCCACGAGCATCACAAACGAGGGTTCTTCACCCGCTGGTTCATGTCGACGAACCACAAGGACATCGGCATCCTCTACCTGTTCTCCGGTGGCATCGTCGGCCTGATCTCGGTCATCTTCACCGTCTACATGCGGATGGAGCTGATGAACCCCGGCGTGCAATACATGTGCCAGGAAGGTCTGCGCCTGTTGGCCGATGCCGGGACCACCTGCACCCCGAACGGCCATGTCTGGAACGTGATGGTCACCGCTCACGGCATCCTGATGATGTTCTTCGTGGTCATCCCGGCGCTTTTCGGCGGTTTTGGCAATTACTTCATGCCGCTGCAGATCGGCGCGCCGGACATGGCGTTCCCGCGGATGAACAACCTGTCTTTCTGGCTCTACATTGCGGGCACGTCGCTGGCCGTGGCCTCGCTCTTCGCCCCGGGTGGCGGTGGCGACCTCGGCACCGGCGCGGGCGTCGGCTGGGTGCTCTACCCGCCGCTCTCGACCACGGCCGAAGGCGGCTATGCGATGGACCTCGCGATCTTCGCCGTCCACCTGTCGGGTGCCTCATCAATTCTTGGCGCGATCAACATGATCACCACTTTCCTCAACATGCGCGCGCCCGGCATGACGATGCACAAGGTTCCGCTGTTTGCCTGGTCGATCTTCGTCACCGCCTGGCTGATCCTGCTGTCCCTTCCCGTGCTGGCCGGAGCAATCACCATGCTCCTCACCGACCGCAACTTCGGCACCACGTTCTTCTCGCCCTCGGGCGGCGGCGACCCGGTGCTTTACCAGCACATCCTGTGGTTTTTCGGCCACCCCGAGGTCTACATCATCGTGCTGCCGGCCTTCGGCATCATCAGCCACGTGATCGCCACCTTCTCGAAAAAACCGATCTTCGGCTATCTGCCGATGGTCTATGCGATGGTCGCCATCGGCGCGCTGGGCTTCGTGGTGTGGGCGCACCACATGTACACCGTCGGCATGTCGCTGACCCAGCAAAGCTACTTCATGCTGGCCACCATGGTCATCGCGGTGCCGACCGGCATCAAGATCTTCTCGTGGATTGCGACAATTTGGGGCGGCTCGGTCGAGTTCAAGACGCCGATGCTTTTCGCCCTAGGCTTCCTGTTCCTGTTCACTGCCGGTGGCGTGACCGGGATCGTGCTGAGCCAGGCCGCCGTCGACCGCGCCTATCAAGACACCTATTATGTCGTGGCGCATTTCCACTATGTGATGTCGCTCGGGGCCGTCTTCGGGATCTTTGCCGGGGTGTATTTCTGGATCGGCAAGATGTCGGGCCGTCAATACCCGGAATGGGCGGGGCGCGTGCACTTCTGGGTGATGTTCCTCGGATCGAACCTGACCTTCTTCCCCCAGCACTTCCTGGGCCGTCAGGGCATGCCGCGCCGCTACATCGACTATCCTGAGGCCTTTGCCTACTGGAACTATGTCTCGTCCGTCGGTGCGTTCATCTCGTTCGCGTCTTTCGTCTTCTTCATCGGGATCGTGTTCTACACGCTCCTCTGGGGCCGTCGGGTGACCGAAAACAACTACTGGAACGAATACGCCGACACGTTGGAATGGACACTGCCTTCGCCGCCGCCCGAACACACTTTCGAGCAGCTGCCGAAGCGCGAGGATTGGGACAAGTCCCACGCCCACTGAGCGTGACAGATGACGGCAGGCCCCGGGGAAACCCGGGGCCTTCTGCATTCGTGTCCGGGCGCTATAAATGCGGCGTCCGGGCCGTTCACCCGAGCACCTGAAAGGCCAGGTTCACGCACAGCCAGGACCGAGACGGCAATGCCCTATCAATGGCTTCCCCCCGATGGCGACCAACAGCGGTTGCATCTGTGGCCGCACCGGCCGCTGACCCAGCGCGGCTTTGTCTGGTTTGTCGGCGGTACTGCCGCGCTGATTGGCGCGCCCCTGATTTGCGTTCTGGGCTCACCCGTGGTCTGGGTGCTGTTGCCGTTTCTTCTGGGTGCGATCTGGGCGATCTGGTTTGCCTTGCGCAAGAGCGGGCGCGACAGCGATATCGTCGAGGACCTGACCCTGTCACGCGACCGGGTGACGCTGTCTCGCCACGGTCCGGGGGCCAAGCGGCAGGACTGGGAGGCGAACCCTTACTGGCTGCGGGTCACGCTGCACGAAACCGGCGGGCCGGTGCCAAACTACCTGACCCTGAAGGGCGAGGCGCGCGAGGTCGAACTGGGCGCCTTCCTGTCGGAGGAGGAACGCATCGCTCTTGGCCAGGAGCTGAAGAGCCGTATCGCCGGACTGCGCGCGCAGCCTTAGCCGAGGCGCCCCTTGACCAATGCCCCGACGGCGCCGAAGTCCATCTGGCCAGTGTACTTGCCCTTCAACGCGGCCATGACCTTGCCGCAGTCGCGGATGCTGGCGGCACCGGTTTCCGCGACGGCAGCGGCAACCGCTGCGTCAATCTCTTCGGCGGAAAGCTGACGCGGCAGGAATTCCTGGATCACGTCGATTTCGGCGAGCTCTTTCTCGGCCAGCTCCAGCCGCCCGCCCTCTTCGTAGGCGCGCGCCGATTCCTGACGCTGCTTGACCATCTTGCCCATGATCTGCAGGATTTCAGCCTCACCCACCTCACCGGCGCTGGTCTCGCCACGCAGGGCGATCTCGCGGTCCTTGATGGCGGCGTTGATCAGCCGAAGCGTCGACAGGCGGTCCACCGCCCTCGACTTCATGGCGTCCTTGAGGGCCGTCTGAAGACGGTCACGTAGCAGCATCGGTCATCCATCCCCATGGTTTTCCCCGAAGCTCGCACCATATCTTGAACCGCAGGCAACCGCAACCACGGGTACCTTTTGCAAGTCTTTGATTTATTATGGTATTCCTTTTGTCTCTCAGCCTTGACCCCGCGTCCCCCTGCCCTTAGGTTCGCGCCAATTTGCCAAAGATGGAGTCGCCGCATGCCTGCACCGCAGAAGCCTACCGCCTGCCTTGCACTTGCCGACGGCAGCCTGTTCTACGGCCACGGCTTCGGCGCCACCGGCGAGACGGTGGCCGAACTGGTCTTCAACACCGCGATGACCGGCTATCAGGAGATCATGACCGACCCGTCCTATGCAGGCCAGGTGGTGACCTTCACCTTCCCCCATATCGGCAATACCGGCGTCACGCCCGAGGATGACGAGACGCAGACCCCCTCAGCCGCCGGGATGGTGGTGAAGTGGGATCCGACCGAACCTTCGAACTGGCGCTCGACGGGTGATCTGACTGCATGGCTGTCCAGGATTGGCCGGATCGGCGTCGGCGGAATCGACACCCGCCGCCTGACCCGCGCAATCCGCCAGCAGGGCGCGCCGCACGTGGCACTGGCACATGATCCCGAAGGCCGGTTCGACATCGAACGGCTTGTCGCGAAGGCGCGGGGCTGGAAAGGGCTTGTCGGCCTTGACCTGGCGAAGGACGTGACCTGCGCCCAATCCTACCGCTGGGACGAAATGCGCTGGGCTTGGCCCGAGGGCTATACCCGCCGCGAAGGCCCTGGCCTGCGCGTCGTTGCCGTGGACTACGGCGCCAAGCGCAACATCCTGCGCTGCCTCGCCTCGGTCGGCTGCGAAGTCACCGTGCTGCCCGCCACGGCCACGGCCGAGGATGTGCTGGCGCTGAACCCCGACGGCGTCTTCCTGTCGAACGGCCCGGGCGACCCGGCGGCTACCGGGGAATATGCGGTGCCGATGATCCAGGGCGTTCTGGCCAAGGACCTGCCGTTGTTCGGGATCTGCCTTGGACACCAGATGCTTGCGCTGGCGCTGGGGGCCAAGACCCGCAAGATGAACCATGGCCACCATGGCGCAAACCACCCGGTAAAGGACCTGACCACCGGCAAGGTCGAGATCACCAGCATGAACCACGGTTTCACCGTGGACGCAGACACCCTGCCGAAAGGCGTCTCCGAAACACATGTCAGCCTGTTCGACGGCACCAACTGCGGCATCGCGGTGACTGGAAAGCCGATCTTCTCGGTCCAGTACCACCCCGAGGCCAGCCCTGGCCCGCAGGACAGCTTCTACCTCTTCGAACGCTTCGCCGCCGCCATGCAGGCCCGCAAATCCGCCTGATTGGAAGCCTGAAGCGGGATTAACACTGCGTTAACCCATCGCGCGCATGCTGATGCCTTGGCAAGGGTCAGGGAACCGCATGGCACGGGCAGAGCGCCAAATCTTCGCAGAAGCACAGGTGGGTCCGGATCCCGAGCCGCGCAAGTTTGCCATGGGCGCGCAGCTTCTGCGGGCCGGCGTCGTGTCATCGGACGACATCGTCAGCGCCCTTGCCCATCAGGGGCGTGAGGCTGGTCGTCTGCCCGACGTCCTTCGCGCCCGCGGCCTTGTCGTCGAACGCGATCTTCTGGATGTCGAAGCGCGGAACTGGGGCATCCGGCTGATCGACCTGACGACCGCCCTGCCGGATCCGCGCCTGATCGACGCGGTCGGCGCCTCGAACTGCCTGCGCTATGGGCTGGTGCCCTGGCGCCGCGTCGGAGACGTGACCGTGGTCGCCCTGTCCCGACCGGAGGAGTTTCGCCGTCTTCGCCCGATGCTTGAGGCGCGGCTTGGCCCGGTCAGCGCAGGTCTGGCCCCGGCGCGGGCCATTTCGGCGGCCGTGCATGCCTGGCGTGGCCCAAGGCTGGCACAGGCTGCCGAAAACCGGGTACCTGCCGCGGAAAGCTGCCGGGGCTGGCCCCGACTGCACCGTGCGCCCCGGGTGATGACCGCGCTGGTCGCAACCGTGACGCTGGCGCTGGCTGCACCGGTCGGATTCGGGCTGGGGGTGCTGGGGTTTGCCCTGCTGTCGCTGGCGATGCTCGTCGGGCTGAAACTCGCCGCCGCCGCCGCCGCCCTGCGTGCGCCAGAACCGCAAGCGCTGCCCGCGACCGATGCCATACCGCCAATCGTATCGATCATCGTCGCCCTCTACCGCGAGGCCGACATCGCCGCGCGGCTGGTGCGGCGGCTGGCGCGGCTTGACTATCCGGAGGAGCTTCTGGACGTTATCCTGGCGATCGAGGCCGGGGATCACGTCACGCTTGAGGCGCTGAATGCTGCGGAACTGCCACCCTGGATGCGGGTGATCGTGGTGCCGGAGGGCGAGGTTAAGACCAAGCCCCGGGCCTTGAACCACGCTCTGGACTTCGCGCGGGGCGCCATCATCGGGGTCTATGATGCCGAAGACGCCCCGGACCCCGACCAGTTGCGCCAGGTTGTCGCGCGGTTTCAACGCTCGGGCCCCGAAGTGGCCTGCCTGCAAGGCGTGCTGGACTATTACAACCCCCGCACCAACTGGCTAAGCCGCTGTTTCACAATCGAATATGCGGGTTGGTTCCGGCTGATCCTGCCCGGCATCGCGCGGCTGGGCCTGGTGGTGCCGCTGGGCGGCACCACCCTCTTCTTCCGGCGCGAGGTGCTGGAGGAACTGGGGGGATGGGACGCGCATAACGTGACCGAAGACGCAGATCTTGGCATTCGCCTGGCCCGGCACGGCTACCGCACCGAACTGATCGCCACCGTCACGGAAGAAGAGGCAAACTGCCGGGCGCTGCCCTGGATCAAGCAGCGGTCGCGCTGGATCAAGGGCTACATGATGACCTGGGCCGTCCATATGCGCGCGCCCGTCCTGCTGTGGCGCCAACTTGGCCCACGCGCCTTCCTTGGCTTTCAGGTGATGTTCCTTGGCACCGTCGCACAGTTCCTGCTGGCACCGCTTCTGTTGTCCTTCATGATCGTGCCCTTGGGGTTCCACCATCCCTTGTTCGCGGCCCTGCCCCCCGTGGCCGCATGGACCATGGCCGGGATCTTTGCCCTGTCCGAGGTTGCGAACCTGATCGTCGGGTTGATCGGCACCAGCCGGACCAGGCATGGCCTTAGCCTGTGGTGGGTGCCGACGATGAAGCTGTATTTCCCGCTGGCCTCTCTGGCGGCCTACAAGGCGCTGGTCGAACTGGCGACCAAGCCGTTCTTCTGGGACAAGACCACGCACGGGATCTTCGACCAGACCGCTGCATCCAAAGGCTGATCGCGGGGGGGGGCGGGTCCCTGCATTGCCGGCGGTCCAGCGAGATGCTCCCGCAAGACGGCGTCGATCCACCCCTAGC
This sequence comes from Rhodobacter sp., assembly GCA_013821825.1. Lineage (GTDB taxonomy): Bacteria > Pseudomonadota > Alphaproteobacteria > Rhodobacterales > Rhodobacteraceae > Tabrizicola. The sequence goes on from PNJK01000052.1 coordinate 9,480, forward strand.
GCAACTTCAATTCGCCCGCGTCCACCCGAAGCCGCGTCTCGAAGGCCCGGCTGATATGGGTCTTCAACGCCTGACAGGCTGCATCGCCATCGCCTGCCTCGATCGCCGAGACGATACGGTCGTGTTCGTCCAGCGCCACCTCGTCGCGCCCTTCGGCCGCGAAAGAGGTGTTCGCCATCAGCGCCATCGACCGGTGCACAAGGTCAAGCTGCTGCACCAGATAGCGGTTGTGACTGGCCAGATGGATCTGCTTGTGAAACCGCTTGTTCGCTCGGCTTAACGCGCGGGGATCGCCCCCGACCAGCGCGCGGTCTTCGGCCACCATGCTGCGCAGCACCCGTACTTCTTCGGGGGTCGCGTGACGGGCCGCAAGGCGCGCTGCCAGCCCCTCCAGTTCCGACCTTACCGCGTAAAGTTCGGCCAACTGGTTGTGGTCAAGGCTTGCCACGATCAGGCTGCGCCCGTCGCGCGTCAGCATCGATTGGGTTTCCAGCCGCTGCAACGCCTCGCGCACCGGGGTGCGACTGACGCCCAGCCGTTCGGCCAGTTCGCTTTCGACCAGACGGTCGCCCGGCTTGTAAAGCCCGGCATCAATCGCCTCCAGGATCAGTGTATATGCGTCCTGCTGCACTGTCTGGCCTTCCTGTCTTGTCCGCCAGACCCTAGCGCGCGCCATGCCTCACGATCAACCCTTCCCAAGCAGCGGCGCAAGGGCTAGACCGGCGCCATGCCAAAGCAGGATTTCGCGCGCGTCTCAACCTGGGTCTTCGACCTGGACAACACGCTTTATCCGCCCCACATGCGCCTCTTCGACCAGATCGAGGCGAAGATGACGGATTGGGTGATGACAGCGCTTAATGTCGACCGCGCCCGCGCCGACGACTTGCGCACGCATTACTGGCAAACCTATGGCACGACCCTTGCAGGCCTGATGACCGAACATGGCGTCGATCCCGGCCCCTACTTGACCGAGGTGCACGACATCGACTTTTCGGTCCTGTCGCCGGATCCTGCCTTGGCCGACGCCCTGCGCGCCCTGCCCGGCCGCAGGATCGTCTATACCAACGGCTGCGCTCCCTATGCCGAGAAAGTCCTTGCGGCCCGTGGATTTGCAGGCCTTTTTGACGCGGTCTACGGGATCGAGCACGCGAATTTCCATCCCAAGCCCGAGGCGCGGGCCTTCAATGCCGTCTTCGCCCGGGATGGCCTTGCCCCGGAAGCGGCGGCGATGTTCGAAGACGACACCCGCAACCTCGCGGTGCCCCATGCTCTCGGGATGCGGACCGTCCATGTCGCGCCGACCCCCGAACCCGCGCCGCACATCCACTATCACACCGACAATCTGGCCGACTTCCTCTCACGGCTTCCGGGGTGACGAAGCGTCACATCCCCTGACCTTTGCGCGTAGCGGACATATGTCCTGCGAAACGCAGCGAAGGATACCGCAATGACCGACCAAAGCCTGGCCCCCCACCCTGTTCCCGGTCTTGGCGACCGCGTCTGGGCGCTGGTACGTGCCCTGCCCGCCATTGGAAGGGTGATCCGCGACATCGAGCGTGAGGTAGACTCGATCTACTATCTCTTCGTCATCGCACTGACCGCGCTGGTGCTGGCTATCATGACCTGGGGTCTGCCCGCACTGGTCCTCACGGCAGTCGGGCTGGTGCCGGTGGTCTTTGTCCTGCTGATCTGGGTCACCCTGCCCTAAGCCCACACCCCAAGCCGTCTGGGGCATCCTGTCCTCTGGCCCTTTGGCCCTTCCCGTCCTATGTTCCGGGCCGGAGGCTCTGACGATGCGCGAGACGACCGATATCCTGATCTCTGGCGGCGGAGTTGCCGGCCTGACAGCAGCGGCAGCCTTTGGCAGCGCCGGGTTTCGCGTGGTCTGCGTCGACCCCACCCCCCCGGTGACCGACGCCGAGGCCGAGGGAGCCGATCTGCGCACGACGGCCCTGCTGCAGCCGTCGGTTCCGGTTCTGATCGGCGCCGGACTCTGGGACCGCCTTGCCCCACACGCCGCCCCCCTGCAAGTGATGCGGATCATCGACGCGGGGGGCGAGATGCCGGTGGCCCGTCTGACGAAGGATTTCGATGCCGCCGACATCTCGGACGCGCCGTTTGGCTGGAACCTGCCGAACTGGCTGTTGCGCCATGAGATGGTGGCCCGTCTGGCCGAACTGCCGAATGTCAGTTTCCGCCCTGGAACCGGCTTTGCCCGCATGCTGCCGCGCGAGCGAGAAGCGCTGGTCACCCTGACCGACGGCAGCCAGATCGCGGCCCGGCTGGTGATCGGCGCCGATGGCCGCACTTCGCCTGTCCGCGAGGCGCTGGGGATCGGCGTCCGCACCTTCCGCTATGGCCAGAAGGCACTCGCCTTCGCGGTGACCCACGACCTGCCGCATGGCAATGTCTCGACCGAGGTTCACCGCTCGGGCGGGCCTTTCACGCTGGTGCCGCTGCCTGACCGTGACGGCCTGCCCGCCTCTGCGGTGGTCTGGATGGAGACCGGGGCCGAGGTTGCGCGTCTGGCCGCCCTGCCCCAACCCGACTTCGAGGCCGAGATGACGGCGCGATCCTCGGGCATTCTCGGTCCGCTGAGACTGGCCACCAAGCGCTCTGTCTGGCCGATCATCAGCCAGATCGCCGACCGGATGTCGGGACACCGCGCCGTGCTGATGGCGGAGGCTGCGCATGTCGTGCCCCCCATCGGCGCGCAAGGCCTGAACATGAGTCTGGCCGACCTTCGCAGTCTGCTTGATCTGGGCCAAAGCCACCGCGACGACCCCGGCCAGCCCGCCGTGACCGACGCCTACCACCGTAGCCGGCATCGGGAAGTGCAGGCGCGCGTCGCCGGGATCGACCTGCTGAACCGCGCCTCGATGGCCAGTGCACCGGGCTTGCGTGATCTGCGGGCCAAGGCGCTGGACGCGCTGTATTCCGCGCGCGCCGTGCGCACCAGCCTGATGCGGGCGGGTCTGGGCGTTCGGTCAGCCGCCGCTACGACAAAGCCGACCTAAGGTTTCGTGCATTTTTGCACATACTTGCCGCAGCGCCGCAATCGGCCGTGAGCCTTTGAAACATGTGATTGAAGCTTTCCGGTTTTCTGACGAAATCCACAGAAAACCGCAGGCCTCTGGCGCAAGGCGCACGCCTGTTCACAACTCGGCGAAGTCCAGCGATCAAGCCGTGATTTCCCATTCGGACGGCAATGCCCCATTTGCTCTTAACCGCCCCAAGGACGGGGTAGGCAGAAACCCAAACCGAAGGATTACAATATGAAACGCATCGTTCTTGCCACCGCTCTGATTACCGCTTCCGCTGTCGGCGCTTTCGCTCAGACCTCGCCCGTCGCGCTGACTTCGGCGACGGCATCGCAGATCATGCAGCTGGTCCCGGGTGCTGACCTGACCAATCTGACCACCTCGCAGTATGCGCAGCTGGTCACGCTTTTCTCTTCGTCGGAGAACCTGCGCGCTGGTGAAGATCCCGCCAGCCAGATCAAGATCATCCTGAACGCTCAGTGATCTTCGCCTGAACTATCAGGAATGCACAGGCCGGAAGCTCCCTTCCGGCCTGTTCACTTACAGCACTGCGTCAACAGCCTTCCGCAGCCGCGCCACCGTGGCCGGGACATCGGCGAGCTTGTCCAGCCCGAAAAGCCCGATGCGGAAAGTGCGGAACTCCGCCCCCTCGCCCACCTGAAGCGGTACGCCCGCCGCGATCTGCAGACCCTCGGCCCGGAACTTTGCCCCGCTCTGCACATCCGGGTCGCTGGTATAGCTGACCACCACGCCCGGCGCCTGAAAGCCCTCGGCTGCCACGGATGGCACGCCCTTTTCAGCCATCATTGCCCGCACCGCCCGGCCAAGCGCCCATTGCGCGGCCTTGGCGGCGTCAAAACCCATGGCCTTCGTTTCCAGCATCGCATCTCGGAATCCTACGATCGCGTCGGTGGGCATTGTGGCATGATAGGCATGCCCGCCCCCCTCATAGGCAGACATGATGCTGCGCCATTTCTTCAGGTCGATGGCAAAGCTGTTCGAGGTGGTCGCGGCCAGCCGCGCCTCGGCATCGGGGCTTAGCACCACAACGCCCGCGCTGGGTGAGGCCGACCACCCCTTTTGCGGCGCCGAGATCAGCACATCGACGCCGGTCGCCGCCATATCCACCCAGATGCAGCCGCTGGCGATACAGTCGAGCACCATCAGCGCCCCGACCTCATGTGCCGCTGCTGCGACCGCCGCGATATAATCGTCCGGCAGAATGATCCCGGCGCTGGTCTCCACATGCGGGGCAAAGACCGCTTCTGGCCGGGTTTCGCGGATCTTTGCGCAGACCTCTTCGACCGGAGGCGGCGCATAGGCCGCCTGCGCGCCGTTGCCGGTCTGCCGCGCCATGACCACCGTGGTTTCTGCGGCAAAGCCGCCAGCTTCGAAAATCTGGCTCCAGCGATAGCTGAACCAGCCATTACGCACGATCAGCACCCGGCCCTGCCCGAACTGCCGCGCCACCGCCTCCATCGCGTAGGTTCCGCCCCCCGGCACCAGAGCGACTGCCGACCCTTTGTAGACTTCTTTCAGCAGGCCCGAGACTTCGCGCATGACACCCTGAAACCTGGCCGACATGTGGTTCAGGCTGCGGTCGGTGAAAACGACCGAGAACTCCTCAAGGCCGTCGGGGTCGATATGGGCATGCAGTCCGGGCATCGGCAAATCTCCTGGCAATCCAGAAGCCAGCCTAGCCCATTTGCGCTTTTCAAAAATACTCAAATCCGACATTGCCGTTATCCCAACGGCCCGGGCCGGCGCTCTTCGGTCAAAAGCACATTGGCCTCGACGTTGCCCACCCCCGGCAGCGTCATGATCCGCCGCCGCAACACCCGTTCAAAGTCGGCAATGTCGCGGGCCACCACGCGCAGGCGGTAGTCGAACAGCCCCAGCACGTGCTGGACCACCTGCACTTCCGGGATCGCCGTCGCCGCGCGTTCGAAATCCTCCAGGCTGACGCGCCCCTTGGTGGCCAGCTTCACTCCCAGAAAAACCGTGACGCCAAAGCCCAGCGCCGCGCGATCCACCTCGACCCGGCGCCCCGCAAGCACCCCCGCATCTTCCAGCCGCCGCACCCTGCGCCAGGCGGCAGGCTGGCTCAGCCCCAGAATTCGCCCGATCTCGCCTGCGCTGACCGTTCCGTCGCGGGCAAGGATGCGCAGAATGCCCCGGTCCTGATCATCAAGGTCGATCACAGCGGCAACCCCCCGGCATCCTTGACGGTCGCGATCAGCATCAGCGCCTCGACCTCGGCGATATGCGGCAGGGTCAGGATTCGGTCGCGGTAGATCCCGGTCCAATGCCCCATGTCGCGCGCCAGCACGTTCAGACGGACATCGACGCGGCCGAGGAACGTTTCGATCCCGATCACCTCCGGCACCTCGCGCGCCGCCGCGATGAACTCGTCAAAGGCGCGCGGGTTGGTCTTGTCGAGGGTGAAGCGCAACGACACTTCCACCTCATAACCCAGCGCACGCCAGTCGATCACCGCGCTTTCCGACCGGATCACCCCGGCGCCGCGCAGCCGGTCCAGCCGCCGCCAAAGCGTCGCCTGAGTCACCCCCGACCTCTCGGCCAGTTGCGCGCGCTCGGCCCCCGGCTCTGCCAGATACTGCCGCAAGATCCGGCGATCGGTATCATCTATCTGCATGATGTTTTCATATTTCAATCCAACTGCGCATGACTATTTGCAGAAATCCGATCCCTGGTCAAACAACGCACGGTTTGTCCCTGAAATATCCCTATTCTCCCGCCATCAACCGCAAAGGAGACCGCCATGCGCGTCTATTACGACCGTGACTGCGATGTGAACCTGATCAAGGACAAGCGCGTCGCCATCCTCGGCTACGGCAGCCAGGGCCATGCCCACGCCCTGAACCTGCGCGATTCGGGTGCGAAGAATGTCGTCGTGGCTCTGCGCCCCGGATCGGCCAGCGCAAAAAAGTGTGAAGCCGAAGGCCTGAAGGTGATGGACATCGCCGAGGCTGCCAAGTGGTGTGACCTGATCATGTTCACCATGCCCGATGAACTGCAGGCCGCGACCTACAAAGCCTATGTCCACGACAACCTGCGCGAAGGGGCGGCGATTGCCTTCGCCCACGGCCTCAACGTCCACTTCGGCCTGATCGAGCCGAAAAAGGGCGTCGACGTCATCATGATGGCGCCGAAAGGTCCCGGCCACACCGTGCGCGGCGAATACACCAAGGGCGGCGGCGTGCCCTGCCTCGTCGCCGTCCACCAGGACGCGACCGGCAGGGCGATGGAAATCGGCCTTTCCTACTGCTCCGCCATCGGTGGCGGCCGCTCGGGCATCATTGAGACCAACTTCCGCCAGGAATGCGAAACCGACCTCTTCGGCGAGCAGGCTGTCCTCTGCGGCGGCCTCGTCGAACTGATCCGCATGGGCTTCGAGACCCTGGTCGAAGCCGGATATGAGCCCGAGATGGCCTATTTCGAGTGCCTGCACGAAGTGAAGCTGATCGTCGACCTGATCTACGAAGGCGGCATCGCCAACATGAACTACTCGATCTCGAACACCGCCGAGTATGGCGAGTATGTCTCGGGCCCGCGCATCCTGCCTTACAACGAGACCAAGGCCCGGATGAAAGCGGTCCTCAAGGACATCCAGACCGGCAAGTTCGTCCGCGACTTCATGCAGGAAAACGCCGTCGGTCAGCCGTTCTTCAAGGCCACCCGCCGGATCAACGACGAACACCAGATCGAACAGGTGGGCGAGAAGCTGCGCGCCATGATGCCCTGGATTTCCAAGGGCAAGATGGTCGACAAGGCGCGGAACTGATCGGACGCAAGAGCCGACGAAAGGGCGCCCCGTGGCGCCCTTTTTTCTTTGCGCCAGGCAGCCGGCCGGTGCAGACTTCACCCGTTGGATACGGGATAGGCCATGCGATTTTGGGTGCTATTTCTGAGCGTCGTGGCAATGCTCGGCTACTTTGTTCTGGACAGCATTGCGTCCAGCATCGCGTTGGCTGACATCGGCGGGCGACCGATCCTGGCCTTTACACGAGACGCTGGTGCAGTGCGCGTGCCGGTCCATGTCCCCGGTCAATCTGCAGAACCGGGCGAAGCGCTGACCGCAGGTGGCCAGGGCGTCTTCTTTGGCTACCGATTTAGTTACATTCTTCCGGACAGCGCCAGGGTGGATTGCACTATCCGCTTCCGGTCCCTGTCCTGCGATGACGGCTGGATTGCCGAGCGCACCCCGGAAAGGAACGCGCCCTGACCTCTCTGCACGACAAGGAAGTGTCGAAAGGGGGGCGACCTCATTTCAGCCGGTCGCGGAACCCTTTACCCGGAACCCAGGCCCGGAATTCGCCCCCGTCTTCGCTGCTGGTCCGCATCGGATCCCCTTCCTGCGCAATCGCCCCGGACGAGACCGACACCGTCCGCTCGACACCGGTCGTCAGTGGGCCGTCGGTGGCAAGCTGATGGCCCAGCGTCACCACTCAATATTCCAGCGGGTCGCCCAATCTGCCTCGCAGGTCAGCTTGATGCAGGCGCTGCCAAGGTAGCCACCATCCGTCAGGTCGCCCGCCCCAAGGCCTGAAATCCGTTCGGCAAAGGCCAGATAGGCGCAGCTGTCGATGGGAACGTCGAACCCGGGCGCGGCACCTTTGGGCAGGGCAAGGACGATGGGGCTGGCATTGCAGGCATTGCCCCCGGCACCGGCCGTGCCAGTCTTGACGGTCACGCCGTCCAGAACCAAGGGAGCGGGGTCCAGATGGATCACACCGTCTACACGCAAAGTCGTGCCATCCGCCACCCGAGTGGCCCCGCCCATGATTGCTGTAGCTCCACGCCTGCCTTTCCCGGCTTAAGTTTCGTTGGGGGCACTCCGCCAATTGACGACGGCCAAGGCCAGATGCGGAAAGCCAGACCTACGCGCACCAGCGCGCGGGGTGGCACCAAGCAACGCCCTAAAGGGAAGCCATTGATTTCATTTAACCAATTGAATCCCTCTCAGCCCGGGACAGGTTCAGACCGCCGCCTGAACCGCACCCACGATTTCGTCCACCACTTCGATGAGCAGTCTCTCGTCCTCGCATTCCGCCATCACCCGGATCAGGGGCTCCGTCCCGGACTTGCGGATCAGGATGCGTCCCAGACCCTCGATCCGGGCCTCGCTGGCGGCGATGACCTTGCGGACCGCGTCTGCATCCAGCGGCTGCGCGCCATCCGTGTAGCGCACATTCCTCAGAAGCTGCGGCACTGCGGAAAAGCTGCGGGTCAGCATGCTTGCCGGTTGGCCGGTCCGCACCATTTCGGCCAGAAACTGCAAGCCCGCGATCAGCCCGTCACCCGTCGTCGCATAGTCGGTCATCACGATATGGCCCGACTGTTCGCCGCCAAGATTGAACCCGCCTGCGCGCATCCGTTCGACCACATGGCGGTCGCCGACGGCTGTCCGCTCCAGCCGCAGTCCGCGGGACGCAAGGTAGCGTTCCAGCCCAAGGTTGGACATCACCGTCGCCACCAGAGCGCCGCCGCACAGGCGGCCCTCATCCGCCCAGCGTACGGCCAGAAGTGCCATGATCTGATCGCCATCGGCCACGCGTCCCGTCTCGTCCAGGATCATCACCCGGTCGGCATCGCCATCAAGGCTGATCCCCACATGCGCGCCATGGGAAACCACAGCCTCGGCCGCGGTTTGAGTGTGAATCGATCCGCAGCGGTCGTTGATGTTGGTGCCGTTTGGCGAGACGCCAACCGGAATGACCTCGGCCCCCAGTTCCCAAAGCACCTCTGGCGCGGTCTTGTAAGCGGCACCGTTGGCACAGTCGATCACGACCTTCAGCCCATCCAGCCGCAGGCCATTCGGAAAGCTGGTCTTGACGAATTCCTGATAGCGGCCCCGGCCATCCTCGATCCGCTTCGCGCGGCCGATGTTTTCGGGCTTGGCCGGCAAGATCTCGCTTTCCACGATCGCCTCGATCTCGGCCTCGGCCGCGTCGGAGAGCTTGAACCCGTCCGGACCGAAGAACTTGATCCCGTTGTCCTGATGCGGATTGTGGCTGGCCGAAATCATCACCCCAAGGTCCGCCCGCATCGATCGGGTAAGATACCCCACTGCCGGGGTTGGCACCGGCCCCAGCAGAAGCACGTTCATTCCGGTCGAGGTCAGCCCCGCCGTCAGCGCGTTTTCCAGCATGTAGCCTGAAAGCCGTGTGTCCTTGCCGATCACCACGCGATGCGCGGCGCTGTCGTCGCGACGAAAGTAGCGCCCGGCCGCCGCGCCAAGCTTCAGCGCCAGTTCTGCCGTCATCGGCCAACTGTTCGCCCTGCCCCGCACACCATCCGTTCCAAAAAGCTTCTGGCTCATGCAAGCATCTCCAATGGGTCGACATGCACCGCCTGCCACAAGCGCAGCGCCTGCCGCGTTTCGGCCACGTCATGCACGCGGGTGATCTGCGCGCCCTGGGCGAAGCCCGCCAGCGCCACGGCAATCGAACCCGGCATCCGCGCGCCCGCCGTCTCGGCCTCGCCGATGCTGCCGATAAACCGCTTGCGCGAGGCGCCAAGCAGGATCGGGCAGCCCAAACCGTGCAGAAGCGACATTCCCCGGATCAGGTGAAGGTTATGGGCGGCCGTCTTGCCAAAGCCGATCCCCGGATCGACGGCGATCTTCGCCGGGTCGATCCCCAGCGCCCTGGCTGCGGCGATCCGGGCGGCCAGCGCATCATAGACATCCAGCAGAACGTTACCGTAGACCGGGTTGTCCTGCATGGTCTCGGGCGTGCCTTGTGCATGCATCAGCACCACCGGAACGCCTTCGCGCGCCACCAACGGCCCCAGCGCCGGGTCGAAAATCAGACCCGAGACATCGTTGACCAGCGTTGCCCCGGCCCGCAGTGCCGCGCCTGCAACCATCGCCTTGCGGGTGTCAATCGAGATCGGGCCGCGCATGCCCCCGGCCCGCAGCGCCTCGATCACCGGAATGGTGCGGGCGATTTCCTCGGCCACCGGCACTTCGCCAGCGCCGGGACGGGTGCTTTCACCACCGATATCGACGATCTCGGCGGCTTTCGCGATCAGGCGGCCCTGCGTCAGCGCGGCGGCGGACGAGAGGTAGCGCCCGCCATCGGAAAAGCTGTCGGGCGTCACGTTCAGGATGCCCATCAGGCGGGGCCGGTCCAGCGTCATCCGGGCGAAGTCCGGGCGCGGGGCGGTCAGGCGATGCAGCACGTCATCGGGGCAAGCCCCGGCAGCAATCACACGCGGAGGGGCACTGCGCGACAGCACCTCGACCCGGTCAAACCAGCACCATCCCCCGGCTAGGGTCATCGCGCCCTCGGGCCGGGCGGCATCGGTCATCGCTATAGGTCTGAAATAGTCCATCTGCTTCGGATTGGCCGATGAAATGGCCCTTGGCAAGGGGGAAGCTTCAGGCCCTTTTCACTGGCACGCGGCTTCCTGCCGGAACTGCAACCTCTCCGTGAACGACAAGGGCCGTCGCCGACATCGCTTCTGCCAGCCAGAGAGCAAGTGTGACGGGGGCGGTGCCTTGCGGGCCGTCCACCGCATCCAGCACCAGTTTCGACGGCGCCCAGACCACTGTCTGCCCGCGCTTCATGGCCCAGTCGATTTCCGTCCGCGTTGCCACCACGACGCAGCGCGCGTCACGGGCGGCCAGCGCCCAGGCGTTCTGCTCGATTGCCAGAAGGTCGATCCGGCGCTGGGTCGGCTTGTGGCCGGTCAGCGGGCGCGGCAGGTCCGGCAGGCCGACCGTCAAGATCAGCGGCAGCCGCTGCGATTGCAGCGCGTCCAGTCGGGCGGAAAGATCCGAGGCCGCGATGGTGGCGTTGTCAAGATAGACCACCAGCGGATGCACAGCCTCGTCCCCATCAGCGCCGGCTCTCTGGACCGGGCGTTCCGCGCGCGACCGGACGATTTCTACGCCAAGCGCATAAGGCCCCACGTCCAGCTTCTCGATCCTGAGGAAAACGCGCATGGCCGCCGGTTCCCCCAGAATCCGGTCCGCCACACGTTCCGCCAGCGTTTCCAGCAAGTTGAGCCGCTCCGCCGCCAGTTCCGCCGCGATGGACTCGGTGATGCGGTCGTAAGACAGGATGCGGTCGACGTCATCCTCCAGCGGCTCGACCACCGGGCGCACTTCGACCACCACGTTGAAACGCAGGCGCTGCTTGTGGCCGCGTTCCTGCTGGAAGGCGCCGATATCGGCCTCGACCACATGGTCGCGCAGCGAGATCCGGTCACGCGGGTTGCCCCCTGCAGAGGCTTCGGCCCGGTCCTCGGGATGCGCAAAGGCAAGTTCGGTGTCGGTCGTCGTCATGGGGCACCTCTGCGCGGTCGCGCTGGTCTTTTCATGCCCCGTCTAGCATGTTCGCGGGCGAAGCCTCCAGCGCGGGCGGCATGGCGCGCGCCGCCCGCGACACGTCAGCCGCGCGAGCCGGGTTGCCGGTAGAACAGATGCGCCCCGATCGAGGCCGTGAGGGCAAAGCGCTTGGACCAGCCTGGACGCACATTGCGGGCGTGGAAATACGTGGCCCCGTCGGTCAGCAGGCGGGGCGCGCCGTCCAGCATGGCCCGCGCGATCCGGCCAGCCAGATCGGCGGCGCCCTTTTCACGCATCCGGTCGGCCCGGCCATCGCAGACATAGGAAAACTGGCAGCCACCGCCACCGCGCTGACCGACCACTGCGCAAACCGTGCGCGGATAAAGCGGGCTGTCCACACGGTTCAGGACAACTTCGGCGACGCCGATCTGTCCCTCCAGGCTTTCACCGCGGGCTTCGAAGTACAGAGCCTCGGTCAGGCATTGCCATTCGGCATCACCTTCGGGCGCGGGCTGGGCCATCAGCCAGGCCTCGGTCAGCCTACCGGCCGGAGGGGCACCGGCCACAGCACCGGGCGACAGGTCAGGGGCGGGCAGCAGCTCACCCGGCACCTCGACCGAACGCCCGGAGGCCGAGGCAAAGGGCGCGAGCGCGACATCGCCACGGGTGACGAGGTTAACCTCGGACAGCGCCGGTCCCGCAAAGAGAACAAGCGCAAGAGCGCGCATTACCATTCCAGCATTCATTCGACTATTCCGTCATTGTTTCTGAAGCAGCGGGCAACCGCCCGCCGTGCAAGCAGGATGGGGGTTAGTCAAACAAGATGAAGGGGTCCACCACTGGTGCAAAATGGCAACAGAAACGCCGCCTGTTTCGGCGAGAACTCGCCGAAAATTCTCAGACAGTGCATTAACTTATCTTCCGATGATATTGTATTTAAATTCTTTTTCGTCTTTCTGCAACCGCAAGATGAGCAGCCGCCAATCGCGCCATCGGTACGCGATAAGGCGAGCAGGAGACATAGTCGAACCCGGCCTTCCTGCAGAACTCGATCGACTCAGGGTTGCCTCCGTGTTCACCACATATGGACAAAGTCAGGTCCTTGCGGGTCTTCCGACCCCGCTCGGCACCAATCAGCAACAGCTCACCCACACCGTCGACGTCCAGAATGTGGAACGGGTCTTCGGGAAACACGCCCTGACGGACATAGGTGTTCATGAACCGCCCGGCGTCGTCGCGAGAGAGGCCATAAGTCATCTGCGTCAGGTCGTTGGTGCCGAATGACAGGAAAGCCGCATGCTGCGCAATCTCGCCCGCCCGCAACGCGGCGCGCGGGGTTTCCACCATCACCCCCAGCTTGAAGTCGAAATTCGCCCCGGCTTTCGTGCGCACCATGGCGGCCACGGCGTCGATCCGGGTCTTGACCAGTTCCACCTCGCGCCGGGCCGAGACCAAGGGAATCATGATCTCGGGCACCACGGGCGCACCGCGTCGCGCGCTTTCCAGCGTCGCCTCGAAGATCGCCTGCGCCTGCATGTCGTAGATTTCCGGCAGCACGACACCCAACCGCACCCCGCGCATCCCCAGCATCGGGTTGACTTCGGTCAGCGCTTCGGCCCGGCGGACAACCTCGGAGAGTGGGCGGTCCAGCGCCTCGGCAAGTTCGCGCAGGCCTTCGCGGGACTGCGGCAGGAATTCATGCAAGGGCGGGTCGAACAGGCGGATACAGACCGGCAACCCCTGCATGATTTCAAAAAGTTGCACAAAGTCGTCGCGCTGCATCGGCAAAAGGCGCGTCAGGGCGGCGGCCCGATCCTGCGGCGTGTCGGCAAAGATCATCTCGCGCATCACGACCAGCCGGTCTTCGTCGAAGAACATGTGTTCAGTCCGGCAAAGTCCGATGCCCTGCGC
>PNJK01000053.1 GCA_013821825.1 Rhodobacter sp.
GCACATCGACCTTCGCGCGCGGGAACAGCAAGAGATAGCCCCCCATCACCCCGGCAATCGCGCCCGACGCCCCGATCATCGGAATGCGCGACCCGAGGTCGGCAAAGGTTTGCAGGCCAGCCGCGGCGAGACCCGCAGCGAGATAGAAGAGGAGGAAACGGGAATGCCCCATCTCTTCTTCCAGATTGTCGCCGTAGATCCACAGAAACAGCATGTTGCCCGCAAGGTGCATCCAGCCGCCATGCAGGAACATCGAGGTGACCAGGGTCTGATACCCGTCGCCCGCAGTGATGCGGGCCGGAACCAGGCCCCATTCCAGAAAGAATGACTGCAGCTGGAAGTCGTTCTTTTCGAGGAAATACCCGAGGAAAACCAATATGTTGATCGCAATCATGGCGATGGTGACATAGGGCGTCTTGCCCGAGGGGTTATGGTCGCGGATCGGAAACATGCGCGGCAGCCTTTCCGATCCGCAACAGCCCGTCAAGCATCGGCGACCGCAGCGAGAAGCTGCGCGTTGCCGCCCGACGCGGTGGTGTCGATGCAGAGGTGCCGTTCCAGGCAGGCGTGGCCTGTGTCCGGGGCACCGATCAGTGGCAGGATCGGGCCGGACCGTTCCGCAAGCGCCTGGGCATAGGCGCGGCCGGTGACGCTGTCCCCCCACCAGAGCGCGCCGGAAAAGCCGGTCAGCGTGGTCAGCGATTGCGGATCAAGGCCGGAGGCTTCGACGGCATGGCCGCCCAGCTTGCGGATCGCCTCGGTCTGCGCAAGGACCGCCGCCTTGCCGGGGCCAAGGCACAGAAGCGGCGCGCGTGGCGTCAGGGTCAGGCGGTTCGATTCGCCGGTCGGGCCGGGAAGATCATGGGTCAGCGGGGCCACGGGGGGCCAGGGGGCCGACAGCGCGCGGGCAATGTCCTTGGCCGTGGTGGTCGTGCCATCGGGGGTGGACAGAGGGGCGGAAGCCTTGGTGAAGCGGGTCAGGTAGTGCGGACCCCCGGCCTTTGGCCCGGTGCCGGAAAGACCTTCGCCGCCAAAGGGTTGGCTGCCCACCACCGCGCCGATCTGGTTGCGGTTGACATAGGTGTTGCCGACCTGAAGCCCTTCGACGATCCGTTGCACGCGGTCGTCGATGCGGGAATGCAGGCCAAAGGTCAGCCCGTAGCCGGTGGCGTTGATCGACTGGATCACCCTGTCGATCTCGGTCGCCTTGAAGGTGGCGATATGCAGGACCGGGCCAAAGATCTCGCGTGGCATCTGGGCGATGCCGGGGACGGAGAGGACGGTGGGGGCGATGAAGGTGCCCTGCCCCGGCGCGCCGAGTTCCTTCAGGATGCGGCCTTCGGTCCGGGCGGCGTCGATATAGGTGCGGATGTCGGCCTGGGCTTCGGCATCGATCACCGGTCCGACGTCGGTGGCAAGGCGCCACGGATCGCCAAGCGCAAGGTCATCCATCGCGCCGAACAGCATCTCGGTGACGGTGTGGGCCACGTCTTCCTGCACGTAAAGGCAGCGGAGCGCCGAGCAGCGCTGGCCTGCGGACTGGAAGGCCGAGGCGAGGATGTCACGCACGGCCTGTTCCGGCAGGGCGGTGCTGTCCACCAGCATGGCGTTGAGGCCGCCGGTTTCGGCGATCAGCGGGGCGGTGGGGTCAAGGTGGTCGGCCATGGCGCGGCGGATGGCGCGGGCGGTCTCGGTCGAGCCGGTGAAGGCAACCCCATCGACACGCGGATCGCGGGTCAGGGCGGCGCCGATGCTGCCGTCTCCGGGAAGGAGCTGCAGCGCCGTGGCCGGAACCCCGGCCGCCAGCAAATGATCGACCGCAAGCGCCGCGATAAGCGGGGTCTGCTCGGCCGGCTTGGCGATGACGGCGTTTCCGGCGGCCAGGGCGGCACCGATCTGGCCGCAGAAGATGGCCAGCGGAAAGTTCCACGGGCTGATGCAGGCGAAGACGCCCCGCGCGGGGTGCTGAAGCGTGCCTGCGTGGGCGGCGTAGTAGCGCAGGAAATCCACCGCCTCGCGCAGTTCGGCGATCGCGTCGGGAAGGGTCTTGCCGGCCTCGCGCGCCAGAAGCGCGAAGATATGGCCAAAGTCGGCCTCCATCCGGTCGGCGGCGCGGTTCAGCACAGTGCTGCGTTCCAGCGCGGCGGCGGCCCAGGGTTCGGCCAGCCGCAGCGCGGTGCCCACGTCGGGCAGCGCAGCCGTCAGGATATGGCCGACCAGCGCGCCGGTGGCAGGATTTGCGACCGCAAGCCGCGCACCACCAACCGCCCGGCCGGCAAGGCGGGGGCCTGCGTCGACCAGCGTCTCGGCATGGGGGGTGCGGGCGGTCTCGATCGCGGTCAGGTCGGCGGCATCGGTCACGTCCCAGCCCCTCGAGTTGCGGCGCGGGGCGAAGAGGGCGGGTCCGCTGGCCAGCACGGGACTGGGAATGTCCTTCAACCCGTCGATCGCAGTCAGCGGGCAGGCCGCGACTTGCGCAGGGGGCACGTCCTCATCGACGATCTGGTTGACGAAGCTGGAGTTCGCGCCGTTCTCCAGCAGGCGGCGGACAAGGTAGGCCAGCAGGTCGCGATGCGCCCCGACCGGGGCATAGATCCGGCAGCGGGTGGAGTGATCGGTCAGGACGATGTCATGCAGCCTCTCGCCCATGCCGTGCAGGCGCTGGAATTCGTAGTCCAGCGGCGTCACGCCGATTTCATCCGCAAGATGCAGGATGGCGGCGACGGTGTGGGCGTTGTGGGTGGCGAACTGCGGGTAGATCCGGTCGGTCAGCTCCAGCAGCTTGCGGGCATTGGCGATATAGCTGGCATCGGTCGACTGCTTCCTTGTGAAGACCGGAAACGAGGTCAGTCCAAGGACTTGCGCACGCTTCACTTCGGCGTCCCAATAGGCACCTTTTACCAGCCGGATCATGATCTTGCGGTCAAGCCGGGCGGCGAGCGCGTGCAGCCAGTCGATCACCGGACCGGCGCGGCGGCCATAGGCCTGCACCACGACGCCGAACCCGTCCCAGCCCTTCAGCGCGGGGTCCGACAGGGTGGCCTCGATCACCTCCAGCGACAGCGCCAGACGATCCGCCTCCTCGGCGTCGATGTTGAAGCCGAGGCCGGCGGCCTTGGCGAGCGAGGCGAGCGCGCGGACGCGGGGGACCAGTTCCTCCATCACCCGGTCGCGCTTGGCCACCTCATAGCGGGCGTAAAGCGCGGAAAGCTTGACCGAGATACCGGGGTTGGTGCGGATGTCGTTGCCCTTGGCGGCGCGGGCGATGGCGGTGATGGCGCGGGAATAGCTGAGGTGATAGCGGCGGGCGTCAGCCTCGGTGCGGGCGGCTTCGCCCAGCATGTCATAGCTGTAGGTATAGCCCCTGCCCTCAAGATCCTCGGCCCGGTCCATCGCCTTGTCGATCGTCTCGCCCAGCACGAAGTTGCGCCCCATTTCCTTCATTGCGCGCGAAACTGCCGTGCGGATCACCGGCTCACCCAGACGCTTCACGGCGGCGCGGAGGTGGCGGGTGATGCCGCCCTCGGCCTCGTCCAGCACCTTGCCGGTCAGCAACAAGGCCCAGGTGGATGCGTTCACCAGCGATGAGGCGGATTTGCCCAGATGGCGGCCCCAGTCGGACGGGGCGATCTTGTCTTCGATCAGAGCGTCCATCGTCTCGGCATCCGGGACGCGCAGAAGCGCCTCGGCCAGACACATCAGCGCGATGCCTTCGTCAGTCGAGAGGCCGTATTCGGCCAGAAACACCTCCATCAGACCAGGTTTGGCGCTGGCGCGGATGCGGGCCACGAGGTCCGCGCCGGTGGCGGTGATCTTCGCGCGGGCGGGGGCGTCAAGTGCTGCCTCGGCGACCAGACGGCGCACAAGGCCGGTCTCATCGGCTAGGCTTTCGGTCTGGATGACGGACCAGGCGGACGCGGCAGAATCGGTGGGCATGTGGAACCTCGCTTTCCGCCCAGCATATACCCAAAATGTCAGGCTGTTTTCCCAAACCTCTCCTGATATGGAGGCGGAAGGATGGATTTTCGGGGGAATCGCGATGCCTGTCGACCGCGCTGGTCTGGACCGTTTCGATCTGGCGATCCTGCGGATTCTGCAAACCGACGGGCGCATTTCGGCGGTGGAACTGGCCCGCCGGATCGGGCTGTCGAAATCGCCCACCCAAGCGCGGATGAAACGGCTGGAGGAGGCGGGCGTCATCACCGGCTACCGCGCGATCCTGGACCCGATCCGCATGGGTCAGGCGCATGTGGCCTTCGTGGAAGTGCGGCTGTCGGACACGCGTGAGGCGGCGCTGACTGCCTTCAACCGCGCGGTGCTGGGCGTACCCGAGGTCGAGCAGTGTCACATGATGGCGTCAAGCTTCGACTACCTGCTGAAAGTGCGGACCGCGGATATCCAGGCCTACCGCCGCGTGCTGGGCGAGACGATCAGCACGCTGCCACATGTCGCCTCCACCTCGACCTATGTCGCGATGGAGGCGGTGAAGGAGGTGTTCTGACCGGATCAGTCCTTGGGCTTGCCGGGCGAGATCGTCACCTTGGCATTGGTCGAAGCGACCGAGACAGCGGGCTTCGCGACCTCTTTCTTCGGTTTCTTCACTTCCTTGCGCTTGTTCATGCCCTTGGCCATGGCGGGTTCCTTCTGGATGGCGGCCCGGTGCGGGCCTCTCTGGGGCAACTCTAGCCGCTTGTCAGAGCCTTTGCACGGGCATTTGCTGGGCCAGTGCGGGATTGGCTTGCCAGTGTCGGACGGGTGGCGGCACTCTGGCCGCAGCCAGAGGAGCAGGGCCAGAGGAGCACGGCATGACCCTTGACCGCGACCAGATCGAAGCCGCGACCCGGCCCTTGAACCGGGCGCGGTCGATGCCTTCGGGGTTCTACACGGACCCCGCAATCTTTGCGGCCGAGCGTGCAAGGATCTTCCTCAGGCACTGGTTCCTCCTGTGCCGCACCGAGGAGGTGCCAAGCCCCGGCGACTACCGCAGCTTCGACAGCCCCGGCGGGCCGATCGTGCTGATCCGGGGCGATGACGGGCGGTTGCGCTGTTTTGCCAATTACTGCCGGCATCGCGGCTCGATCCTGCTGGAGGGGTCAGGGAATGTCGGCGGGCGCATCACCTGCCCCTACCACGCCTGGAGCTATCTGAACGACGGGCGGCTTTACGGCTGCCCCGACATGAAGGACGCCGAAGGCTTCGACAAGGTCGAGAACGGGCTGGTCGCCCTTGATCTGGACGAATGGGAAGGGTTCGTCTTTGCGCGTTTCACGGCGGATGGCCCCGGTCTGGTCGAGCATCTTGGGGATTTTCCGGCCCGCATGGCCTCGCACCGACCGGGCGAAATGCGGTGCACATGGCGGATGACGCTGGACGTGGCCTGCAACTGGAAACTGATCCTTGAGAATGCCGTCGAGACCTATCACACCGGGATCGTCCACAAGGCCACCGTGGGCGCACAACAGTCGCGGACGCTGGCAACGGTGGGCGACTGGATCTGCATTCAGGTGATCTCGGGCCGGTCGATTGCGACGCTGAGCGATGAAGTGCCGCCGTTCGACCCGATCCCCGGGCTGGACGATGATGCGCGGCAGGGCACCTATTTCACTGTCGTGCTGCCGACCGTGCAGTTCGCGGTGGCGCAGGATTGCCTTTGGTGGCTGAACACGATCCCGGTCAGCGAAAGCCGGACGATCCTGGAGGTCGGCGGGTGCTTTCCCGAAAGCCGCCTTGCCCAGACGGATTTCCCGGTCCGAGCCGCACCCTATTACGACCGCTGGGAGCGGGTAGCGCGGGAGGACGTGGGCATTCTGGAAAAGCATCAGCGCGCGCTGACCTCGGCGCTTTACCTGCCCGGTCCGCTGTCCTGGCGCGATGACATGGTGCAGGCTCTGGGCGTCTGGGTGGTGGACCGGCTGCAGCTTTGATCGGGTAGGGCCTTGATCGGGTGGGCACTTAAGGTAAGGCTCTTCCCTGAAGTGGGAGGCGGGGAAAATGGCCGG
Organism: Rhodobacter sp.; assembly: GCA_013821825.1. Classification (GTDB taxonomy): domain Bacteria; phylum Pseudomonadota; class Alphaproteobacteria; order Rhodobacterales; family Rhodobacteraceae; genus Tabrizicola. Next base: position 6,000 of record PNJK01000053.1, read on the forward strand.
GCTTGAAATCACGCAACTGGCGCGAAACCCCTATTCGCTGGGCATGGCCGCGCGGTTTCTGTCCGAACATCGCCCCTTCTCCGAGATGGAGTTCGGGGCGACCATCCAGTCGCTGATGTTCCAGATTCACGAAGGCACCCATCTTGTCGCCACCCACGGCGATACGATGGCCGGTTATCTGGGCTGGCTGCGGGTCGATCAGGCCTGCGCCGAGGATTGGCAAGCGGGGCGCGGGCGGCTGTTCGCCAAGCGCGACGGGCTGGCGATTGCGGTGACGCTGTTCGCGACCGAGCGGGCCGAGGATATCCTGCCGATGCTCAAGGCCGCGAAACGGATGGAACCGGGAAGATCGGTCTACTGGAAGCGCTACTTCGTGGACGGGCGCCCGCCCTCGGGCCGGCAGGTTAAGGTGCGGGGATGATCGGCCGGACGGAAGTGGTGGGCGTCGCGCTGGGCGATGTCATGGCGGAAATGGCGGTGCGGATCTGGGAGCCTGCGAACAGCACGCGGTCGGCGCTTTGCCTGCACGGCTTTGCCGGCACCGGACAAGATTTCGAGATGCTGGCCGAGACGCTGGCCCAGACGGGGGTGACAGTGATCGCGCCGGACATGATCGGGCGGGGGAAAAGCAGCTTTCTTGGCCGCGACTCTGCCTATTCGCTGCGCGCTTACATGGCCTGCATCTCGGTTGCGGCGCAGTTCCAGAAGGCCGAGGCGGCGCAGCTTGGCACCTCATGGGGCGGGTTGATCCTGCTGGCCTGGCTGGCGGCGACGGGCTGGCGGTCGCGCGGGCTGGTCCTGAACGACGTGCCGCTGCAATCGGGGCCGGTTGTGCAAGGCTTTCGCACCGCCCTGAAAGAGGAAGCGCTGCGGGCTTTCCCCAGCTTTGACGCGGCAGCAGCCCATGTGATCGCAAGCCGCAGGATGGGGTTTCTGGACCCTGCGGCGCAGCGCCGTTTCGCGGAAAGCCGGGTGATGGAGATCGGCGGGCAGTGGCGCATGGCCTATGATCCGGCGGTGGCGGCGGAATACGGGATGGATGTGGCGTTCTCGATGCTTCGGCCGCTGTCGCAGGCGCCGGTGCCGGTGCTGATGGCCTATGGCGCTGAAAGCCCTTATGCGGCCGACCCGGACCTGCCTGCGCTTGCCGCGGCGAACCCGCGCCTGCAACTGCTGATGGGTCTGGATGACCCGCATCCACCGTCGCTGATGAAGCTGGGACAGATCCTGCAGGTGGCGGGCTGGTTCGGCCAGTGCTTTGCCCCGCCCCGAGGTTAACGGTTCAGCTGATGGGATCAGCCGCGCGGCACCAGATGGAAGTCGATGGCCGCCAGTCGCCCGAAGGGCGTCATCAGCACCAGCCCAGCCCGGCGACGGTCGGCCGAAATCCTCAGCCGGAACCAGAGTATCGGCGCGTGCCGGGCCGGGCCGGCGTGAAGCGTGATCTGGCGGACCAGAAAGCGTTCGGCTTGCCGTGGATGCACGCGGTCGAAGATCGCTGCAATGCGGGCAGGCAGAGCGGTGCCGGGCCGGAAGGCGAAAACCTCCAGCTTGCCACTCCGCAAATGCAGCGCCGGGGTACGATCGACGGGGCGCCGCGCGGCCTTTGCATCGGGGTCGGGCGAAAGGCTGAATCCCACCGTCCCTGCGCGTCCGGTCATGGCAGCACCGGGGCGTGCCGGTTGGTCCAGCCGCGCCGGACCGGTCAGCGGGCGGGCGAACCTGAGCACCAGCGGTTCGGCCGGATATTGCGCCAGCATCGCGGCAAGGATGTCCGTGGCGCGCACATGGGCACGTTCGCCTTGCAGGACGAAGTCGATCAGCATGGTCAGGTCAGCCGGGTGATGCGGTGGCCCCGGCCCAGCTTTGGCCGGAACGCCAGCGCATAGCTGAAGGCCGGGTCTTCCGCGGGGCTTTCAAAGCGGAAATGGCAGACTAGAAGGCGCAGCGCCGCAGTCAGCTCCATCTCGGCGATGCGGCGGCCTCCGCAGGCGCGGGGGCCGGACAGAAAGGGTCGGAAGGCCGGGTTCGGCGGGGCACCGGGGGCAAATTCCGCCCGCGCGGCATGGAACGCCAGCGGATCGGTCCACGAGCCTGCATCGCGGTGCAGGCCGACCAGCGACAGCAGCACCAGATCGCCCTTCGTCAGGTCATGGTGTCCAAGCCGGGTGTCTGCGGTGGCCTCGCGCACGACGAAGGGGATGGGCGCGAAGACCCGCAGGCATTCGTCCCGGAACGAAGCCAGCAGGCTGCCCTGCCCTTCCGGATCTCTTGCCTCGTCCCGCAGGGCGTCTTGCAGGGTGGCGTTGCGGCCTATCGCGTCGATCATCCAGGCAAGGCTGGCGGTTGTCGTCTCGATTCCGGCAAACATGTTGGTCATGAAATCGGCCGCCATTGCCCGCAGCGGAAGTGCCGGAGCCTCGGCCGCAAGGCGGGTGATGGTTGCATTGACCTCTGGCTGGGCTTCGCAGGCGGCGATGAAATCTTGCAACGGGCGCGCGGCGCGGCCCCTGATCTCGTCCCTGTTGGCGGTGGAGGCGCCGTTCCAGGACAGTCGCTGAAGCTCGGCCACGGTCTGGCGCAGCTGGCCGAAATGCGCAAGGAAGGGCGCGACATCGGGCTGCAGGCCGAAGGCGGCAAAGAAGATGCGCAGCGCGGCCCGGGCCAGGACTGTCTCGATCTGCGCGGCCCCGGGTGTGGCATCGGGAACGGCGCGGGCCAGTTCGTCGGCGTAGATCGCCGCGATCTCGGCCTGCATCACAGGGCGCCCGGCGCGGGCATAGGCGCGCTGGGTGCGCGGGCGCAGCCCTTTCCAGGCCGCGCCGTTCTGGTTGAAGCGGCTGGGTCCGAAAGCTGCGACGAGGGCGAAGTTCTTGGCGAAAAGCTCTGGCTGATCCAGGATCTGCGCGGCCTCGGCCGGGGTTTCCACCACCAGAAGCCGCCCCAGCCGTGCCGGCCGGTCGCAGGCCGGAATCCGGGTGCGGGCGAACAGCGCCAGCACCACCGCGTCAAGGAAATCGGTCGTGGAAACGCCGGGGCTTGGCCCCGGCGAAGTCGCGTCTGCGGTCATGCGCCGATGCTCCGCGGACAGCCGGTCAGAACTGGATGTTCAGACCGACAAAGGCCGAGGTCGTGGTGGCCGCTTCATCAAGAATGCCGAACCCGCCGCCGTCGACCTTGCCGTCGAAGCGGTCAACCCTGACCCCCATGCGCAATGCCGTCGTCTCGTTGCGCTGCATCGACAGGCCCAGATAGGCCGAGGACAGCAATGCCGAGCCGTCGAGCGTGATTCCGCTACTGCCAGACGGGCCCAATTCGAAGTCACCGTTCGTTGGCGCGACGCTGCCACCGCCGATCAACGTCAACCGGCCATCCGCCGAAATCGGGTGCGCCACGTCGGCCGAAAGCTTGGCGCCAAAGCCGCGGTATTCAATGTCCGTTTCGAACCCGATACCCTTTCCATCGAACACAAATAGTTGAGCGATCTCCTGGTTGTAGCTGGCACCAACCAGGCCAAAGCCCAGCCGCACCTCGGTCTTGCCCATCATGATCTTGCGACCGATGCCTACATCAGCAGAAAAACCGCTGAGCTGTTGATCAAGCGAGACCGAATCGTCGTCATCGTCGTCGTCGTCATCGTCGAATTCAACTGAAAGGGTGTTTTCGCGCATCCCGATGAAGCTGCCGGAAACCCGCCAGTCCCAAGCGTCCGAAATCTGCCGACTGACCGCGATCGACCCGAAAAAGCCGACGTCCCGACCGAAGCTGAGACCAGACCCGATTTTGTCCTCGAAGGTCTGATTGGAGAAGTCGGAAAAGGCAATTCCACCGTCGATAGTCACATCGAAGGGCTCCTGGGCGGCGGCTTCAGTGGCCGGCATCCCGGCCGCAAGCGCCGCGGCGCCGATCGACACGGTTGATGCAATTCCCTGAAATGAAGTGAGACTATCCATGATTTTCCCGCAAACTGTGATCGTGGCAACACACACGAAAGACCGGCAGGCAACAAGGAGGAATTCATGTATTCCGATCTTGTGCGGAACTGGCGTGGCCGTTGCGCCACAGGCGGGCTGCTCGGCCATTGCCATTGCCTCCGGGTGCCCGCAGCCAGCATTGAATGCTCATATGGGTGGATTCCATCTGCTATCGGCCCCGATCACCGCCCTACGGTCTTCAGCGGAATCCTCGTGACTGTACGATCACGCAGACTCTCCGGCTATCTTCTCGGATCGGTCTGTCCAACATCCAGAGGGGATACGGAGGGGGATTGAATGGGTCGCCTTCTCAACAGGCTGAGTGCTGCAATGGTTCGCCCCTGCGAGCCCGGCAAGTTTGACGCCGGCGGTGGCGTCTGGTTTCGCAAGCGGGAAGATGGCGGCGGTCAATAGGTCCTTCGGGTTCGGGCCTTGGCCAGCGTGGCCAGAACCCGGTTGCACAGGGCCTCGTCCCGGCTTTCCAGCGTGATCCGGTTGCGCACGGCCATCACGGCGAAGATCGCGGTGCGGTCCGCACGCTTGGCCATCCTGTCCCGCAGATCGGCAAGCAGCCGGGCCTCTTCGGTCGCGCAGGCTATGGGGACGCCCACGAAATGCTCGATCACGCCCTGCCCGGCGGCAATCGCTGTGCCAAGCGCGACCCGTTCCGGGATATGCCCGACAAGGGGCAGCTCCGCGTCGTCGGCCGCTCCTGCGAGGGCCAGATAGGTCGGCTTGTCGAGCATCGAATAGGCCTTCACGGCGGCCCGGCCCTCGCTGGCGATCTTCGCCACGACACTGCGGGGCGGTGTCGGGCGTGTCGGCCAGAAACATGCCGGGCCAAGACCCGGGGCTTGCGTCGACCAAGGCGCCGGATAGAGTAAAATGGGGGCCAAGAACCTCGCCCGCCTCGATCCGGGCCTTCAGGGCCTGTTGTTCGGCGATGGGCCATAGGGGGGCACCCATGTCGCGCAGGCCGGTCACGCCGTTGATCAGGTTCAACGACAGCGCGCTGTCGGGTTCGGTGGGCGACGAGAAGATATGGACATGGCTGTCCCAAAGGCCGGGGATCAGATAGGCGCCGCCGCCGTCCAGCACATCCGTCCCCTCTGGTGCTACGATGGTGATGCCAACGTCGGCGATCTGGGTGCCCGAGATCGGGACAGAATGCCCCACTGCAAGCGTTCCGGTTTCAACGTCGATCAGCGCGACGTTTGTCAAAAGCATGTCGGCTATGGCCGGTGCCGGAGAAGTGAGGGCCGCGAAAGCCAAGATCGCCGGGCACAGGCATGCCTTCTTCAAATGAACTCCTGTTTCGAAATGGGCGTCGCCGGTGAATGGCGCTGGGATGCGGGCTGCGTCCAGGCCCTTCACTTTGCCTCGTATTGGGTCAGGTGAAAGTGTCCGTAGACGAACGGCCCCTCGGGTCGATGCCAGATCGCCTCGCCTTCGCTGGCCAGACGCCAACCGCCAACCGCCAAAATCGGCGTAGTTCGACATCGGCGTCGTCCAGCGCAAGTCGCGCAGCGAGCCATCCTTTTCCAGCATGCCCCGGTCGTCGGAGATGAAATCGACAAGCTCTCCGGCAGCGGTGAAGACCAGCTCCGCCGACACGGTGTTCGGCCCAAGGGCAAAGGCGACCCGCGCCCGGCTGTCGTCGACCTCGGTCCAGGTCAGCCGGGGGTCGGTCAGGCGCGAGGGGGCGAAGAAGGCAAGGTCGTTCAGGATCGTGACCGTCTCGGTCCGGGTCAGCTCCGCTCCGCCGATATCGACCACGTTCAGAAGTCCGGCCAACCGCACTTGCATTGTCGCCCGATCGCGGTTGAAGTCGTGGAGGACGGCGACGGGCAGCCCCTTCATCCGCGTCGTCATCAGGAACAGCCGCCGGGGCAGATCGAAGCGTTCGTACTGCTCCACCGGCCCGGCCATCCCGGGAGCACCAGGGGCGTCGAACATCGTGGCCTCGAACCGAAGCGTGACCTCGGTGACCACCGGCCGCCCGATCGAGCCCGTCAGCGCGATGTAGCGGCGCACGGGAGCCGGCAGATGGGCGATGTCGGCTTCGGTCAGCGGCCGCGCTGCTTCGCGCGGGGCAGAGGTTGCCTCGGCTCGGCGGGCCTCGAAGGCCCGTGGCAGGCTTGTAGTCCACATCACCAATCCCAGCCCAACGATCAGGGCGCCAAGAACGGCCAAGACCCAGGTCATGATCTTTCTCCTCATGGGGTGTCCTCTGCAGAGGGGGATGGCGCCGTTCCCCGGACAAAGCCCGCGATCCGCTCGGCGATCTCGACATCATGCCCAAGCCAGAAATGCCCGCCGCTCGGGTATACGGTGATCTCGGAACCAGTGATGCGCCCGGCCATCAGCCGGGCCGTCGCTGCGGTACCGAAGAGGTCATCTTCGCAGGACAGGATCAGCGTCGGCACGGCGATCTTCTCGTACGGGGTGAGCGAACGTGTTCCGGTGTGGAGGCCGTCGTTGCGCAGCCCGTTGACTTTGGGGGTGATCGGAAAGATCTGGTTCAGGAACGTTATGGCGCGCTGACGCTCGGCCTCCGGCACCTGGTCCAGAAGGGCCGGATCGGTCGCAAGGAGGGTGCGGATCATCTGCCGGGGGGCGAGACGCGCCAGCGACCAGAACCAGACATCCGATCCGAGCACGGCATCGACCGCAAGGCGCTGCAGCGCCGTGAAAGCGACGGGGTCGCGGTTCGTGAGGTTTCCGGCCGGGACCAGCAATCCAAGGTGGGAACACCGGTCCGGATGCCGCAACGCGAACTCTGCCGCGATCAGTGCCCCGGCTGAGCCGCCCATCACGGGCAGGCGGTCAATGCCCAGATGGTCCATGAGGTCCACCAGCGTGTCGGCCTGATACGCGGGCGAGCTGTCGTCCGGAAAGGCGCTGCCAAGATAGCCAAAGCGCGAGGGTGCGACGATCCGGAACCCGCGCCGGCGCAGTGCGGCTGCAAAGAGCAGGCCCTGATCGAACCCGCCGCCAGTGCCGTGAATCATCATCAGGGGCGGGCCGTCCCCTGCGACCGCATACTCAAGCGCGCCTGCGCGGGACCCGATCACGGTGCCCTGACCGTAAAGGCGGCTCTCTGCCTGCCTGCGCGCCTCGCGGAACGCGCCCGCAGCATAGCTGCCGCCCGCCAGCGCCAGACACCCGACACCCGACACCCGACACCCGACACCCAGAAGAAAGCTGCGCCGCGTCGTCATGGCAAGTTCTCGCTGCCGTTCATTGGCCCCCTCCGATGATCGGCTTTCTGGCAAGTGCGCCGGAACGCCAGAGCCCAAGAACCAGGGTCCAAAGCATCAGAGCAAACAGGCCCTGCCAGACCAACGCGTCTTGATGCGACATCGCGGGCGCCAGCGTGAGGAGCGATCCGGTATAGCCCGCATGCATCAGGGCGCTGATCAAGACGCTCTCTGTCCGCGAATAGACCCATGTCATAAGCATTCGATAGGCAGGAAGCGGCGCGATCCAGAAAACCGCAAAAACGATCAGCCAATCGGCACCCAGGGTGGCGAAATTGCCGACATAGTCCGCAAAACTGTGCCAGATCGTCCACACCACGCCCAGACCGAAACCAGCCACCCCGACCGAGTGCCGCGCCAGCAGCCGTGGCGTTGCAAAGCCGGTCCACCCCGTCTCTTCAAGCGCACCGAACCCGAGGCCTGCCAGGAACAGAACGGGCTCAAAACGAGGCGCGTAGACCGGGTCCCGAAACCACGCCAGGGCGAAAAGCATCAGCACCAGAAGCAATGGCACCGTCAGAACGGCAAGCTCATACCAATGAAATCCAACGCGCCAATGCGCCCAGCGACGCCACAAATCCTGAAGCCCCTGGCGTCCGTCAAAGGCAAAGATCACCATGAGTCCACTAACAGGCTGCTGAAATAGTCGCCTGTACGGAACGGTTTTCCTTTTTGCACTGGTCTCGGGGATTGGCGTCAGGTTCCTCGCGCCGTAAGCTTTGCGTGCTGGGGGGCATTTGCCATCGTCACGCAGTCAGCAGCCGGGGTAGCCGGGCAAGGTTGTTGGCGGCCATCGTGAGGATGAAGCGGGAGCGCACACGTTCGAGGCCGCGATAGACGGTCGGGGCCATGCCGCCGACGGTCTTGGCCCAGCCGAAGGCCTCTTCGATCCGTTTGCGGTGCTTGATCGACAGGGCGTAACCCGCGTGCCGGGTCGTGCGGCCGTCGATCGCTGAATATCTCGATTTCTGTGCGACATGCGGCGTGACACAGGTTTGGCGCAGGTCGGCGACGAACTCTGCGGCGTCAAAGCCCTTGTCCGCGCCCAGCGTCAGTTGCCTGGTTGATCCGGGGGAGTGGCGGTGGATCATGTCCAGAGCGGCGCGCCGTTCGGCATGGCCGTCTGCCTCGGTCAAATCGCCCTGCACAATCAGCCCGGACCTGTTCTCCATCAGCGCATGACCCATGAAGCAAAGCATCGCGCCAGTGCCGGAGGATTTCTTGTAAAGGCGCGCATCGGGGTCGGTGGTCGAGGCATGGGTGGCATTGGACCGTTTCTCGCCCCGGAAATCGACTTCTGCATTGCGGTTCTGGCGGGTGGGGCGGGGCATGGAGGCGGTCTCGGTCGTTTGGGGTTGATCCTTGGCGGGGGAGTCGGAGCTGTGCGAACCACCCGGATCGTCGTCGGGCGGCGTGTCGGTGGCCTTCGCCTGAAAGCTCTTCATCGAGGCCCAGGCCTTGATAAGAGTGCCATCGACCGAGAAGTGTTCGTCCGACAGAAGCGGCGCGATCTCGCGATGCGCCAGAATTGCCGCCATCACCTTGCGCGACATCTTGGTGGTTAGCAGCCGGTCGCGGTTCTTGGTGAAGACGGTCGGCACCCAGACAGCATCGTCGATCCCGAGGCCGACGAACCAGCGGAACAAGAGGTTATACTGCATCTGTTCCATCAGCTGCCGCTCGGAGCGGACCGAGAACAGGATCTGGATCAGACTGGCTCGGATGAGACGCTCCGGCGCGATCGAGGGGCGGCCGAAATCGGTGTAAAGCTCCTCGAACTCGGCATCGAGGCTGGCGAGCGCGTCATTCACTACCTGCCGGACCTTACGCAAAGGGTGCCGGGCCGGGATACGCTCTTCCAGATCAACGTAGCTGAACAGCGAACCGCTCGTCACGTCTATCCCGCGCATCTTCACCCCCGTCGTTTCCGTGCGAAGGGTGAATCATGTTCCACAGACCGGGCCAAGAGCCGACTTCTTCAGCAGCCTGCTAATGCTCGGACCCGACACCATCGCAATGCCGATGGCGACCAGACCAAGGCTGCCGATAGCCCCCACATTCCACCCGCTCAGAGCGACAACCAGTGCGATGCCCGACCATGTGATCCCATAAGCCGCAGCAAAGAAGGAAAGCACGGGCATGCCGGAAAGCGACGTCACGCCAGCACCGCGCTGACCGGGCGGCGCAGCGACATCGGCATCGCGGGCGCGCGCCCGAAGCGGATCACCAGATCAGGCCGCGCGTCGGGCGCTCCCAGCCAGCGCGCGAAGTCGGGGCGGACCGATGCGACCTCGACCGGCTGGTTCACATGCGCGGTGCGGATGCCCAGCGCGGTGGCCTGCAACGCAAAACGCTGAAAGCTGCGCCCGACCTTGATCCAGTGTTCCGGGTCTGCCTTTTCGCCGACAAAGACGGCGATCCCGGCCGAAGACCGGATCTGGTTGCGGTACTTGTCGGTCTCGGCCTCTTTGGTGAAGAAGAGCTTGAAAGCTTGCCTCCCAATCCATTCCGGCACGACCGGGTTGCCGGAGCTGGCACCGAACAGACCGTCCCCAGTCTCGATGGCGCGCGCGGGACTGAAGCGAATCCAGTCGGCAAGCTCTTGAACGAAGGCCGGGTCATCCATTTGCGCGCTGTTGCCTTGGATTACGAACTCAAGGACGGCATCGCGGTCTGCTGGTGCGGTGAAGAACAGGATCGACACCCCTTCTTCCCGCGCTGCCGTCGCAAGCAAGTCGATGTCGGCGGACGAGACCGGCTGTCCGTCGTAAAGCGAGCGCGTGGACTGGCGCAGCGGGATTGCCTGATAACGCTCCTGCCCGCCCGGTTGCGCTGCTGACAGCGCGATCTCGATCTGGGTCACGCCCCCGCTGGTCCCGACCGCGACCTCGCTGCCACGGCCAAGCGCTGCTCCGGCGATGACCAGGTTCTCGGCCGCGCAGCCCAGGCTGACAAAGAGGTGATGGTCATCCGGATCTACAACCGCCGTCCGCCGGGTGAAATCGGGAAGGATGCTGACGCTCTGATCGGTGAGCCGGAACTTCCAAGGCTGCGTGTTATGTCCGTTAGCAGCAAGTGTCGCCATCCGGACCAGTTCCTCCAACCCCGGATCGCCAGCAAGGAGCTGCCGCTGGCGCGCCACCTCTTCCCGGTAGCCCTCCATGCGTGGCCAAAGGCTGTATCCGACGGCGCCCACGGTCGCCACGGACAGGCCGGTAGTAATGGCGGTTCTGCGCGAGATCGATGCCATGTCAAGTGCCTCCAAGCCAGGGATTAGAGCGTTTTGCCTTTACGTTGAGAGATAGCCTGCATGCCTGAGGAAGTTTGAGCATTCTTCCGGAGAGAAGAGATCGCAGATGTCGCCGATGGCGGTCATGAGGTGGTCGAAGGTTCTGGCACCGATGCGCTTGAGGTGTGCCTTGAGCTTGGCGAAGGCCTGTTCGATTGATGGTGTGGATGGCTCCTGCTCCCGGCGTTGCTTTGCGCCATGATGGGTGAGTCATCATCCCAAATGGAGGAACCATCCATGTCGCAAGCTATCACAATCGGCGTTGATCTCGCCAAGAACGTGTTCCAGGTCCACGGCGTCGAGAGCACCGGCAAGCCTGTGGTGCGCCGACAGCTCCGGCGCAGCCAGTTTCTCGCGTTCTTCGAAGGGCTGCCGCGCTGCCTGGTCGGCATCGAAGCCTGTGCGGGGGCACATCACTGGGGGCGGCAGCTGCAGGAGATGGGCCACGAAGTGCGGCTGATGCCGCCGTCCTACGTCAAGCCCTATGTCAAGCGCGGCAAGACGGATGCAGCGGATGCGGCGGCAATCTGCGAAGCCGTGACGCGGCCGTCGATGCGGTTCGTCGCCGTGAAGAGCGAAGCCGCGTCGGCGGTAATCGTTCTGCACCGGGTGCCGGACTTTCTTGTCCGCCGGGTCACCCAGACCGGCAATGCGATCCGCGCGCACATAGCCGAGTTCGGAATCGTTGCCGCAAAGGGGTCAAAGGTTGTCGAGGGGCTGGCCTCGGAGCTCGATGCCTTGCCGGAGGCCGCCCGCCTGCCGATCGAGGTGCTCCTCGGTCAACTGGCGGATATAAGGGCGCGGGTCGACCGGCTAACCGGCGAGATCGAGGCGGCGCACCGGAAGAGCGAGGTCAGCCTGCGGCTGGCAGCGATTCCGGGCGTCGGAACGCTCACCGCGACGGTCGTTGCCGCGACGACGCCGGATGTCAGCAACTTCGCGTCGGCACGTGACTACGCGGCCTGGCTCGGCCTCACGCCGAAACCCCATTCCACCGGCGGCAAGCCGAGGACCGGCCGGATCTCGAGGATGGGCAACCGCTACATCCGGCGCCTGCTGTATCTGGGCGCCATGTCGCTGATCATGGTCCGCCGCCGCCGCGGGCCGGGGGTGGACTGGCTGTGGCAGAAGCCTGCGGCAAAGAAGACAAGGGTCGTGGCGATCGCGCTGGCGAACCGCATGGCGCGGACAATCTTCGCGCTCCTGCGCGACGGCGCGATGTACCGACCGCGCGTCTCGGCGACGATGCCGGGCTGACAGCGGTCGAGCTGGCTGCGGCTCAAGGAATGGTCAGGGCAGAGTAAGGTGATGGCAAACTGACGGAGAGGACGAACCGGGGCATCCCGATAAACCCGAAGCGCATTCGACAAGCGCGTTCGATTGAGTGGGACCCGTTCTCCAGGCGAATATTTATCATGGCGCGCAGCGAACCCGCTGCACAGAGACGCCGAATACATGGCCGCAGCCGACCAGTTCGACAGAACCCTCACAAAGCCCTTGCCATGCAGGAGCCAACCATACATGGGTTTCGATGTAGGTGTCGAAGGCCTCACGGTCCATGGCGCCCTTGATCACCCAGGGCGCGATCAGGCTGTCGCCGGTCCGGCCCGCGATGAAGGTCTGGGTGTTCCACAGGCCTGCGGGTGCATGGGCGTGCAGGCGTCTGCCCTTGCGGGCGCGACCGCGCGGGCGGGTCATGTTGGTCTTCACACTGGTCTCGTCGATGAAGACCAGCCGCTCGGGGCTTTCGCGCATCAGGGGCTGGCGGCGGCTGGTCCGGTCGTGCCTTGCGCGGACCACATCGGCCCTGCGCCGCTCAGCCGCGACCAGCGACTTTTTTTGAACGTGAATCCCATGCGACGCAGCGCCCGGCAGAGCGCGCCCTGGCTCACCCGCACCGCTTCCGCCTCGGCGAGCGCCCCGCAAAGCTCGGCCAGCGTGATGTCGGGGTCCTGCTCCACCCATCCGGCCAGCAGCGCCTTGTGCGGCCCGAGTTTGCCCCAGCCCAGCGGCCGCCCGCATTTGCGTGGCTGAAGCGAGGCCCCTTCCCGCACCTTGCGTGCCAGACGCGCACCGGTCGCAGGCGACACCATCAGCCGCCGCGCCGCCGCCGCGCCATTCAGGCCGGACAGGAAGAGAGATTCAAAACGCTGGCCAAGGTCAGACGACAACGGTGCAGGCATGATGCATCCTCCTGAAAAGAATGAATCACAACCCGACCATCTTGGGAATCCCCAGATTCAGCGTAAAGGCAATGTGCTCCAGATGCAGCATAGGGCAGGTTCTGGGTTCGGAAATTGATCCAGGGCAATCGAATGCCCCTTTCATCATGCAGTCGGCCAAATGCAGCTTGCCCATGCGCTAATTTGAATTTTTCGCAAGATTGGGACGATGCGAAAAGAGGCAGATGCACGAACGATCAGCGCCCCCGGGTTCACGGCAGCGCCTTGATCGCCAGATCCGCAAGTGCCGCTTCAAGCGCCGGGGCAAGATCGCTGGTGCCGTCCAAAAAGCCCGCGTCGGTGTTGATCTGGAAGGCCACGGTCACGCCGTGGTCGGCATAGTAGCGCAGGCTGGAGACATAGCCCGGAATCCAACCGCCATGGCCATAAACCGGGCCGCGCGGGGTGTCCGTGTAGATTGCCACACCGGAACCGTAGAGGACGCCGGGATCGTCAGGGGCGACCGGCACAGGGTCGAGCAACCGGTCGAGATAGGGCGCCGCCATCGCCTTGCCGCCAAACAGCAGATGCCCCCAGAGTGCCAGGTCGCGCGATGTCGAGGCGAACCCGCCGCCCGCGCCTTCCACCGCCGGATTCCACAGGAGCCGGCCTTCGGCATCCGCGGTTCGCTCTGGCAGGCCGAAGGGGTTGTCAGGTGCCAGATAGCCGATGGCAAGGCCTGGCAGGGCGCGGCGATCCGATGGGAAGGTGTCGGAGAGTTCGAGCGGTCCCAGAAACCGTGCGCGTACAGCCTCTTGCCAGGCCGCACCCGTGACCTTTTCGATGACGAGCCCGAGGAGGAGGTAGCCGGTATCGCTGTAGGCCCAAGCTGTTCCTGCCTCGAACAATGGCTCCTGTCCGGACACAAAGCCGATGAGATCTTCGGGAGCGACCGCCGCGTCGCCAGCTGTCAGCTGGGCCCAAGACCCCTGGAACTCGGGCAGATAGACGTGGTCGGGCAGGCCCGCGCTGTGGTGCAAGAGATGCCCGATGGTCATGGTCCTGGCGTTGGGGAGGCCGCCAAACCATGCCCGGTCGCCGAGATGATCCGCCAGAAGATCGTCGCGGGACAGCCGCCCTTCGCTTTCCAGCGCCAGCACCGTCGCCGCCACGAAGGTCTTGCCGATGCTAGCCGCCAGCATCCGGCTGTCCGGCGTCATCGGTGTCCCCGCTTCGACATCCGCAAGGCCGGTCGCGGCGACGATCACCGTCCCGTCCGGCAACGCGATCGCCACCGTCGCTCCGGGGAACCCGTACTTGGCGAGGAAGCCATCGATCAAGGATTGCAGCCCCGTCTGCATGTCGTCGGCGCGGGTCGGAAACGCCATCACAAGGAAGGCGCCGACAAGGGCCGCCGCAATCGCAGGAAAATGCCCGGCGCGGATCATAGCCGACCCCCGTCTGTTTCGGGAATGACGTCCGACACCGCGCCCTCACGGATGAACATTGTGGCGCGGTTCAGCCAGACCACCACCGCCGCGACCCCCACGAGAAGCCAGGTGTCCCAAGGCTGGGCATCGGGCCAGAACGGGTTGATGAGCTGCCAATGAAACAGCATCGGCAACAAGAGACTGCCCCGCGTGCTGTTGAAGATCGGCGTCACGAGGATTGCCAGCGTGATGTTGCCGATGAAGAAGGGCAGAAAACTCCATTGCGCAAAGACGACGCCCGCAAGGTAGAATGCCGGCAGATGCCAAATGCCCCAGATCGTGCCGATGATGAGCCCGGCCCAGAAAGGTGCCACATACCGTTGCAGCAGCGGCTGTGCCACGCCGCGCCAGCCGAACTCTTCGATCGGACCCAGAAACAGCATCATGAACATGACAGAGACCATGGTCCCCACGCCCTCGGGTGGTACTGGCGCCAGAAGGGGACCGTCCTTGATCAGTGACCCGGCCATGTAGACGACAGGGATGCCGATCAGGATGAACGCCCACCAGGGTGCCGGGCATCGCCATAGTGTCAGTCGCGACAGGAAGCTCTTCAGGCCGTTCCACCCGCCCCAAGACAGGACCAGGACAAATGCGGCGATCGCCGGGGCCCAGGTGGCCAGGAAGAAGAACGGATGCGATCCGCTGGCCTCGCCGAAACGGGCCGACATGGCATCGGGCCAAAGCACGTAGCTGCCGATAATCCCCCAGCTAATGGCGAAGGTTATGAGAACGAACACAACGAGCCCGGCAGCGCCGGACGGTTTTTCCCGGAGGTCAGTGGCGTAGGACATCAACAACGCTCCCAATTGAGGTCAAATCATACCAAACTATACGCGCTTTCGCGGCTTGTTCGTTGATCGGAAGCAAGTTGCGTAGTGCAATGACGCTGGTCGGGGCGGTTATCGCGTCCCTCGGCGCAGCAACGTTTGCCTTTGTCGTCGATCCGCTGTGGGTCTATCTGGTCTCCCCGGCCCTGATGCTGGTCACGACGCTTGCCGCAACCCTTGCCGGAACCTCGGACATTGGTCGCATCCGGGTTTCGGCGAACATCAGGGAGTAGCCTTTGGACAGGATTCTGGTCGCCGAGAACATCGTGAAATCCTTCGGCGCGGGCGCCGAGAAGCGCAACGTCCTCGATGGTGTCTCTGTCGAGATGGCTGCGGGTGAGTTCGTTGCGATCATGGGACCCTCCGGTTCGGGCAAGTCGACGCTGCTGTTCGCGCTGAGCGGGATGGATGGCATCGACAGCGGCCGCGTCATCTTTAACGGTGCCGATCTTGCGGGACTTGGCGACGATGCGCTGGCCGATATCCGGCGGAACTCCATGGGGGTGGTGTTCCGGCAGCCGACGCTGCTGCGCAACCTCGACATCCTCGACAACATCATCCTGCCCGCGATGCGCGACAACCGCCGGAACCGCGACCACATCGTCGAGCGGGCGCGAAGGCTCATGGAGCGGACCGGCATCACCGGACTGGAGCATCGCGACATCGGCGAGGCCTCTGGCGGGCAGCTTCAGCGCGTCGGCATCTGCCGCGCGCTGATCAACGACCCCCGGATTCTCTTCGGCGACGAACCGACCGGAGCCCTGAACTCGACCTCGGCGAACGAGATCATGGCCCTTCTGGGCGAGATCAACCGGACGGGGACGACCATCCTGCTCGTTACCCATGACACCAGGGTAGCAGCGCGGAGCGGGCGCGTTCTCTACATCTTCGATGGCCGGATCGCCGGTGAATACCGGCCCGAAGGCTCGGGCATCACCGACCGCGATCTTCGCGCCGGCGAGGAGGGGCTTGAGGCCTGGCTGGCCGGAATGCGGTTCTGATCGGGCAGGGCGGACGTGTGGCAGAGACGAAGAAGGGGGCGGGAACGATAATTGGCAGGCTTGATCCGGTGTGGAGATATGTTTTCTGGGCCTACCTGGCCTTCTGGGCGATCATCCTGGTACTGGGAGGTGTGGCCAGCGTGGTATTCGGCGCCCCTCCCGCTGTCATGACGGCAGTCGTCATTCTTGGCAGCTGGTCGCCGACCATCGTGCTGCTTGTCATGCTTCGGTCGCCGAAGCCGGGGATGACAATCGTCGACTTCTACCGCCGGGCCTTTCGCGGCAGGCTTGACCTGCCGG
>PNJK01000054.1 GCA_013821825.1 Rhodobacter sp.
GCGCTTCTTGTCAGGCGCGGCGCAGACGGATCACCACATCCACCCGCGCCACTGCCATGCCCTTGGGCACGCGGGGCAGCGCCGCAATCTCCAGCTCGTCCGCCGGGGCGTCGGTCAGCGCGTGGCTTTCTTCCCAGTAGAAATGCGGATGGTCATCGACCCGCGTGTCGAAATAGCTTCTCGACCCGTCGACCACGACTTCATTCATCAACCCGGCTTCGCAGAAGGCGCGCAGCGTGTTGTAGACGGTGGCAAGGCTGACCCGCTCACCGCTGGCTGACGACAGGGCATAAAGGCCTTCGGCAGTGACATGCCGGTTTTCGCCGTCACCGACCAGCAGAGCGGCCAGCACCAGCCGCTGCCGCGTCGGCCGAAGGCCGCCGGCCTTCAGCCATTCCGCGCCCCGGTCGTAACCGGCATCCGATGCCCGAGTGTGCATATCCATGAATTTGATATAGGGCCGCGCTGTCCCGGCTTTCAATCAGAATCCGCCCAAGAAGCGGCTTACTGCAACGCAAAACCGCGCTGGATCGGCCGCCAGACCGCCATACTCAGGACGATGGACCCAAGACCGGCCGCCCAGAACGGCAAGGTCAGCGCTGTTTCGCGTGCAAGCAGCGCCTCGCCCATGGTGACCACAAGGCCCGACAGGATCAGCCCCACCGGCATCGTTCCCCAGGAAAGAAGCCGGTAAAGGCTGTTCACCCTGCCCCGCAGCGCATCCGGGATCATCCGCTGTCGGGTGCTGACGGACACAACGTTCCAGACTAGGCCCGAAAATTCCATCGCCGCGAAAGCCATGGCCAGCGTGACCGGACCCGGTGCCAGCGCCATTGCTGCAAAGCAGGGGCCCGAGGCCAGCAACATCCATTGCATCGTCCGTGCCGGCCCAAGCGCCCGCGCGATCCTGTCGCCCATCAGGCTTCCCGCAATGCCACCCACCGCACCTCCGGCCAGCGTCAGACCATAGGCGGTGGCCGACAAGCCAAGGTTTTCCTGCGCATGCAGCACGACCCCGATCACGATCATCTGGTGGAACATGTTCCAGAATCCGGTTGTCCAGGCCAGCACGCGCAAAAGCGGCGCTGCCCGCAGAAAGGCCAACCCGTCTGCCAGTTCAGCGCGCCAGTTGCGGGCGTCGGTGCGGTCCGGCCGAAATTGCCCGGAGATCCCGGCCAACAGCAGCATCGCCAGCCCGTAGGCCGCCGCATTCAACCCGAAAGCAAGGGGCAGCCAAAGCCCGATCAGCACCGCCCCCAGCGCCGGACCGATCAGCGCGTTGGTCAAGAGCTCGGCGCTCCACAGCTGGCCATTCGCCCGCTCCAGCTGGTCAGAAGGCACAAAGTCCGGCAGCATGCTCTGCGCCGCATTGTCGCGAAAGACCTCGGCGCCGCCGACCACGAAAGCCGCCAGCACCAGCGCGAAATAAAGCGCAGGGGCCGAAACCCCCTCGGCAGGTGCCGGAGCCAACGGCATTGCCACCCAGATCGCCCCTGCCGCCCCCGCGAACGCGAGGCCCCGCAGCGCATCCATCCGCAGGATCAGTTGCCGCCGATCCACCCGGTCGGTGACCACTCCCGCGGGCAAGGCCAGCAGAAACCACGGCAACCGCAGCGCCACCGGCACCAGCGCCACCAACAGCGCATCCCGCGTCAAGAGCGAGGCGATCCAGGCCCAGGCCACCACGGCAACACCGTCAGCCAGATTGGTCATCCCGCTTGCCGCAATGAACCGCCGCAAAGCCGTCATCTGTCGCTCTCCACCAAGGCCACCACCCTTGCCCTGGGATCTGTGGCCGTCAAGGCCGGGAAACACCCGCGGCCTTGCCACTCTTCCCCGCCAAATGCTAGGGAGGGTGAGAGGCTTAGCGGGGGACCACAAGGGATGGCGTCTTATC
Organism: Rhodobacter sp.; assembly: GCA_013821825.1. Lineage (GTDB taxonomy): Bacteria > Pseudomonadota > Alphaproteobacteria > Rhodobacterales > Rhodobacteraceae > Tabrizicola. The sequence goes on from PNJK01000054.1 coordinate 1,898, forward strand.
CAACCTACTTCGACAAGGAAGCACTGCTGGCATGCAGCAGGGGAGAGCTTTTTGGCCCCGGCAACGCCCAATTACCCGCGCCGCCGATGCTGATGATGGACCGGATCACCGACATCTCGGAAGACCGGGGTGAGCATGGCAAGGGTCATGTAGTGGCCGAGTTCGACATCACGCCGGATCTCTGGTTCTTCGACTGCCACTTTCCGGGGAACCCGATCATGCCCGGCTGCCTTGGGCTGGACGGACTATGGCAGTTGACCGGCTTCAACCTCGGCTGGCGCGGCTGGCAGGGCCGTGGCTACGCGCTTGGCGTCGGCGAGGTGAAACTGACCGGCATGGTCCGCCCCGACCGCAAGAAGCTCACTTACTTCGTCGATTTCACCAAGGCCCTGACCACCCGCCGCCTGACCATGGGCGTGGCCGATGGCCGGGTCGAGGCGGATGGCGAGGTGATCTATCTGGTGAAGGATATGAAGGTGGCGCTCAGCGAGGCGTGACGGCGATCATGCGTCGGGCCTGCCCTTTCGTGCATTCTCCTCCAAGGCATCGGCGATCCGTTTCTGGGTTTCGACTTCTGCTTCCCGCAGTTGCCTTTCCTTGGCCGCCTGGCGGGGTTTTTCCTCATGTTTAGGATCGGTACGACGATCCCGCCAAAGACATAGAGACCAAGGACAAGGGCAGGGACAAGGACGACCAGTTCGATCTGACTCCGATTCTTATTCTTGTCATGCGGCTTGGTGGAAGATGCCGTCGCTCTACACGAAGAACAACTCAGGCTGATCCTCCCCATTCGCCCCTCTTGCTCCCAACCTCCTTGCCCCCTCCCCCCCACTGCCCTAAACAGTCCCCAGTTCACCAAGGGAGGCCCCCATGCGCCGCGTCGTCATTACCGGGATCGGCATCGTCTCGTCCATCGGCAACTCTGCCGCCGAGGTAGAAGCCAGCCTTCGGGCCGGGAAATCGGGTATCGTCTTCGCCCCCGACTATGCCGAGCATGGCTTCCGCTGCCGGGTCCACGGTCAGCCTAACATCGTGCTGGAAGACCATATCGACAAGCGCGACCTGCGCTTCATGGGTGACGGCGCGGCCTATACGTTCATCGCGATGGACCAGGCAGTCAAGGATTCCGGCCTCTCGGAGTCCGACATCTCCAACGACCGGACCGGGATCATCGTCGGCTCGGGCGGGCCCTCGACAAAGTCCTTCTTCAAAGCCCACAACATCGTCCGCGAAACCGGCTCGCCCAAGCGCATCGGCCCCTTCGGCGTGACCAAGGGCATGTCGTCGACCGTCTCGGCCTGCCTTGCCACCCCCTTCAAGATCAGAGGTGTCAACTATTCGATCACTTCGGCCTGCTCGACCAGCGCGCACTGCATCGGCAACGGGACCGAACTGATCCAGATGGGCAAGCAGGACATCGTCTTTGCCGGTGGCGGCGAAGAACTGGACTGGACCCTCTCCTGCCTGTTCGACGCCATGGGCGCGATGAGCAGCAAGTACAACGACGCCCCCGAAACGGCGTCCCGCACTTATGACGCCAACCGCGACGGGTTCGTCATCGCGGGCGGCGGCGGGGTCGTCGTCCTTGAGGAACTGGAACACGCCCTTGCCCGTGGCGCCAGGATCTACGGCGAGGTCACTGGCTACGGCGCCACCTCCGACGGCCATGACATGGTGGCTCCCAGCGGCGAAGGCGGCGAACGCGCGATGCGGGTGGCCCTGTCCACCCTGCCGCGGGGCCGCAAGATCGACTACATCAACAGCCACGGCACCAGCACCATGGTCGGCGACATCACCGAGGTCGAGGCCATCCGCCGCGTCTTCGGCCGGGGCCAGACGCCGCCCATCGCCTCGACCAAATCGCTCACCGGCCACTGCCTTGGCGGCGCGGGCGTGTGGGAGACGATCTATTCCCTCATCATGATGAACGGCAACTTCATCGCGGCTTCGGCGAACGTCATCACCCCCGACCCCGCCCTGGTCGAGGGCGAGATCGTCACCAAGCTGCGTGAGAAAGTGCAGCTCGACTCTGTCCTGTCGAACTCCTTCGGCTTCGGCGGCACCAACGCGACACTCGTCATGTCGAAGTACCTCTCGTAAGGATCGCATCATGGCTGACCTGATGAAGGGCAAGCGCGGGCTTGTCATGGGCGTGGCGAACGAACGTTCCATCGCCTGGGGCATCGCTGCGGCGCTGGCCGCTGAAGGCGCGGAGCTTGCCTTTTCATATCAGGGCGAGGCCTTCGGCAAACGGGTGGAGCCGCTGGCAGCTTCGGTCGGGTCCGATTTCCTGGTCGATGTCGACGTCACCAACGATGACAGCCTTGAAGCGTGTTTCTCGGCACTGAAATCCCGCTGGGGGACGATGGACTTCCTGATCCATGCCATCGCCTTTTCCGACAAGAACGAGCTGACGGGCCGCTTCATCAACACCACGCGCGGCAATTTCCAGCACTCGCTGACGATCTCGTGCTTTTCCTTCATCGACGTTGCCCGCCGTGCGGCGGACCTTATGCCAGAGGGTGGCTCGCTGATTACCCTGACTTTCCAGGGCTCGAACCACGTGGTGCCGAACTACAACGTGATGGGCGTGGCGAAAGCAGCGCTGGAAAGCGCGACCCGGTACCTTGCCAATGACCTCGGTCCGCAAGGGATTCGGGTCAATGCCATCTCGCCCGGCCCGATGAAGACTCTTGCCGGGGCGGCCATCGGCGGGGCCCGTGCAACCTATCGCCATACCGAGGCGAACGCCCCCCTGCGCGCCAACGCGACCCTGGAGGCCATCGGTGGAACGGCTGTCTGGCTCTGTTCCGCAGGCGGAGCCTGCACCTCTGGCGAAGTAGTGCATGTCGACGGCGGCTACCACGTGCTGGGAATGCCTCAGGCCGAAAACCTGTAAGGGTTCCGGCCTTTACTACCAGGCCAGAGATCGCGCGCCGTTCTGCGGTCTGATCGTCACGATCGGTCCGGTCCCGAACGGAACTCCAGGTCACTTTGTGCAAGTGAGGATGGAGCGGGCGGCGGGAATCGAACCCGCGTCTTCTGCTTGGAAGGCAGAGGTCTTACCATTACACAACGCCCGCGCTGCTCTCGGTAGGTATTCGGACCTGATCCGTTCGTCAAGCCGGGCGACAGAATCAGACGCCACGGCTCGTTGCCAGAGCTGTCTTCAAACGACTGAAAAGGGCGGAGGCTGTGTCAAAACTACCGGCCATGGTGGGTGGATTGCCCGCGCCTGGCGTTCCGCACAGCTTTTGTGAACATTCAGCCGATTTCGTGGCGCCATGTCCTCGGAGGAGGCATTCTGATGCTAAACTTGGCGCACCAGGACGTCTGATCAGCCCGGGATTGCCCGCATCAGGCCCCCGATGCCCATCAGCGAGATCATGCGCTTGATATTGTAGGCCAGCACGTTCAGCGCCATTTCCGTGCTGACGCTCTTCAAGCCACGCGTCAGGAAGTGGCTCTGGCCCATCCATGCCTTGATGGTGCCGAAGGGGTGCTCGACGGTCGATCGGCGGACCCTCATTGGTGCAGCCGGGCCGCGCCGTCTGGCGTTCGAGGCCTCGACCAAATGCTCGTGCTCCCACCTTGAGACCCGGCGCTCGTACCCCGTCGTGCACCGGTCCTTGAGAGGGCATCCTTTGCAAGCGTTTGTCCAATAGCGCCGCATTTGCAGGCCCTGCTGCTCGGTTGTGGTGCGATGTGTGAGGGCCTGTCCCGCCGGGCAGCGATAGATGTCGGCGTCGGGTTCATAAGCGAAGTCAGCCTTTACGAATTGTCCCTTTGTCCGGGCAAGGCCTTCTCCATCGCCAGAAGTCGCTCGATCTCACGCCGGATACCGTGATATCGGCCGGTCAGATGACCAGCACGTTCAGCGCGTGCGTCGCCGGTTTCCTGACGATCAATTCGTTCCGCTTCCTCGATATAGCGCCCAACCTCGGCTTCCAGATGAGCAAGACGGTTTGCGATCTTGCCTTTGGTGAAGTTCCGATCACGGTTGTTGACCGCCTTGAACTTGCTTCCGTCGACAGCCACGCATTCGCCCGTCAGCACACCGATCCGGCGACAAAGCTGAACAAACTGCGCGCAAGTCCGGCGGATGGCGGCACCGTTGTCGCGCCGGAACTCGGCGATGGTCTTGTGATCCGGCACCAGCCGCCCGGTCAACCACATCAGCTCGACATTGCGGCCAGCCTCGCATTCCAATCGGCGGCTGGAGGGGATCCGGTTCAGGTAGCCGTAGATGAACAGCTTGAGCAGCACAGCCGGATAATACCCCGGCCTCCCCGTGCGCGCAGCCGCATGGCGCTGGAACCCGAGCCCTGCCAGATCGAGTTGGTCGACAAACAGATCCGCCACGCGCACAAGGTGGTCCTCCCCGATCCGGTCGTCCAACCGATCCGGGAAAAGTACCGTCTGATCGCGGCTGACACCCTCGATGAAACCTGCCATGTAAACTCTCCCAACCATGCGTAACTATAGCATAAATCAGAGTTTTTACACAGCCTCGGCGGAAAGCGGACCGATGCTGAGCCGCAAGGGTTGAGAATATCTCAGCGAAAGCCGACGTTCGCCCCACCGGCGCGACGGCCCCTGTATTGCCTTCAAGAAAACGTTCAAGCTGATGTGGTCGGCGATCATTTGTACCGTCCTTCAAATGGTGGGCCAGTTTGCCGAGAGTTCCACTGAACACCCAGTTCGGGCGGCGAAAAGAGCCCTCCTGCAAATTCACCCGCGCCAAGGCTGGTTCGTTTCTGGTAGAGCGCCTTTCATAGACCAGACACCGGGTTCAAAATCGGTTCACGCGCTGGTCGCGAAAGGATGCTTGTGAGCAAATACCGCCTGCCCCCTCTGGACCTGTTTCACACCTTCGAGGCGGTTGCGCGCCACCGCAGCTTTACGCTTGCGGCTGGAGAGCTGTGCCTGACGCAGAGCGCGGTCAGCCGGCAGATCAAGACGCTCGAGGATGCGCTGGGGCTGCGGCTGTTTCGCCGCCTGCACCGTGCCATCGAAGTGACGGCGGAAGGGCAGCGGCTGTTCGAGTCGGTGACGCGCGGGCTCGACGATGTGAGTGCCTGCCTTGCGGCGCTTGGCGCGGCGGCGAAGGCACCGCAGATCACGGTCTGCGCCTCGGTGGCCTTTGCGTGGTTCTGGCTGATGCCGCGGCTGGAACGTTTTGGCGCGCTGCAACCGGATGTCGACCTGCGGGTGCTGGCGACCGACCAGCCGGTACTGCCGGGCACGGGCGAGGTGGATGTGGCGATCCTGTTCGGTTCCGGCCAATGGGAGGGGCTGGAGGCGCGGCTTTTGTTCGGCGAACGGGTCTATCCGGTGTGCAGCCCGGCCTATCTGCGCGAGCATCCGGCGCTGCACCGGCCCGAAGATCTGCTCGACCAGACGCTGTTGCATCTGGAATATGGCAAGCCTTCCTTCGGGGGCGTGGACTGGCGGACATGGTTGCTGCGGCAGGGCGTCAACGGCCAACCGGTGCGGCGCGGCCTGCGGTTCAACTCTTACCCGATGGTGTTGCAGGCGGCGGAGGCGGGCCATGGCGTGGCCCTGGGCTGGAGCTATGTCACCGATCCGTTGCTGGCAGATGGGCGGCTGGTCTGCCCGGTGGAGCGCACGGTGGAAACGCGGGAGGGCTATTACCTCTGCACATCCAACGATGCCACCCACACGCCGGGGATCATGGCTTTTCTGGACTGGCTCAGCGTCGAGGCCAAAGGTCAAGGGGATCTTCGCATGACCCAGAGGAATGCGACACATACGGAATGATCGTTTGAACGGTGCAAGGATGCGGTGCTAGCTGGTCCCAAAGCAATCCTTGGGGTTCCGCCATGTCCGAACATTTCCCGTCCGAACTTTCCCCGCGCCGCGCCGGACGGCGCAATCGTGTCGAAGCCCCCCCGTCCGCCTCGCCGGTGCCGGCGGGCATGGTGGGTGGCCGCTACAAGCCCCTGACCGATGGCGAGATGCTGCAAATTCACGGGTTGGTGTTACGGCTTCTCGAAGACCTCGGCCTGTCGCAACTGACACCCAGCCTTGAGGCGCGGGCGGTGACCGCAGGCTGCCGGGTGGATGGCGATGGCCGCTTGCGCTTTCCGCGCGCGCTGGTCGAGGATGTGATCGCCCGCACCCGCCGCAAGTTCACCCTGCACGGCATTGATCCGATGCATGACATCGAAATCGGCGGTCGGCGGGTTCACACCGGCACCGGCGGCGCGGCGCCGACGATCATGGATTTCGAGACCGGCCGCTACCGCGAAAGCACGGTGGCCGATCTTTACGACATTGCCCGGCTGGTCGACCGGTTGGATAATATCCACTGGTATCACCGCTCGCTCGTGGCGCGGGATGCCAAGACCATCCTCGACCTCGACATGAACACGACCTACGCCTGCCTTGCGGGCACCACCAAATCCATCGCAGTCAGCTATACCGACAGCGCCTCGGTCCGCGCGGTGCAGCCGATGCTCGATGCGGTCGCGGGGGGCGAGGGCAAGCACCGCGAGCGGCCCTTCTGCACCGCCGTCTGCTGCCATGTCGTGCCGCCGATGCGCTTTGCCACCGAAAGCTGCGATGCGCTGGAGGCTGCCGTTCTGGCTGGCATGCCGATCCTGCTGGTTTCCGCCGGGCAGGCCGGGGCCACCGCGCCCGCAGCACTTGCCGGAGCGGTGGCGCAGGCCTGCGCCGAAGTGCTGGCGGGGCTGACCCTGTGCAACATCATCGATCCGCAGTGCCGGGGCATCTTCGCCTCCTGGCCCTTTGTTTCCGACCTGCGCACAGGGGCCATGTCGGGCGGGTCGGGCGAGCAGGCGCTGTTATCAGCCGCCTGCGCGCAGATGGCGAATTTCTACGACCTGCCCAATTCCGTCCCCGCCGGGATGACCGACAGCAAGCTGCCCGATGCGCAAAGCGGCGGCGAGAAGGGTTATACCGTGTCGCTGGCCGCACAGGCGGGGGCGACGATGATCCACGAATGCGCGGGCATGCAGGGCTCGCTGATGGGGACAAGCTTTGAAAGCTATGTCATCGACAACGACCTTCTGGGCGCGATCCTGCGCACCGTGAAGGGGATTGAGGTCACGCCCGACACGCTGAGCTTTGAGGTGATCCGCGACACGGTGATGGGGGTCGGCCATTACCTTGGCCATGCCCAGACCTTCGCGCGGATGAAGACCGATTATGTTTATCCCGAAATTGCCGACCGCCGCAGCATCAGCGAATGGCAGGACGCCGGTGCGCGCGACGCCCGCGAAGTGGCGCGTGACCGGGTGCGCAAGATCCTCGCGGACCATTACCCCCGCCACATCGGCGACAGCACCGATGCGGCGATCCGGTCCGGTTACAACATCATCCTTCCGCGCGAACGGATGCAGTCTGGCAACGGCGTCTGGTAAGGGGAAACCCGTGCAATCGCGGGCGAAATTGGCAGATGTCAGTGGCGGCATGATGGCGGTGGGTCTGGGCTGTCACCGTGCCGAAGCGCGCTGGACGGATGTCTTACTGATCGAGAAGGTCGAATTGACTTGGCGTGCCGCGGGACAATCCCCCGTGTTCATCGGCAACTGCGGCGGGGTAAAGATCCATCGCGACGGTGACGCGCCTTGCCCAGAGCGGGCGACGCGGGCGGGCCTCCCGACGGGGCGGTATGGCCGCCGCGCCGCCTTGCAGGCGGATGCTACTGGCAGGAGGCGCGCATGACCCTGCAAGCCTGCATGAGCGGTGTTTTGTTGACCGGCCGCGACCAATTCGAGACCGTCCGCAGGCCGGACCGTATGCCGAGGCCGCATCCCGGACCGGGCGAAGTTCTGATCCAGATTCTGGCCACAGGGGTCAGCGCATCCGATATCAACACCCGCAAGGGCTGGTCTGCGGAATCAGGCCCCCCCGAAACGGCGGGCTGGCCGGGGCTGATCCAGTTCCCGCAGCTTCGGGGCCCCGATCTGTGTGGGCGCGTCGTCAAGCTGGGCGAGGGCGTCACCGAGCCGCAAATCGGCGCGCGGGTTCTCTGCCCGACCGGTCTGGCGGCTCCGACCGAGGCGAACCCAATGGCCATGCGCGCCATCGGATCCGAATATGACAGGGCGCTCACCGAACTCTGCATCGTGCCAGCCAAGCACCTTCGCGACGTCAGCTCCACTGTCCTGATGGATTTGGAGACGGATGCCATGCACCGGGCCTATGGCACGGCCCATGGCCTTCTGTCGCGGGCGGGTGTCCGGCGGGGCGAAAAGATTCTGATCACTGACGCATCGGGCAGCGTGGGTATGGCTGCGGTTCGGCTTGCGCTCCTGCGCGGGGCAAGGGTGACGGGCCAATGCCGCGTCGAAAAAGCCGAATCGGTCCTTGCGGCAGGCGCCGTCACGACACTGGCGCGTGATTGTGACCCCGAGGCGAAAGGCTTTGCTGTCGTCATCGATGTGATGGGTGGCGCAGGCTGGAGCAAGCGGCTCGGGGCCTTGCGCCCCGGCGGACGCTATGCGGTTTCGGGGGCGATTGCCGGGCCTATGGTCGAAGGCGACCTGCGCAGGGTCTACCTGAACGACCTGACGCTTCTTGGCCGCGCGAGCCAGTCGCGCGAGATTTTTCCCGGACTTGTCACCATCATCAATACCGGCGGTTTGCAGCCGCTGGCGTCAAGAACCTAACCGCGGCGCGACATCGCCAAGGCGCCGGCTGATCCGACGGCGGACACCTGCATCCGTCTGAGCAAGCTGTTTCGTGCTCCCAGTGAAAGAATAGACAATGGCTGATCTTCCCACTCATGCTCGTGCTGTCATCATCGGGGGCGGCGTTTCCGGCTGTTCGGTGGCCTATCACTTGGCAAAACTTGGCTGGACGGACATTGTCCTGCTCGAACGCAAGCGGCTGACATCCGGCACGACCTGGCACGCTGCCGGCCTCATCGGCCAGTTGCGTGGCAATGCGAACATGACCCGGCTCGCCAAATATTCGGCCGACCTTTACACCAAGCTCGAAGCCGAGACGGGCATCGCCACGGGTTTCCGGCAGGTCGGCTCGATTTCGGTGGCGCTGACTGATGACCGCCATCAGGAACTGTTGCGTTCCGCCACGCTGGCACGCGCGTTCAATGTGGACGTAACCGAAATCTCGCCGTCGGAAGTGAAGGCGATGTATCCGCACCTGAACGTGTCGGATGTGATCGGTGCGGTGCATCTGCCGCTGGACGGGCAGGCCGATCCGTCCAACATCGCCATGGCGCTGGCCAAGGGCGCGCGGATGAAGGGCGCAAAGGTGGTCGAAAACGTAAAGGTCACCCGCATCACCACCGCCGATGGCCGCGTGTCAGGTGTCGACTGGCAATCCGGCGAAGAAGCCGGCCATATCGCCGCCGAGGTCGTCGTCAACTGTGGCGGCATGTGGGGCCGTGATCTTGCGGCGCAAAATGGCGTGACCCTGCCCCTGCATGCCTGCGAACATTTCTACCTTGTGACCGAACCTGTCGAAGGGCTGGGCCACCTGCCGGTGCTGCGGGTGCCGGATGAATGCGCCTATTACAAATCTGACGCGGGCAAGATGATGCTGGGGGCTTTCGAGCCCAAGGCAAAGCCATGGGGCATGGCAGGCATCCGCGAGGACTTTGAATTCGACACCCTGCCCGAGGATTGGGATCACTTCATGCCGATTCTGGAAAAGGCCATGAACCGGATGCCGCTGTTCGAAAAGACCGGCATCCACACCTTCTTCAACGGGCCGGAAAGCTTTACGCCGGATGATCGCTATTATCTGGGCGAAGCGCCCGAATTGCGCGGCTACTGGATCGCGGCGGGTTACAACTCGGTCGGGATTCAAAGCGCGGGCGGGGCTGGCATGGCCGTAGCCCATTGGATCACGGAAGGCGCACCGCCCTTCGACCTGTGGGACGTCGATATCCGTCGCGCCCAGCCCTTCCGGAAGAACCGCAAATATCTGAAGGACCGCGTTTCCGAAACGCTGGGCCTGCTTTATGCCGACCATTACCCCTACCGCCAGTCCGTCACCGCGCGAGGGGTGCGTCGGTCGCCCTTGCACGAACATCTCAAGGCCCGTGGAGCGGTCTTTGGCGAAGCGGCGGGATGGGAGCGGGCGAACTGGTTTGCCACACCCGGCCAAAAAGCCGAATACAGCTATGGCTGGGGCCGAACGGATTGGTGGGAAAACCAGCGCAGCGAACATATGGCGGTCAGAACCGGGGTTGGGTTCTTCGACATGACCTCGTTCGGCAAGATCCGGGTCGAAGGCCGCGACGCGCTGGCCTTCCTGCAAAAGGTCTGCAGCGCCGACGTTGATGTTCCGGCTGGCCGCATCGTCTACAGCCAGATGCTGAACCCGCGTGGCGGGATCGAGTGCGACCTGACCGTGACGCGCCTGTCCGAAACCGCCTTCCTGCTGGTGGTGCCGGGGGCAACGCTGCAGCGCGACCTGGCCTGGCTGCGCCGCCATCTGGGCGAGGCCTTCGCCGTGATCACCGATGTTTCGGCGGCTGAATCGGTTCTCTGCGTCATGGGGCCAAGGGCACGCCCGCTGATGGAGCGCGTCAGCCCCAACGATTTCTCGAACGCCGCCTTCCCCTATGGCACCGCGCAGGAGATCGAGATCGGCATGGGCCTTGGCCGCGCGCATCGAGTCAGCTATGTGGGCGAACTTGGTTGGGAAATTTATATGCCAACCGATCAGGCCGCCCATGTCTTTGAAGAGATCGAGGCCGCCGGTGCCGACCTTGGCCTGAAGCTGTGCGGCATTCACGCGATGGACAGTTGCCGGATCGAAAAGGCCTTCCGCCATTTCGGCCATCACATCACCGACGAAGACCACGTGCTGGAGGCCGGCCTTGGCTTTGCGGTCAAGACCACCAAGCCGGACTTCATCGGGCGCGAGGCCGTGCTGCGCCGGAAGGAAGAGGGGCTAAAGCGCCGCTTGGTGCAATTCCGTCTGACAGACCCCGCCCCCAGCCTGTTTCACAACGAGGCCATCGTGCGCGACGGCAAGATCGTGTCGATCATCACCTCGGCCAACTATGGGCATCATCTGGGCGGCGCGGTCGGTCTGGGATATGTTCCTTGCGAAGGCCAGTCCGCCGCCGATGTGCTGGCGTCGCGTTATGAGATCGAAATTGCCGGCCGGCGGTGCGAGGCGATCGCAAGCCTTGCCCCGATGTATGACCCCAAGGCTGACCGTGTGCGGATGCCGGCCAAGAACGACGTTCGGTAAGGGAGGACTCCATGCAGTCTCAAGCAAAAGTGGTGATCATCGGCGGCGGAATGATGGGGGTGGGTCTGGCCTATCACCTCGCCGAAGCGGGCTGGAAAGACGTGCTGCTGATCGAGAAGGGCGAGTTGACCTCTGGCTCGACCTGGCATGCCGCCGGGCAGTGTCCGTCCTTCATCGGCAATTACAACATGGCGAAAATCCATCACTACAGCAACACGCTCTATCCCCGGCTGGAGGCGTTGACCGGCCTGCCCACGGGCTGGCACGGCTGCGGCGGTATCCGCATCGCCACCACGCCCGAAGAGGTGGACTGGTTCCGCCATGTTGCCGGATTTGCCGCCAATGTCGGCTTTGAAATGGAGATCATCGGCCCGGACCGTATTCGCGAATTGAACCCCTGGCTTCAGGTGGATGGCATCCTTGCCGGAGCGCACACCACCATGGACGGCCATGTTGACCCCTCCAGCGCCTGCAATTCCATGGCGGCGGGGGCGCGGGCCCTGGGGGCTGTCATCCAGCGCCACACCCGCGTGACCGGCATCACCCGGCTGCCCTCGGGCGAGTTCCGGGTTCAGACGGAAAAGGGCGATGTCACCTGCGAACATGTGGTCAACGCGGCGGGCTGCTATGCGCGCGAGGTGGGCAAATGGCTGGGCGTGGACACGCCGATCACCAATATGGAACACCAGTATCTGGTGACCGAGCCTTTGGCTGAATTCAAGGACAGCCCTGTCGAGTTGCCTGTGATGCGCGATCCGGCGACGGCGGGCTATTACCGGCAGGAACAAAAGGCCGGGCTTGTCGGCATCTATGAACATACCGGCGCACGCGAGGCTTGGGCCTCCCGTGGCGGCTTTCCCGAATGGTCCAGCGAAAACGAGCTGTTCGAGGGCGATCTTGACCGCATCACGCCTTGGCTGGAAAAGGCGCTGGAGCGCATGCCGATCTTCGCCAATGCGGGCATCAAGCGCATCATCAACGGGGCGATTCCGCACACACCAGACGGCAACCCTTTGGTCGGGCCGATGCCGGGGGTGGCGAACGCATGGGCTTGTTGCGGGTCGTCCATTGGCATCGCCCAAGGCGCGGGTTGCGGCAAATTTCTGGCCCAGTGGATGATCCACGGCGATGCCGAGATAAACATGGCCAGCGTCGATCCGCGCCGTTTCGGGGCCTATGCCGATCAGGACTACACCCGCGCCAAAAGCTTTGACGACTATCACAACATGTTCGAAACGCCCTTGCCCGGGCGCGAGATTGAGGCTGGCCGCCCGCGCCGCGTAACGCCTTTGTTCGAGGCGCTGAAAGCCAAGGGCGCGGTCATGAGCGAAGTGCACGGCTGGGAGCGGCCGAAGTATTTCGCGCCCTCAGGCTTTGTCGAAAAGCTGCAGTTCCGTCGCACCAACACCTTTGATCTGGTCGGTGCCGAATGCCGCGCGGTGCGCGAGCGGGTGGGGATCATGGACCTGTCTAGCTTTGCCAAGTTCGACGTGACCGGGCCGGGGGCCGAGGCTCTTCTGGACCGGCTGACCGCCAACCGCCTGCCGAAGAAGCTGGGCGGCATCGGGCTGACGCAGGTACTGTCGGACAAGGGCCGGATCCTTGGCGAATGGACCATCACCCGTCTTGGCCCTGACCGCTTCTATCTGCTGACCGGCGCAGGGGCCGAGGAACAGACGCGCGACGATCTGGCCTTTGCGGCAGGGTCGGACGTCACGATCACCAATGTCACCGACGCCTTCGGCATGCTGGTCGTCGCTGGCCCGAAGGCGCGCGAGGTGCTGGCCGCGCTCACGGACAGCGACATGTCGAATGCCGGCTTCCGATGGCTGTCGGCGCAGGAAATCACCCTTGCCGGTATTCCCGTCCGCGCCTTGCGGGTGACCTATGTCGGCGAGCTCGGCTGGGAAATCCACGCGCCGATGGCCGAGCTTGCCCGGCTTTACGACGCGATCTGGACCGCCGGTCAGTCGCATGGCATCGCCGATTTCGGCGTGCAGGCGGTCAATTCGCTGCGCATGGAAAAGGGCTATCGCGGCTATGGCGCGGAACTGACCAACGAGATCACCCTGATCGAGGCCGATTGCACGCGCTTCTATGCCCCCGACAAGGGCGAGTTCCGTGGCCGCGCCGCAACCGAGGCAGTGCGCGCGGCGGGTGTCACAACCACGCTGGTCTATGGTGAGATCGCCGCCACCGATTGCGACATCTACGGCGGCGAGGCGGTGATGCAGGGCGACCGCGTGGTCGGCGTCTGCACCTCGGGCGGGTTTGGCCATGCGGTGGGAAAAAGCCTTGCTTTCGCGTATGTCGGCCCCAAGGTAGCCAAGGAACTGGATGTGATCATTCTCGGCGAACGCCGGTCCTTTGCGGTGCTCGGCGGCCCCGCCTGGGACCCGCAGAACGCGCGACAAAAGGCATGAGGCCTGACGGGCCACCGGCAGAAAGCCAATCCATTCGGGAGATCCAGATGAGCGTCAAAGCACTTGGCAGACTCAGCCCTTCGGACGGACAACCGACCATGAAAGCGGTCGTGACGATGGGAAACGGCGGCTACGATCAACTCGTCTATTGCGATGTCGCACGCCCCACCCCCGGGCCGACCGAAGTGCTTGTTCAAGTGCGGGCCGCGGGCATGAACAATACCGAGATAAACACGCGCCTCGGGTGGTACTCATCCTCTGTCAATAAAAGCACGGCAGAAGCCTCAGAGGCCGAGCAGGTCGCACCAACCCAAAAGGCCGACGGCGGCTGGAATGCGGCCACGCCCTTTCCCTTCATTCAGGGCACGGATTGCTGCGGTATCGTCACCGAAGTCGGCCTAGCGGCAAACAGGCTTCTTCTTGGGCGGCGTGTCCTTGTCCGCGCTTGCATGCGGCCGGACGGGTTCTCCTCTCCCGAAAACATCTGGATGGGGTCGGACTTCGATGGTGCCTTTGCCCAGTTCGTCAGGGTTCCGGCATCCGAGGCCTTCCCAGTGAATTGCAACTGGAGCGATGCCGAACTCGCCACCATTCCCTGCGCCTACGGCACCGCCGAAAACATGATCCACCGTGCGGGCGTTCGGAAAGGCATGCGTGTGCTTGTAGCTGGTGCCTCCGGTGGCGTCGGCTCTGCCGCCGTTCAACTGGCAAAGAGGCGCGGCGCACATGTTATCGGGATAACAACATCTGCGAAGATGGATGATGTGCGGGCGGCAGGAGCGGATCATGTCATCGACCGTGGCGCAACTCCGCTCGAGGCGTTGGGCAAAGCTTCGGTGGACGTTGTGGTCGACAACGTCGCCGGGGCCAGGTTCGGCGCGATGCTGGATGTCCTTCTGCGCGGCGGAAAATATGTCTCGTCCGGTGCAATAAGCGGGCCAGTCGTCGAACTCGACATGCGGGTGTTCTACCTGAAGGACTTGACCCTGATCGGCTGCACTGGATGGGACGAGCCGGTGTTCCCCAACCTCATTTCCTACATTGATCGCGGCGAAATCCGCCCGCTTCTGGCCAGGACCTATCCGCTTGAAAAGATCGCCGCAGCGCAGCAGGAATTCCTGAAGAAATCACATGTTGGCAATTTCGTTCTGATCCCGCCTCAGACCTGAGGAGACAAGTGGACCGAAGGTACTTTCAGACAACCTCGGCTTCGCCTGCGTATTGGCAATCACAAAGCCTCGCTCCGAAAGGACGAACTCAACACAAGCCACGTTGCTGAGCGTCTGCTTTGCGTGAGTCTTCAGTGATGTTGCAACGGCAGGTAAGGGCCGATCGCGTCGAAGCGGATGATCTGTCAGCGATTTGGCGGAAAGCGGTCCTTCGCTGCGCTCGTCACGGATGTCTGTTGTGCAGACCTTGCGGCCGTTTGATTTGGTTGCTCAGATTCCGCATGCAGTCGCGGCAATTTCGACGTTGGGGGCGGATTCCGGACTTTCGCTGCTTGTGCGAAGTTCAGGGCGACGACCGCGAAAGCGGTCTTTGGTCGCCTGGTTCGGTAAATGATGGGAAGTCAGCTGTTGTGGGCGATGAACTTCTCTGGCGCAATAGAATTAGGAAAGTAGCTCTCCGGCCTCTATCGTCGGTCCGATAGCCATTTCCTGAGATTTCCCATGATTGATCCCGTTCCGCCCAATATCGAGCTTCTGCGGGACCTGCGCAGGCTGAAGGTCGACGGATCGGATCAGGTCATCGGCGCGCGCGCTTTCGACGTGCTGGCCTATCTGCATTCGAATGAAGGTCGCGTGGTGACGAAGGCGGAACTGCTGGAAAACGTCTGGGCCGATCTCAACGTCGAGGAAAGCAACCTGACCGTCCAGATCGCAGCACTACGCAAGCTGATCGGGGCGCGGGCCATCGCGACCGTGCCGGGTGTCGGCTATCAGTTGACCCTTTCCGCCAAAGCCCCGGCAGAGCCGCCAAAGGCCTTGCCGCTGCCGGACAAACCCTCGCTCGCGGTGCTGCCCTTTGCCAACCTGACGGGCGATGCGGGAAAGGACTATCTCGTCGACGGCATCGTCAGCGATCTTATTTCCGCGCTGTCGTGCATCGGGGCGTTCTTTGTCATTGCGGCCAGTTCGACCTTCACGCTGAAGGGAAAGGCCATCGACCTTGCCGATGTCGGTCGGCAACTTGGCGTCCGCTACATTGTCGAGGGCGGCATTCAGCAGGCGGGCGAGAGCCTCCGGATCAACATCCAGCTGGTCGAGGCGGAAACCGGGCATCTGATCTGGAGCCAGCGCTTTAGCGGACCGCTCGCCGAGATCTTCGAATTGCAAGACAACATGGTCGCTGCCACTGCCTCGGCTATCGAGCCAAGCATTCTGACCGCCGAGGCCTTGCGCACAGATAGAAAGCCCACGACGAGCCTGACTGCCTATGACCTTTGTGTGCGGGCCACCCCTGTTGCGAACGGCGCTCCCGGTGCCGCCGCATTCCATGCCGCCCGTGAGCAGCTGCGCCAGGCGCTCGACCTTGATCCGCATTATGTCCGCGCAAAAGGCTTGATGTGCGCACTGCACATCGGCGCCCTCTCGACACGCGCAATCACCTTTGCCGAGGCGCGGTCCTGCCTTCCCCTGGCCGAGGAGATCCTCGCGGACGCCCGGATCGGTGATCCCCAGGCCCTTTGCGATGCGGGCTTTGCCTTGGCCTTCTTTGGCGGCCAACAACACCGTGGTCTTACTGCCTTGCGCCGAGCCCTCGCCCTCAATCCAAACTCCTTTATGGTGCTGATGAGCTCTGGTTGGGCGCATAGCTATCTTGGTGAAGTTGACACCGCCGAGGAACATTTTCTTCGGGCCATGCGCCTGAACCCGATTGACCCCAACATCGGCTTGGCGCGATCCGGCCTCGCCAATCTGATGTATCTGCGCGGCGACTATGAGGCGGCGATCCTGATGTCGGAACGCGCTCTGACGGAGGCGCCGGGCCTGTATGGGACCCTTATGACGCTGGTGGTCACCTGCTGGAAGACGGGTCGCATTGCCGAAGCGCGCCGCTACGCCGAAACCTTTCGCGCCTTGGTGCCTGAACTGACCATCTCGTGGCACCTGCAAGACACGCCGGACAGGGTCGCAACATGGCGCCAGGATGTCGAAGATGCATTTCGTGCGGTGGGGATCCCGGAATGACCCGCGACCCTGCCCCTACGGTCGTCATCCTGCCCGCCGAGCGCGCAGTGCGGATCGACGGCGAAACCCGGCAGATCGGCGCGCGGGCGTTTGACGTGCTGGCCTATCTGAATGCACATTCCGGCCGGGTGGTGACCAAGGCGGAACTCTTGGAACATGTCTGGGCCGATCTGAACGTCGAGGAAAGCAACCTCACCGTCCAGATCGCAGCTCTGCGCAAGCTGATCGGGGCGCGGGCTATCGCGACGGTGCCGGGTGTCGGGTATCAGTTGACCCTTGCGACCCGCCCCTCGGCAGATCCGGCAAAGACGCTGCCGCTGCCGGACAAGCCCTCGCTCGCGGTGTTGCCCTTCGCCAATCTGACCGGCGATGCGGGCAAGGATTATCTGGTGGACGGTATCGTGGCCGATCTGATCGTAGCACTATCGCGCATCCCGGTCTTTTTCGTGATTGCCGCGTCTTCGACTTTCACCCTGAAAGGCCGCTCTGTCGATCTGGCCGAGGTCGGCCAGCAACTTGGCGTGCGATATGTCCTTGAAGGCAGCATCCAGCAGGCAGGCAGCCAGCTGCGCATCAACACCCAACTGATCGAGGCGGAAACCGGCCTGATGATCTGGTCGAACCGGTTTTCCGGAACGCTGGCAGAGATTTTCGAATTGCAGGACGCGGTCACCGAACAGGTCGCCGCCGCCATCGAGCCGACCGTGATCATCGCCGAACAGCGCCGCGCCAGCGCCAAACCGACAAGCGACCTCAGCGCCTATGATCTTTGCCTCCAGACTTTGCCAAAGTTGCATCGCCTGCGGGATTTCGCGAGCTTTGTCGCCGCCCAGACGCTCTTGGAGCGCGCGCTGGCGCTCGACCCCGGATACACCCATGCCAAGGCGCTGGTTTGTCGGCTGAACGTGGCCGCGCGCTCGGAACGCTGGCTGAGCGTGGAAGAGGCTGCCAGCTGTCTGCCGCTCGCCGAAGATGTGGTGACCGACCATCGCAACGACGCGATGGCCTTGGCCTTCGCCGGCATTGCCATCGCGTTTCTCGGAAAGCAGCAACAGCGGGGGGTGCATATCCTGCGGCAGGCCTATGCGCTGAATCCGAATTCCAGCCATGTTCTCTACGCTTCGGGCTGGGCTCACAGCTATGTCGGCGACGAGGTCACAGCGGTCGACCACTTCAACCGGTCGCTCCGGATAAATCCGCTTGACCCGATGATTGGCCATATCCGCTGCGGTCTGGGCGGCGCCTTGCTGGCTTTGGGTCGCACAGAGGAAAGTGTGGCTACCCTGGAAAAAGCCATGGTCGAGGCGCCCGAATACACCGCCAGCTGGATGGGCCTTGCAATTGGATATTGGGAGCTGGGTCGGGTCGAGGAGGCGCGGCGGTTCGGGCAAAAGCTTCTGGCGCGCGAGCCGGGCATGACCATCTCAACAACCATCCGCGACTCGCCGTATCTTGCACCGGGCATGCTGGGCATGACCGAACGCGGCCTGCGTGGCAGCGGCATACCGGAGTGATCAGCGCCGCTGCAGAAGCCGATCAACGGCGCGGCGCGCCTCTTCGCGGCGGGCCTGTGCCATCAGGATTTCCTCGGGCGCCCGGCGCATGGCTCGGCGGCGGAAGTGCAGCATGGTGGCCTGGCCCAGAGCGCCGCAAGCGGTCCGAAACTGGGCGATCAACGTTGCGAAAACCGCCGCAATTCTTCCGGCGCTGTTGGTTGCCTGCGAATGGCTGATGGGAAGGTCTGTCATGGTCTGTTCCTCCGGTCCTGGTTGACCAGACAAACCTGCCAGACGAGGGCCACCGACGTCCTGAAACGGTCCAAAGCCTTCCGAAATTCGCTCCGAAAAGTTCCAAATCCCGTGTCTAACTGCACACATGTCCTACAGAAACAACATCACCACTGTTGAGGTGACTCGAAGTTCGAACCACCTCTGAAGTACGACGGCGATGCACCGTTGAGGATTCTGGCGATGGCCGAGGAAGGCAAGTTCGCGGAGGAATGGTGCGTCGAGCTCGGAATTTCGATGAGGACCCTCTACAGCTGGGCAGACGATAGACCAGAATTTGAGGAGGCAGTGGAAGCAGGCTGGCATGAGCTACTCCCCGATCATTGGTCAGGAACTGATAGGGGCCGGTGCCGATGCCCGCAGCCCGATCATCTTTGCCGCCGTTTGGCTGGATCAGCAGGTGATAGTCGGTCAGAAGATAGGGTAGATCGGCGTTCGGTTCCTTCAGCGTAAAGACCACTGTGTCTCCGTCGCACTTGACGCTTTCGATACCACGCATCAGGCCCAACGCGCCCAATTTGGTATCTTCGCCGGAGTGGCGTTCAATGGTAGCCACCACATCATCGGGCGTCATCTCGGCTCCGATGTGGAACAGCACTCCCTTGCGGATGGTAAAGGTCCAGACCTTGGCGTCGGTAGACGACGCCCATTCGGTCGCCAGTTTTGGCTTCAGCGAGCCGTCAACTGCCAGCTCGACCAGTTCCTCTCCCCAGGCGCGGTTTACGTAAAACGGCACGGAAGCTGCGGCCAGCGCCGGGTCCAGCGTATCGGTGGCAGCACCTCCCGAAAGGCCCAGACGCAATGTCCCGCCCTTTACCGGGGTTTGCGCGCGGGCGGCACCGACCAACAGTAGGTTTGCCGAAACCGCCGACAGACCCTAGGCGCCAGCCCTGCCCAGAAAGGACCGACGGTTCAATTGCCCGGACATCACTGCACGGCTCAGATACTCAAGCTCTTTATTCATTTCTCACTCCCATGTCGTTGTTTTGGTTACCATTCTTGTCCCCGGGGATTGTCAGTCCGAGGCGTACGTATTGCTCTGCGGGGACATCGCATTCCTTCATCAATGCCGTCATCAAGCGAATGAGCCGCTGTTCCTGATCAGGATCGGTCAGCGGCTGCGCCTGTTCCGGCGCCCGGGCGATATTCCAAAGCAGGTTGTCGAAGGCATGGTCTCGGCAGCGCCAAGTCTGGCAAGCGATCTTCATCACCGAGGCGTCCTTGGTGAAATCGAACGGCGGGGATACCTGCAAGTCCTTGAAATCAGACACATCGAACATGCTGCGCATGTGGGTTGGCATCAGGGTGTATTGGAACAAGGGTTCGTTCGTTTCGTTGACCGGCGCGCGCATGTAGACATGGGTCCCATCGGTCACATTCACAT